>JAQWZU010000220.1 GCA_029253285.1 Akkermansiaceae bacterium | reverse complement strand
ACCGATTTTGACAACTTCACTGTTGGAGATGACCAATGGGCTGGAACCGACGGATGGGCCATCACGGACAGCGCCAGCGGAATCAGCTTCATCGACAACACCGGATTTGGCGGCGCTCTCGGAAACTACGCTGCTCTCGGCCTTGGGCAACCAACTACCCGCCGGGTCAGTGTCCTGAAACAAATCCTGCACGACCACACCACCGCCGGGGAATCCATCATCCGAATCGACGCCCTCATATCCATCCGAGATTCCAACAACGACTATTACGACGACTTCTACCTCTCCTTTTTTAATGCCAACGCGAAACGAATGGCCACCATCCGCTTTGACAACCAGGATTCGGAAGCCCTAAACACTCAATTTGGCATCTGGCGGGAACAAGCGGACATCGATAGCAGCACATCGACACAGTTTGATACTCTCACCGACTTCATCCACGAAGAACTCGACGAACTCTTCATCTCCGTCAACCTCACCAGCAATACCTGGTCCGCCTCACTCTCCGGCCTCCCTCTTTTCGAAGACGCCACCTTCACCACCGCCGCCAACCCAGCCGACATCAATCTTGGTTACGTCGGTTTTGAGTGGCAGGTCTCTTCCCCACTCGTGTCTCGATACGGTGATAACTTCCTCCTCGTCGCCGACTATGCTGTCAATTCCTACAACCCTGCCGACCTCGTTGCACCCATTCCCATTCTCACTCACGATGGGGGAACCGCCACGACCCTCACCTGGAATGGCGTCACCGGCAAAAGCTACCAAGTCGAATATTCCGACGACCTCGAAAACTGGTTCAGCGATCTCACCGATTCCACCTTCAACAACGTCCCGGACAACAGTCTCCTTACCTTCACCGACCCCGCAGGCCCTTCCACCCGCTATTATCGTATCGTCTCGAATTAGCGGAGCCGGGAACCCGGGCACAAAAGCACCCCCTCTTTTTCATTTGTCCAGTGTCCCGAACTGATTGTCTCATCCCTGCCATGTTCCGCATTCTCATTTTCCTTTTTACCACCCATCTTCTTCATTCCGAAGAACTCTCCCTCTTCCCCTCCAGCTCCCTCGACGATTGGACCTCTCGGGGCAGCGCCAAATGGACCTACCAAAACGGCATTCTCTCCGGCGGTCAGGATGGTGATCCCAAACGCTCAGGTCTTCTGCTCTCCAAAGCAAAATTCCAGGACTTCGATCTCAGCCTGGAATTCAAAATCGATGAACACGGAAAATACAACAGCGGGATCTATCTGCGCTACGACCTGAAACAGAAAGGCGACCGCCTTCAAGTGAACATCGGCCGGGGAGCGGCCGATGAACCAGTCGGGCTCTATCTCAACAACTGGCTCGACAAGGGCGATACCAAAGACGAACACCGCAAACCCAAGGAGTGGAATTCCCTCCGTATCAAAGCTCTCGGCCCACACATTCAAGTCTGGCTCAACCGCAAAAAGATCGTCGACTACCAGGATGCGAAGCGCCTCGCAAGGCACCTTGCTCCGGGCCACCTCGCCATCCAAACCTACGGCGCCGAAAACCATGCCGGCTGGGTGAAATTCCGCAAGATGAAGCTCAAGCCGCTTCTCGCTTCTCAACGCAGACCCGAATGAACCGCCGCTCCCGCTCCGAAATAGGCAGGGTAGACCAGTGTTGTTCGGTGGCCCAACGATACCCCTTGCCGAAATGCGGTTGATTCCCAGAGCGGCCCTTCGCTACCGAGCCATCGACATCGGTCAGGCGGAAATCACGGGCCGCATGACGATAGGTCAGCTTTTCGTGATCCAGCCCCAATAAGTGCAGATTAGTGGCACACCAGCCATAAAGATGCATTCGAGCATTGCAGAATTGGCAGAGACATCTCTCAATTCATCTGAAATGCTCAGCCAGTCCGCCATGTCGCTCCAGTATCTTCCGATTGCCCTACTTCTCCTCGTCTCCCCCGTTTTTGCTCAAAAACCAAATGTCGTCGTGATCATTTCGGACGACGCCGGTTACGCCGACTGGGAATTCATGGACGACTATCTCCAGACCCTCAACCCCGGTCAGGCCGCCAGTCCAGTGCCCACCCCTAACCTCAATGCCCTGCGCGGGCGCGGCACCCTCCTGACCAGCGCCTATACCGCGGCCGTCTGCTCCCCGTCCCGTGCCGCCATTGTCACCGGATCCTATCAGCAACGCGTCGGCTACGAATACAACATTAACAATTTCATGGGAGCCACCGCGATCGATGGCCTCTCACCGGATACCCCTACTATCTTCGACCGCATGGGGGCCGAGGGCTACACCACCGGAGTCATTGGCAAATGGCACATTGGCGCCCGCGCAAACGACAATGGCTTGGGCAACCGTCCTGAAAATCAGGGCGTCGACGAGTTCTTTGGAATCTGGAAAGGCTCCCGCAATTACACCATCGGTTCGACGACTGGATCTGGCGAACTCCGGGAGACGATCACTTCGCCATTTTCCGATACCGTTCTCGAAACAACCGCTCCCTGGAATACCACCAACAACTACGTGACCAACGCCTTTGGAATCGGAGCCGTGGATTTTATTGACCGGCACTACGACGATCCCGATCCCTTCTTCCTCTACGTCGCCTTCACCGCTCCGCACGGCCCCATCGGCCCCTCTCCCGATATCGATGACCCACGTCTCGCCGGCCTTACCGACAACCGAAAAGATTATGCCTCCATGGTTCTCACCATGGACAAGGAAATTGGCAACATTCTCAACAAACTCGATGACCCGGCCGGCGACGGATCGATCTCCCTCACTGACAACACCCTCGTGATTTTCATCAATGACAATGGCGGCGCCAATGGCATCGGAACCGTCAATACTCCTCTCAAAAATTTTAAAGGATCCGTCTATGAAGGCGGCACCCGAGTCCCCATGATCATCGCGGGTCCCGGACTTCCCGAAAATGACACCTACCACGAGCCCATCCACTCCATCGACATCCTCCCCACCTGTCTGGAGGCCGCCGGCGCCATTCCTCCCGCTGACATCGATGGCGTCAGCCTGATCCCCCACCTAAAGGGGACCACGACCGAACCTCCCCACGAGGTGCTTACCATTCGCAGCGAGTCCAAAGTCGGAGTGCGCAAAGGCAAATGGAAACTCACCAGCAACAGCACCTCTGCCCCATTCTCTCTCTTCGACCTTTCCAGTGACATTGGCGAGTCCACCGACCTCGCCAATACCAATCCTGAAATCGTTGAGGAGCTTCTCAACGACTTCACCGCCTTCGAAGTTGGAGCAGATAAACCACGGCACGCCGGGCTCAACAAATCACCGGGCTCCATCAATCTGAACGATCGTTTTATCCTGAACCCTCAACCCATTGATCTCGGCCCATTCACCTCCAACCTCACTCTGATTGGGGGGGCTCTCCTCAATGGCGATTTCAATGCCGGGGGAGGGTCTGGAGCACAGACCTTCGATCAAACCCCCACTTGGCAAAACATTGGCACCGGAGCGGGAAGCCTCAACGCCACTCAAACTTCCCTCGATGCCAACGGCACCCGAAACGCCATCATCGCGGAAAGCGCCACCAGAGAATTCGGACTCGAAACCAACCACTCTCTGGCTACCGGCGAAATCTTCCAGGCAACCTATCAATGGCGCGATGCCTCAAACTGGAATGACCCCGGCGACAAGATCAGAGTGAGCCTGTTTACCACATCCGACGACAACCTCTCGGGCACACCAACGATTCTTGCGTCCCTCGATTCAGAGCTCTCGTCACTGGACAATTCTTACCAAACCGAGATTGCCTTATTTCCACCCATCCCTGCTTCAGCCAACGGTAAAAAATTATTTATCTCACTCAACTCGGCCCAAACCGGATCCGGCTTTGCCAGACTCGACGACTTTACGCTCGATCGCGGAACAATCGGTGGTGGTGGCGGCGGCGACCTTCCGGTCGCCCTCAACTGGTCCACCCAAAACGCCTGGACCGATCCCGACACCGCATCGCAGGACACCTTACTCAGTCTCGACGCCTTTGCCGGGTGCGTATTGGAATTCCCGACCACCGACAACTTTTCCTACACCGCCAGTAACAACATGATGCGCCCTACCGGCCTCACTTTCATGTTAAATTCCCTCAAGATGACCGGTGAGTTTATCGGGGCCAATCCCCAATCGGCCACCATCAATGGAAACGAATTGCTCTTCTCCAACGACCTCTCCGGTATGCCCCCAAGCTTCTCTCTCGGAAGCAACGGACCTGCCTTTGGTTACGAAATCAGCAATCCCTTCATCCTCTATCACGATCTCACTATCGACGGAGATGGAACTGCCGCCTTTACCCTCAATGGAGAAATCAGCGAATATCTTAACCCAGTCAATCTCACAAAGACCGGAACCTCCCATCTTCACCTCACCACCAGCCCGACCTACACCGGGACCACTTCAATCACCGAAGGTCAACTCACCATCGGAGACCAAGTCAATCTCTCCACAAGTTCCCGGGTCGTCATTGGACCCGATGGAACCCTGGGCGGCAACGGAAGCATCGGCGCGGAAATTGTCGGCAGCGGGACAATCTCTCCGGGTCAATCCACCGGAGCTCTCACCGCAACAAACGATGCCAAAATCGGCGCCCTTCTCATCGAAGTCGACGGTCCCTCCAATGACCGCTTTGACGTTACCGGTTCTCTCGACATCACTGGAGCAACCCTCACCCTCGCCGACCTCGGTGGTGGTTTGACCGAGCCCATCTATACCATCGCTTCCTATGGCTCCCTCACCGGAACCTTTACCACCATCAACAACTTCCCCGCCGGATATTCCATCGACTACGCCTTCGAAGGCAGCAGAATCGTCCTGATTAGCGATACCGACCCATTCACCACCTGGTCTCAAACCACCCATGGCCTCACCGGCGAGGATGCTGGCTTTGACACCGATCCGGACAAAGACGGACTACCCAATAGTATCGAATTTGTCCTCGGAACCAATCCCGCCACGCCCGATCAAACCCCGCCTCTCCTATTTGAGCTTTCCAATGGAAACACCCTTGCTTCTTTCCCTCTCGCCGCCCGGGCAAGTTACCTCAGTCCAAGGCCCCAATTCTCCGATGATCTCGAAACATGGCAAGATCAGATCGCCGGTGTTGATGGGAACCTTACCATCGAGGAAAATTTCTTCGCGCCCTCCCTCCACAAAGTCACCATTGAATTCGCAGGAGTCGTTACTGCTCACCACTTCTTCCGACTCCAGGTAAATCGTTGATTCCGCACCTCTCCCGGTTCCTTATAACAGCAGAGAAATTACTTCTTTGCCTCTCTTTCGGCAGAGAAGACATCACCTGTCGGCATCTCGGGAAGAGTGGATTGCCAGGTTTCCAATTGTTTCAGCATCGTGGTAACTACCCCGGGGTTCTTCGCGGCGACATCGACCTTCTCTGCAAGGTCGGCAGCGAGGTCGTAGAGTTCGACCCGGCTGGTGTCATTGTTTGTTACCAACTTCCAATGCTGCTGCACCACGGCGTAGTTCACCCAGTGGTCGGCGCGGTTTTTGTTTCCGCCCATTTTCCAAAACAAAGGCTTTCCACGTAAGGGAACAGGCTTGCCTTTGAGAGCTGCCACCTGACTCACTCCATCGGCTTTGTAGCTCACGGGCAAAGCCGCTCCGGCGACCTCGCAAAAGGTCGGGAGAAGATCTACCGCTGAAATCAGGGACTCACTGTCCACTTTTCCGGCCGCGATTTCCCCAGGCCAGCGGGCAATGAAGGGAACTCCGATTCCTCCCTCGAAGAGCGCACCTTTGTATCCCCGGCGACCTCCGGTAATTCCCTTGGCCGCGCCGATGCCATAACCCGCGCCGGTGGCCGTGTCGTGATTCAGAGCTAATTCCGTCGGCTTGCTTGCGCGGGCCGGACCGTTGTCGGAGCTGAACACTACGAGGGTATTTCCTGTCAGCTTCAGGCGATCAAGTGCATCGAGCACCTCACCGATACGATCATCGGCATGGGAAAGAACCGAAGCGTAAATGTTATCGGCTTCAGGCAGGTCCCGAAAACGCCAGCGATACTTCGGCACGGTATGAAAAGGCGTATGCGGTTCGTGCACCCAGAGGTTAAGGAAGAAGGGCTTTCCTTCTTCATGACAATCTTCGATGAATTTCACGGCATGCTTGGAATCTTCATGCACGGGCATTTGCTCGCCGGCACAGTTAAACGCCCAGGCCCGATCGTAGCCGTAGACCTTCGGCAAAGGCGAATCGGGAATCATATTGTTCGCCAAATGCCACTTCCCATAGTGCGCCGTGCGGTATCCCGCTTTTTGCAGAAAGCGGGTCATCAGCGGGGCCTTGGGATCGAGCCAATCCGGCATCCCCCGCTTGGCATTGCTCGGCACCCAAGCAAAGTGGCCATCGATATTGTAGCGCGCTGGAAAGTGCCCCGTCATCACCGCGGTGCGACTCGGCGAACACACTCCACTCGCCACCGTGAAGCGATGAAAGTCCGTCCCCTCCTTTGCAAGACGATCAATATTCGGCGTTTTAACATAAGGATGCCCGTGGCAGCTAAGATCTCCCCAACCCCAATCATCAGCAAAGATGAACACGATATTCGGAGAAGCGGCTCCTCCCTTGGCGACGGCAAGGAAGGTTAGGAGAAAGGCGAAGAGTTTGATTCTTTTCATGACTATTTTTGAGAACTGAATTTGATGGTCTGGATTTTTTGAGAAAGAGGAAGATTGAACGTCTGACTCCAGAATTTTTTCACCGGGTCATAGTTGCACTGCCAGAAATCATTTCCGTGAACGCTCTGGTCCAGCAAATGTCCATCGACTTGAAGCTGCACAGCTTTGTGGGATTTTAGACCGGTGAGAGTCACCGGCACATAACCCAAACCTCCCCGCAGCGTGAATTTCGCACCGCCATTTACGGCTCCAATTTTCACATCCGGAAAGCGCCGCTCCAGCTGACCTTCCAGCACCTGGATCTTACGGGCGTTGCCGGCAGACTCCCGATGAATCATACGCCAGGAATTTTCATACTTCCCGAGAGCTGCACGCAGTGCCTCATTCGGTCCGTAGTAGTCCTTGGTAAACTGGGGCATCATAATGTGCTCAAAAGTTGCTTCAATAAAGTCACCCGGCTCAAAACGCGTCACCCCCGGCGGAGGCACAAAATCAATGGTAGAGGAATCCTTCCGATGCCTTGTTTGTCCATACTCGGCAATCCACGCCGAGGCATCTTTTCCACCAATTCGGGCCTTCCATTTACGCAACACAATTCCCCGATTGGAGATCGCCCCTTTTATTTCTGTCTCCGGCTTCACCGCATCATGCAATGAAATCCAGGGATTGGATCCCTCAAGCTTCATGGGCTTGCCGCGATAGGCATTCCCACCCCATCGGGTATCCCACTCCTTCACGAGGCCACCTTGATTTCCAAAAGCCATCTTACGCTCCTTGGTAAAATTGTAGGTATCCGAACCCACCTGAAAAATCACGAAGCGCGAAAAGTCCAACGCCTTCTCAACATCCAGTCGCACCCGATAAGTCCCCCGCACCACATCATCGGTGCGCCCCAGACTCATTGTCATGCCGTGCCTCATCGCATCACCCACTTTCCCCTGGTAACTCACCTCCGTCAGACAAGGACCATACTTGTGGTAAGTCGTCTTCATTTCCGAATGCGCCACCCGCCCTCCTTCGAGATCGTAAAGCCGGAAAAAGTCACCCCCGCCCATATTATTCGTCCAAGCCCACTTCTTACCACTTCCCTTGCCCGACACCATCAGCGGCCGCACGTCGGTGATGGTGGTATTCGCCAGCGCCTGATCCGGATCATAGCAAATGCTCTCGCCCCAACATCCCAGCGCACTTTGCTCCCAAAGAGAATTTCCACCCCAGCCGATCAAACTAAGCTGCGCATGCGAAGCTGCCGCCACGCCACCCCAATGAGCATTGGCAATTACCAATTCAAGCGCCACCGTCTTGCCTGCTGGAATCCGAAGCTGGGTGATGCCATGAAACCACTGACCGTCGTAGGTTGTTCTCTCCGGCTTGCGATGCCAGTTCTTACTCAACTGCACCGGAATTCCCGTTGGTTGACCATCGGCATCACACAACATCGCGCTCACTCCGGTAATGGCCGAGCCCAACCGCCCCCGAAACCCGCCCGCTTTCTCAAACATCAAGCGAGCTACTTCTTCACGCCCCGTCGGATTGGAAATCTGAAACTGAATCCGCTCGATGACATCGTTCCCTTTCCCGATCGATTTTACCCGGTCCAAGTTTACGCGGTGCCAACCCTGGGCAGGCTCATACTCCACCGCGCAATTGGGAGCCTTCACCAAAAGGGGACTCCCTCCGGGAACCTTCACCCCCTCTGCCGGATTAAGGGCAAGGAATCCCTCGCCCTGCAAAATACCCTTCGAAGTTTTCAAGCGAATACTCTTCTCGACCTTCGTTCTGGGATCCAAAGGTTCGGCCGAAAGGAGCAAACCCAGACGATCAGGCCAAGCGATCACTTCAAACCGCGCCTTCGCATTGAGCACCTCTCCTGCCTTGGTGCTAAATTTTAAATCCGTGACGTCCATCCGCTGAAAGAAGTGACCCGATTCAATCAATCTGGGGCCAGTGGTTCGCGTCCACTTCGCTCCACCATCTCCGAAGTATTCCTTTCCGTCCACAATGACTTTCAACTCCAACTCCGCTGATTCTCCCGGCTTTCCAAATTCGAGAACCTCAAGCGTCTCGGTATTTAGAGCGAAAGAATAATACCCCGTCTGAATCTTACGAAGCCAACGCGCGCCCTCACGGTGAGTCGGGAAACCATCGACCCACCAGATCTGACCCTGATCTTTTTCATGGGGAACCAAAACAGCAATCTCCGCTGCCAGGCTTGAAATCACCAAGCCCAGACAGGCAGTTAATGTCGCACGAAATATCATTACTTTCGAGGCTCCCATTTCAACACTTTGAAGACCGGCGGATCCTCCCGCCACTCCGCTCCGACCTGATGCGTTGTCTTGCGATCTTTTTTTCCTCTGAAAATTTCTTGCGGGCTCAACTCCAGTTCCTTCGCCGTCGCCCAATTCAGATTTCTCTCACCCTCCACATTCTGAAATGACGACGCCTGCAACACGATCCCTTGATCATCCGACCCTCCCGTCAACTGAACCTCGGCAAAATAATCGTCGACCCGGACCACCATCTTGTTCCTCTGTTGAGACTGCACCGCCAGGACCAAATAGGCCTCTTTGGGTGGAGCCCACTTGGGATCATTGATCTTGTGTGTCGTGAGCGACCAATCGCGATCCGGTTGATAACTAAACCAGTTCTTGCGCCACTCACCCCGGAAATTCTCGATGACCAAGGAGGATTTATCAGTGGCATTTACTCCGGCCAATTTCAATTGATCCACCGTAATCTTTTTGATCAGTGAAGAGACATTAAAGTCCTTTGCTTGATACGCCCGGTAATAGTAGCCCACTCCTTCGACCGGTTTGTCCAACTCGTAGCGAACGTTTGCGTAGACCCAAAGCGGCTTTTCCCGACTCAACAAAGGCAAATTCGCCTTGGCCTGCCCATTCACCATCTTGCCCAAACGATGATGCCAAAATCGATTCATCACCAGGTCACGATCCTTGCTCGTTTCCTTCGCCTTACCCTCTTGGGTATAGAAAAAATCCACCGAGAGGATTTTGCGTGAAGCATCAGGGATCACGGTGATTTCGGGAGTCCCCGAAAGCTTCAGCTCCGTCTTCGGAGTCTTTGGCACATTGAAGTTGCCTTTCAACTGCTCGTCAAACCAGAGTTGTGTCGCAACCTCATAGGGAGCCGTATCCTGATGGTTATGATGCGCCGCACTGCTAATGCGCCAGTCCCTGCTTTGGATCTCATCGATCACCTTATCAAAATCCCCCACGCGACCATGGAAATCATTGGCGGGATTCAGGAAGAATACCGGACACTTCACATGAGTGAGAGTGGTGGAATCCGCGATGGTATCTTGATAAATCTCATACTTGCTGTCGCGGTCGCTGATGCCGCCGCAGGAGGGTGCGGCCGCTTTCACCCGGTCATCGGAAGCCGCCGTGAAGATGGTGAGCTTTCCACCCATCGAGTGTCCATAGACACCCAACTTTTCCGGGTCGACTTGGGGTTGCTGCTCCAAAAACGTCAAGGCCCTCCGCGCTGCCAAAGTGGCGAGAAACCAGGGATTGTTTCGAGGCGAATCCACCGCATCGAGTGTCCATGGATGAGGTGAAACATGCGCAAAGGCATTCCCCTTGTTTCGGCAGGGAGCATGATAGCCATCCAAGGCTCCCCAATCCGTCGTGACTCGATATCCGGAGTCTTCCGTTTTCCCTTCCCAGAAAAGTTTCACCACCTCCGGATTCACCAAATAGTCAGGAGCAGAAATCCGACCCGCCCAGGCGATGGAAATCGTGGCATATCCGCGTTTTCCATTCGTAAGCACCGCCTTGTAATCGGCATACTGTCCACCTCCGTGAATTTGCACCAGACCGGGCAACTTGCTCCCAACTTTTGGATAGCCAAACACCGCCGCGATCATCGCTTTCTTTCCTTTGAAGATCCCGGCCCGATACCGCAGCACCCTCATTACCACCCCGTCTTCCTCCCACTCTTTTAGCATTTCGACCTCCAATGGCTCAGCCCGCGGATCGAACCCGGCCCACATTTCCTCGAAGGTCTTGGGAGCCTCCTCCCCCGGTCGCAGCGCACCCAACGTTTCTGCCCGGGAGGCAGGTATTGCAAATTGGAACAGCATCGAGATCAACAGCAGGAATTTCATAGAAACGGTGACAGAATAACGCCCCGGAGATACTGCTTATTTCCACAATGTCCATCTATCGGGTGAACACCCGACCTCTCAACCAGCAGAAGGCCCTTTTTTAGAATCGAGCTTGGGGAACCCGATTCGTCCTTAATTCTCATTAATCCCACTTCCAGCGATAGTTTTCAAAACCCTCAAATAAAATTCATTTTCCCCGGAAAATCTCCGATTCACAACAATTTGCTCCCCGAAAAAAGAGCCTCCATTTTATTCTCACCGAAATGAAGTCCGCGGAACCTACTCTGCCTCAAACACTCTAAAATAGAGCTGACGATAAATTTGGAAGTTCAGCCAATTACGAAGGGCGTATCCGCTGTCTTTGAGATTTTTTTCATCGTATAGGTTCGTTTTACCTCCTGAAGGATGCACGCCGTCTTTCGAGATGATTGTGCCAACCCAGGATTTGCCCGGCCGAAGACGCAAACACTCGGCATGAAAATCCGCGAGCGGTAAATTTCCTTTGGTGGCCACTTCACGGATGACCTCATTCACTCCAGCAACCGCTTCATCGTGACCAAGGCGTGGCGGGATAGTATTTAGGATTGGAACACATTGGGCCGCGAGACATTTGGAAACTACTTGCTCAAGTCCGGCCCGGTAACTTTTGGGCACCTTTTTCCCGTTGATGTCATTCGTCCCGATCATAATGAGCGCTACCTCCGGTTTGTCGCGCTCCAAGACAGCATCAATTGACTTCAGAAGATTCCCAACCTTCCATCCGGAGTAGTTGGCAAACTTTGGCCCCTTATCCCGCGCTCCTTTAATCACGCTCTTCCATTGTTTGCCCTTCGGTATTTTTGGCATCTCATCATCTGGCAGAAATTTGCCAGGATCAGACCAACTCATCGCCGACCAGAATGCCATCGAGTAGGTAATCGAATCGCCGAACTGTGCTACACGGCCTCTCTCTCCTTTGAACCCCGAATGAATCTCACTCGCGCGCTTCAAAACATCAGGCGCCAGCTTATTGGGAGTGGCAGTCGCGGCGCCCGCCAAAAGCCACATCAACAGCACAACTTTATCAATGAAACGAATTTCAATCATCAAAGCTTTTTACGTCGTTACTTCACGAGATCGATCAATCCTTCCAATTCAACCCTTCCGGCACCGGCGAGAGAACTTCGTGGCCCGTCTCCGTGACGAGGACCATGTCCTCGATCCGAACTCCACCGATGACCGAGGAATACAAACCGGGTTCCACCGTAAAGACCTCGCCAGCGTAAACTTCTCCGCCACCGTGATCTAACAGAATTGGTTCGTGAACTTCCAAACCAATTCCATGCCCGGTTCCGTGCCGCATCGTGGGCACGCCTTCATCGTGACGAGCATCACCACGCACCATCGAGTAGCCATGTTTCTCAATCACCGCCGCAGTCGCAGAATGCACCGCCTCCCCCGTCGTGCCCGCCTTCAGAGCCTCGCACCCGGCAGCCTTGGCCTCGCAAACCGTGGCATGCATTCTCTTAAACTCATCGCTCGGTTCGCCACAAACCACCGTTCGGGTCATATCGCCGTTGTAGCGTGTTGCGTTATCCATCGGGAAAATATCCACGATCACCGGAATATTCGCCTTCAAAGGACCTTTCCCAAAATGATGGCAGTCGGCGACATGAGGAACGGTGACGACGATTGAATCGTGGGCATTAGAAAAATTTCGCTCGACCAAAAAGGCGGTGATCATCGCGCGAACCCGCTCGGAAGTAAGCGCGCTTCCCTCATGATGAAGAACCCCTTCCCCGTCCGGAGTCGCGTTCGCGATTAATCGACAAGCGAAGGTCATCGCTTCGCCGGTCACCTTTTGGGCATGACGCAAATGATCGATCTCTTCGGCATTCTTCGTGCGACGTTCTTTCACTCCGAAATCCGCCGAGTATTCGATTTCAATACCGGCCTTCATCATAAAGTGAGCGTAGAGATAAGGCAGCGTCCGATCAACGGTGACCGAAGTCTCGCCGGCCTGGCGAAGACATTCCGCCGCCGCTTCCGCCAGCGCGGAATCCCGGTCGCCCGAGAGCCCGCCTTCCGGCGTAAAGTCAGCGGCACAACAAACCCGGTCGACCTTCGCAATCTGGCGAGCCCGGTCCATTTCAAGATCCCGGACAATCAAAACAGACGGCTTGTCTGCAAAGTCGATCATCACCATTGCATCCCCCACGCTAAATTGAACCCGATGAAACAGTGAAGCGTTATTCGCGGCAATGCCAGCGAGGACGGTAGTGCGTTTGGTACTCATATGAGAAGAGAAAAGCAGATAATGAGAACACTTCCAGCTACGAAATATCCGCTAAGGAAAATGGCGCTCATCCGTAACATGGTCGCCCGTCGTATCACGTAGTTTCCATATCTGAGGCGACTCTCCCCAATACACGGAACCCTCATGAACGGGAATCCCTTCCGGAAATGCTTAAGGCATGAGGCGTAATCGTGATCTTCTCAGTAGCAAGCTCGAGCGGACACTCTCATTACTGAGCCCAAAATCCCATGGGAAAGAATCAAGGTCACATCGGAGCAATGCGACGACTTCCAACGTCAGTGGTTTTCATGACGTGATCATTGAAGCTCTCGAGAATCAGCTGGTTCTTGATGTCAGCAAAAGCTGGATCATCCCACAGGTTATCGAACTCATGGGGATCATTTTCGAGATCAAACAGCTCACCAAGGTTGTCACGGTGGTAAACCACCATCTTGTAACGACGCGTGCGATACATCGTCGCGAAGGAAGCATTACCATTGCAGAACTTCTTATCGAGCGCATCGAAGTACTCGGAACGAATGCTGTCGCGATGATGCCCCGCCTCGCTCTCTCCGGAGAGGATCGATCGCAAGGTATCGCCTTGGAAATACTCCGGGCACTCGACTCCGGCGAAATCAAGAATCGTCGCACTCATATCGAGTAATTCAACAAGAGCCTCACTCTGCAGCCCGCTTTCAATGCTGCCGGGGCAATTGAAGATCAAGGGCACCCGAACGAGACCGTCGTAGAAGCGGCAGCCTTTGTACAATAAACCGTGATCTCCCAAAGATTCCCCATGGTCGCTCGTGAAGATAATCACGGTGTTCTCACGCTGGCCGGTTTCGTCGAGACGCTGAATGATACGCGCCAGCTGGTCGTCAATAAGCGCAATCATTGCGTAATAGAGCGCCTGAATTTTCTTGGCCCCGCGGTCCTCCGGAGACTGGGCTTCGGTTTGGAAATCAACCGGCCCAAGCTTCGCCTGCGCCTCGTAATCAGAGTCCCGGAAGTGCGGTCCCGGCATTGATTCAGCGTCGAACTTCTCGGCGTATCTCTTCGGCGGAATGAACGGAGGGTGCGGATCGTAAGGGTTGATGTTGAGCATCCACGGTTTATCGATCGATTCCGCTTCATCGAGAAATTCCAGCGCACGCTCGGTCGCCCAGGTCGTCTGGTGAAACTCCGCGCTGACATTATCCTCGCTCTCGCGCATCGCGGTGAGATCCCCACCCTTTTCCTTCACCCAATCAGCATAGTCGTGACCTTCTTCCCAATCGTCCCGGGGAGCATGACTGAATTTCCAAAAGGAAAAGCCATCGTCGAGCCGAGGCTCGGTTCGCAAGCCTGAACTCTGCAGGTGGAATTTCCCAATCAGTCCACAGTGATATCCTGCCTCGGCGACCAGCTTGCTGACCAGCGGAGGATGCCCTTCGAATGTGTCATTGCCATTGCGCGTGTTGTGCGCCCGCGTCGGATAGAGCCCGGTCATGAAACTCGTGCGACTTGGTGTGCAGATCGGGCTTTGACAATAGGCATGGGTGAAAGCCGTTCCGCCTTCCACGAGCGCGTCAATCGCCGGGGTTTTGACATGCGGGTTGCCTAGGGCCCCGATGGTGTCAAAGCGTTGCTGGTCGGTGCAGTACCAAAGAATGTTGGGTGGTCGTTTTTGAGTCATTCGGCTTCGGGAGAAATGGCACGACGCTGACGCAGCAACCAGAATAAAAGAAGTCCCGCGACGACAAGGAAGCCCAGCGACATGGGACGGGTAAACAGGGGAGCCCAGCCTCCCCCAGAACTCATCAGAGCGGCGACCATTGAATCCTCACCCAGCGGCGTGAGAACGAACCCGATCACAAAAGGCGCCAACGGAATTCGCCAGCGCTCCAGAAGGCATCCGGCAATCCCGAAACCGATCATCACCCAGACATCGAAAAAGCGATTCGCCAGGGAATACGACCCCAGCACACAAAAGGTTGCCACGATAGGAATGAGGATATGATGTTTGATCCGCGCCAGCTTGGAAATCCAGCGGGCGCTCATGAGCATAAGGATCACCATGGCGACATTTGCCCACAGGTAGGATGAAATGATGGTTCCGACGATTTTCGGTTCATTGGCAAAAAGCATCGGCCCGGGCTGCAAACCATGAATGACAAAGGCGCCCAGTAAAATGGCATCGATCACACTTCCCGGAATCCCGAGCGCAATCAGCGGGACCAACGCTCCACCCACTGTGGCGTTGTTGGCCGACTCCGATGCCACCACGCCTTCCTCGCAACCGGTTCCGAATTTCTCCGGAGTTTTAGAGGTGGCCCGTGAGGTCGAGTAAGCGATCAGCGACCCGATGTTAGCTCCGATCCCCGGGAGAATTCCTACGCCCGTTCCAATCGTCGACGAGCGCAAGAGGTTGAGCCAATGAGTTTTCCACTCGCGTAATTTAATAACGATTCTTCCCTCTACCTTTCCTTGCTCCGAAGCACTCTGCAGCGGCGTGGCAATGACGCGACTCAGGGCAAAGAGACCAATGAGGACGGGTAACAATTTGAAGCCATCGTCCATCGCGCTGAAGCCAAAGGTCAGTCTTAACTCCCCGCTGCCGGGAGCCGTCCCGGGCAAAGCGCAGAGAATTCCCAGCGCACACGAGAGCGCACCGCGAGTGAGCGACTTCCCGCTGACGCCTACCACCAAGACTAATGACATCAGAACCAGCGCAAAGAATTCCCACGGCCCAAGCACCGTCGACAATTCCGCGATCGGTTTCGCCACCAGCGCGAGCGCGATCCAGGAAAGAATCCCGCCAATGAAGGACGCACCAATCCCCAACCCGAGCGCGCGACCGGCTTTCCCGGATTGCGCCATCGGGTAACCATCGAGTGTTGTGATGATCGATGCCGGCGTTCCCGGCATGCGCAGAAGAGTCGCCGTGATCAAACCTCCACTCACCGAACCGACATACATTGCCACGAGGAAAGCCAGCGCGCTCTGCCCGTCCATCCCGAAAGTCAGCGGGAGCGAGAGCGAAATCAGCATCGCTCCGGTCAGCCCCGGAATGGCACCCACCGCAATCCCAAGCGCCGTTCCAAGCAGAACAAGGAAGACGAGGCTTGGTGATGAGAGAACTTCTAAAATCATCGGCTACGGGAGATCGATCACGAGGACCTTGGTGAAGATGAAAAAGCATGCGCAAGCCAGAACCATCCCGAGCACCGCCA
>JAQWZU010000179.1 GCA_029253285.1 Akkermansiaceae bacterium | reverse complement strand
CAAGCGAGTTTTTCCACTTCCTGAAGAGCTGATTTGAGCTCGCCGAAGGGGCAGGTGTGGAGAAGAAACACCATTTCGAGGAATTCTGCGTCGGGATTGTCGGCATCGACAGGGGAGTGGGTGCCGGAGATGCCGATCTTGTGTTGGGCGAGAATGGACGCGATGTCGGCGATGACACCGGGTTGGTCGTTCACGGAGAATCGGACGTAATAAGAGGTCTTGCTCTCATCGATTTCGCGGAGCGGGCCTGATTCTTTGTAGGGGAGGAATCCCCGGTCGGAGCGGGAATTGCGGGCGGCTTCGACGAGGTCAGAGACAACAGAGGACGCGGTGGGTCCTTGTCCGGCCCCGCGACCGTAGAAGAGGGATTCTCCAAGGTGATCCCCTTTGACCGCGACGGCATTGAAGACGCCGTGGACGGAGGCCAGGATGTGCTTTTTGGAAAGGAAGGATGGCTGGGTGCGGATCTCGATGTCTCCGTTTTGGCATTTGTGGACGAGGGAGAGGAGTTTGACCACGTAACCCAGTTCGGAAGCAAAGCGGATATCGAGAGGGGTCACCTTTTCGATGCCGCGGACGTAAACTTTCTCGGGGTCAATGACGAATCCATGGGCGAGGGAGGCGAGAAGGATGGCCTTGTGAGCCGCGTCCCAACCGTTGACGTCGAGGGTTTCGTCGGCTTCGGCATAGCCGAGTTCCTTGGCTTCCTTAAGGGCTTCGGGGTATCCAAGGCCGGCTTCGGTCATGCGCTGAAGGATGTAGTTGGAGGTTCCGTTGATGATTCCGGCAATGGATTCGATCCGATTTCCAACGAGAGATTCCTGGACCGCTTTGATGATGGGAATGCCTCCGGCCACGGCAGCCTCCAAGTAAATGGGCGCGTTGTGCTCCTTGGAAAGAGCGAAAAGCGGGCCTCCGCGCTCGGCGAGAAGGGCTTTGTTTCCGGTCACGACGGGCTTCCCGGCTTTGAGCGCGGCTTCGACGAGGTCGTAGGCCGCATTGGTTCCGCCGATGAGTTCCACGACAACATCGACGGCTGGGTCGTTGACGACATCGAGGAGATTGGTGGTGAATAAATCGGCTGGAGCGTCGGCATCACGGGCTTTGGAGAGATCGCGGACGGCGATTTTACGGATTTCCAACTGCACCGTGTCCTGGGTTCGTGAGGTGATTAGGCCGCCATTTTCCTTAAGTATGTTCCATACGCCTGAGCCGACAGTGCCGAATCCTGCGAGACCAATTCCTGTAACTGTGCAACTCACAGCCCCTGATTAGGGGGAATTTGCGGGATGCGAAATACTAATTGCTCAAAAATTCTTCATATTCCCTGAATTGCACTGCTGTTTCGTGTCGTTATAATGAACGCAGACATGGCCAAAGAATATTCATGGGAACAAGCTAGCAGCTATCTCGCCCCGAAGCGGGAGGGGTTCGGCTGGCCTATTCTCATTGCCGTGGTTGTGGCCTTGGTGATTCATCTCATGCTTCTGATTTATTTCGGGAGCCATTTTATCAAGCTGCCGGTCGCAGAGCCCCAGGAGTGGGTTTCCAAGCCGGTCAACATGTCTGAAATTCAGACTGAATATGAAGAGGACGCAGAGGAACCAGCTGAAGAGATTTTCGAGAAGCCGGAGATCGATGGGGAGTTGATCGATTCGACTGAAGACGCCCAATTTGATTTGAAAGACGCTGAGATTGATTTCGACACACAGATCGAAGATCCCTTGCTTCCCGAAGTAAAAATCGAACAACCGGCTTTGATTGGAGAGGAGGATAGCGATATCCCCGAGCCGGTGGTTGGAAATGATTCCAATGCCGAAATTCCCGAGGCCGGGAAAATTGAAAATCTTTTCCCCGAGGCCGCGAATGGCCAGATTGTCGTCGATGACGGAAGTCCGCTCGCGGATGTTATTGATCCGGACGCGGTGATTTCTGAATTGGGCAAAAAGCAAGGAGCCGGCGGGAATAGTGAAGTTGGCGTGATTAAGGGATACACCGGGCTCGATGAATACGCCAAAATGTCACCGGGGCAGCTTGAGGAAAACAAGGCCTCGATAGGAAGTGATCTTCTCTTCGCCTACAATGAGTCGACTCTGCGCGACAACGCGCGCCTGACCCTGATGAAGGTGGCGATGTTGATCGACCGCAATCCCTCCATGTATTGTTGGGTGGAGGGGCATACCGACACCTACGGTGGGGATGCTCTCAATGATTCCCTCTCGGCCAAGCGCAGCCAGGCGGTGAAAGATTGGTTGATCAAGTCACTGCAACTGGAGCCTAAGATGATCGTGATTAGATCCTTTGGTAAGACTTCTCCGATTGTTCTGACCGGATCGAAGGAGGATCAGGCGCCCAACCGTCGGGTGGATATCAAGATGCGAAAGGAGCGCCCCGGACCTATTGAGCGCCCGGTAAAAATGCTGGTGAAACCCGGAAAGGCCCAGATTGTTCCTGAAGAGGATCCTATTCCCAAGGCGCAAATCGTTCCTGAAGAAGAACTTATTCCGAAGGCGGTGATTATTCCGGAAGATATTCCCGAGGCTCTGCCGGTGGGTGAGTAAGATCCCGGTGAAATTCATTGCCTGAATCGAGAGGTCTCTACTAGTTTATCACCGTGTTAACGATCGCTCCCGAACCTCCTATTTGGAAAGCTGTTCTTGGTTTCGATTTTGATGAAACCCTGATGTTGCGTCACGGTAAGCCTCGGCTGGATCCAGAGTTTTTCGACTGTGTGCAATGGGTTCGGTCCAATTACGGTGCAGCTTGGGGGATTTGTACAGGGCGATCGCTCTATCAACTGATCGAGGGGTTCAACGAAGCGAAGTTTCCCATTCTCCCTGATTTCGTCGTCGCGCGGGAACGGGAGATTTATTTTCCGGGACAGTTCGGACGGTGGGTTGGTCACGATGACTGGAATCAGCTTTGCGAAAAGGAACACAAGAAGCTCTTTCGGAAGGCGAAACGCCCTCTAAAGAAGGTTCAGAAGTTTGTCGAAAAGGAAACCGACGGACGATGGGTTTCCATGGAAGGCGATCCGGCTGGGATTATTGCGGCCACGGTGGATGAGATGGAAGAGATTCTGGGATTCGTGGAGGAGTTGAATTTTCCGTCGGAGGTGGCCTATGAGCGAAATGACATCTATCTTCGCTTCAGCCACCGGCAGTTTAGCAAGGGAACTTGTTTGGTTGAATCAGCGGCCCGGTGGGATGTTTCCCCGGAGAGCATTCTTGCGGTTGGAGATAATTTTAACGATCTCAGTATGCTGCAGCCAGCCGTTTGCTCGGCGAGCGGCTGTCCGGCCAATGCGGTGCCGGAAGTGCGGCATTACGTGGCGAATCGCGGAGGAAAGGTGGCTTCAAAAGACGGAAGCCGCGGCGTGATGGAGATCCTCGGCCATTACTTCGACCAATGATCGGCGAGCTTTTGGCCTTCGCGCTGATCATGGTGGTGGGGCAATTCAGCCCGGGGCCGGATATGCTTTTGCTGACGCGCACGGCGCTGGCGGAAGGGTTGAGAGCGGGGTGGTTAATGGTTTTTGGAATCGTGACCGGCTTGGCTTTTCACGCCACGATCGCGATTGGAGGGATGGCGGTGATTTTGGCAAAGGGTGGCGTGATTGCGCTGACCATGAAGTGGCTTGCGGCGGGGTATTTGCTTTGGTTGGCGTGGGGCTTGGTGAAGAAACATGAGGGAGGAGGTGAGGAAGTGGTTCCAAAGAGGAGCCCTTATCTAAGGGGGCTATTTTGTAATTTGCTCAATCCGAAGGTGCTCGTGTTTTTTGCGGGCGTGGTCGCGCCGTTTCTAACGGAGGGGCATCCATCGTGGTGGCCCTATGCCTTGTGGGGGCTGATCGTGGGAGAAGGCCTCTTCTTTTGGTGTCTCTGGGTGTGGTTGCTCCAGCTGCCGAAAATTAGGCGCGGCTACCAAAAGATCGGCCGCGCCCTGGATCTTGTATTCGCCGCAGGATTGACCCTACTGGCGGTGAATCTGGTGCTTTTTTAGAGAAAGACCTTCTTTCCGTCGTTTTGCGCGGATTCGTAGATTGCAGTGATGAGGGCGACGGGCTTGCGCGCTTCGGAAGCGGAGGTGGTGGGCTCACGGCCTTCGGCGATGGCATTGACCACTTCTTCGAAGTTGCGCTGGTGCTGGTAGAAGTTAATTGCACTCGGGTCGTTGGCTCCGAGCCCGGCTTCCTGCCCCTTCATGAGAGTAGATTGAATCTCGGCGTCTTCTGGCTTCTCTTCCATGAAGTCCCAGACCTCAAATGCTTCGTCGGCAAGGAAGACTGAGCCTTCGGTGCCGGAGAGTTGCACGCGGGCAGGGTGGCCGTCCTTGGACCAGGTGCAGGTCGAGCATTCGATGACGCCACGGGCTCCGCTTTCGAATTCCACGATGGCAACCACGATGTCTTCCACCTCAATGCGTTCATGCGCGAGGCAGGCGGTGTTGGCTTGCACCGATTTCACGGGGCCGGCCAAGTAGAGCAGGGAGTCCACGGTGTGGATGGATTGATTCATCAGAGCGCCTCCACCATCGAGGGCCCAGGTGCCGCGCCAGCCGGCGGAATCGTAGTAAGCCTGATCGCGATACCACTTCACGTAAGCGGAGGCGTTGGTGAGGGTTCCAAAGCGTCCTTCGTCGGAAGCCTTCTTGAAGGCGTCCATGCCGGGGTGGAAGCGGCGGTTGAGGACAGCCGCGATGGTTTTGCCATTGGCCTCGGCTGCGGCGGTGAGTTGGTCGATGCGCTCGAGGGTGATCTCGAGAGGCTTTTCGCAAATGACGTGCTTGCCCGCATTGAGTGCGGCCAATGAGGGTTCAAGGTGCGCTCCGGAAGGCGTGCCCACGGTGACGATTTCCAGTTCCTCGTCGGCGAGGAATTCGGACATGTCGGAATATGCGGTCCCGCCGTATTCTCCGGCGAGCTTGTCAGCGGCCTCCTGGCGAAGGTCAAAAACCGAGTGAAGAGTGCCTCCTGTCATTGCTGTGATGGCCTTGGCGTGGAAGTGGCCGATCATGCCAGCTCCGATAATTCCGAATTTCATAATGTCGCGCTGATTTGAACCGTTAAGCTGTGAAGAGGCAAAGGTGAATTTGGGGAAAGTAGATGAAAGCTCCAGAGGCTGTCGTCTACGCTTGAGGGTTACGCCTTCTTCTCGTTTTTCAGGAAGGACAGTGTGCCTACGATGAAGAGGATCGCGAGGAAGGACATTCCGATCATGCCGGCGGGGACGTCGCCGAATTTCTTCCCTGAGGTGGCCCACCAAGTGCCGACGGTGGCGACGGTGGTGGCGAAGATCATAAGGACGTTCCAGATAATGCGCGCGGTTCCCTCAGGGCGCTTATCGCCGAGAACCTTCTTGGAGTTCATGAGAAGGAGGAAGGTGAAGTAGGCGATCGGAATCAAGGCTCCTCCGATCACAGAAGTAGGGATGGCAAGAGCGGCTTTGCTAGCTTCGACTTTCCAGATGACGGGAAACAGGCAGCCTGACAATCCCGAAATCCCGCATCCCAAGAAGTAGGATTTGGTCGACCCTAGTGATTTTTCAAAGAGCTGCTGGAAGGCGAGTCCATTGATGAGCATTAGGATGATGATGGTGGAAACGGCCATGCCGAGGACGCCGATGCCGAAGATTTTTTGGCCAACGACTTCACCGGTGAAGGGTTTGAGAGTAATCGCGAGAGCTCCGGCGTCGCGTGAGTGAATCATGGCAGCGAGTTTGAAGTCAGATTCGTTGAGAGAAGGAGCACTGGCGACGATTTCATTCCAGGCTGCTTTTTCTTCGTCGCTCTTTTTGGGAAGATCTTTCACGAGAGGTTTCACACTGTCCATTTTCGCAAGAGTCGGGTAGGTCCTCACTGGATCGACGTCCTCGGTTTTTCCGTGGAAGGACGAGGCGGAAGCGATCACGACGCAGGCTGTTGCGAGGAAGAAAGGGACGAATAGTCCGATTGAGAGGTCGGTGATGGAGAGACCACGATGTTTGCTGCCCCACTTTTTCTTGAGAAGGGTGTAGGGGAGAAGAAAGGTCATGTTGATGCCCACTGCCGTGCCGAAGGCGGCAAAGATTTTGGACTTCTGTGTTCCCACGATATGCTTTTCCCAGAATTCAGGATTGGAAGAAGCGGCGATGTCGGCGGAGAAGGTTGAAGAGCTGCTCCCCAGAAGAGAAAGGTCGGGAATGAATCCACCGAGGATGGAACCAAGGCTGATGCTGCCGCTGGAAAACAGGGCAATGACCACGGCCATGAATGAAAGAACGATGAGACCAACCATGCACTTGATAATGCGGTCGAAGAGTTTCGCGCCGCCGCCGCCGGCTTGGTAGAGATAATTAACGTAGAGCCCGATGGCGAAAAGAATCGCGATGATCGTCCATTGACCGCTATCTCCGCCTAGGATTCCCAGATTTTGTTGGATCGCAGCGGTTCCCAGTGAGAATTGGGGCATGGTCCATACGATGTTGGCCATGATGGTAGCGATGAGCCAGGACCAGCCGAGAAGCGGGTGGAGGTGGCGGTTGATGAGTTGAAGCGGACGTTGCTCGGTCGATAGGGTGACGTAAGCGATTGCCGACAGCATGATGATGCCGCAGATCATCGCCAGAGGTTGGACCCAGAGGAGGTCATTCCCGGATACGACGCCCAAGTAAAGCGCGCCGGCGAGCGAGCCACCCCCGAGGGTAATGGCACCCTGGAGCCAGCCGGGGCCGGAGATTTTGGCATAGCCGAAGAATTTTCCGGCAGGGCCTTTGTCTTTGACCTCTTCGATGACGTCGAGTTCGCGTTGATACTGGTCTTGATCACTCATGTTGGTGGGGACTGTTAGGAAGAGAAGGGGGCAGGAAAAGCAAAAATCGCGATTCTTGCTCACTCGGGATTGCGGGATGAGAAAAGGGAGGGCACACTCTGGCCCTTGTCCGACTCATCAAAAGCGCCCGGTTTGGCTCAGGATCTTCAGGTTCTTATGAAGGTGCGTCTGAATTTTTTTGTGCTAATCACGACCTTTTTTGGCTTTTTCCTCGCAGCTAAAGGGCTGGAGGGGGGGATGTCGACCCGCTGGATCTTGCTGCTCCACACCTTGATCGGGACTGCGGCAGCGGCCTTTGGGTCAGCGGCTTTTAATCAGCTCATGGAGATCGAGGACGACGCCCGCATGAAGCGGACGGCGGACCGGCCATTGCCATCACGTAGAATGGGCGTTGTGAAAGGCTTTGCCATTGGTTGGGGCTTGGCCGCCTTCGGAGTGATTCATTTGGCGGCCAAGGTGAGCGCGGTGGCGGCGGTGCTGGCAGCGATCACCATCGCGACCTACGTCTTTGTCTACACTCCGATGAAGAAGTGGCATTCCTCCAACACCTTGGTTGGAGCGATCCCCGGAGCGATACCACCCTTGATTGGGTGGGTTGGGGCCGGAGCGGCTTGGGAGGCCTGGGGCGGATGGTTTCTCTTCGCGCTGCTCTTTTTTTGGCAATTGCCTCATTTTGTGGCAATCAGCTGGTTGTGCAGGGAGGACTACGAGAAGGCAGGCTACCAGATGTGGTCAAATGGTGATGTTTCGGGCGGAAAGAGCGCGAAGCTCTTCACCTGCTTCTCGATTTGTCTCATGGTGCTGGTGATTTTGGGCTCCTGGACCGGCTTGTTTCCTTGGTTGGTGGCGATTTTGCACACTCCCTTTGTGATTTTCCTGATGGTGCCGGTCTTGAAATATAAAGCCTCGGGCGAGCGCGGGCCAATGAGGAAGGCCTTTTTCGGGACTTTGCTCTATTTACCGGTGATATTGCTCGGTCTTGCCTTTGCGTGGAGTTGAGCTAGTTTGCCGCGCAGTGGACGTCAGTAAATTAGAGCCTGCCGATCGGGACCCCAAGAAATTGCGGGCCACTGCGTATAAATTAGTCCTTCTGATGGTGGTCGGAGGGATCGGGTTGCAGTATGCCTATCACAATTATCAAAAGCGGACGGGCCAGAGTGACCGGCCGACTTTGCTGACCAAGGTGACGGATGAGACGACCTTGATTACGTCCAACAAAGAGAGGCACGACATTCAAGATCTCAAGGGGAAGGTGACCTTGGTCCTGACGTTGACCAAAGAGATCCAGCCTGAGTCCCAGCCCTCGCTTGATGCCCTGAAAGTAGTGATGGCGAAATTTCCCGATCCGGAGAAGAGACCGCATCTCTTACTATTTATTCTGGATGGCTCAGAAGAAGAGCCAGAGGCTATGTCGCAGATCCTCGCGGATTACGGCGATGAATCAAATGTCTGGCGGGTCGCTACTGATAAGGATGGTAAAGTGTCGCTGCGCGCCTTTTTGAAAAACCGATTGCGTTTTGGAATCTATCCACGTCTGGAAGAAGGACGCTATATTTACGATTCCCAGATCGTGTTGCTTGATCAGCATTTGCACGTTCGAGGTCAGCCGGGAGCTCCACATGGGTGGGATTTTGAAAAGGTCGTGGGTTGGGCCAGGGAGTTTGAGCAAGCCAAAGTTGACCATCCTGACAAGGACCTGACACCCGTTCCCATTACGGTGGAAGGTTTGCAAAATCTCTTGATTCAATCGATTGAATACCTCTACGCCAACCCAGACGAGAAAGGACAAAAATGACCGATAAGAAAAAAATTCAACTGATCTATGTGGGCGTCGGCGCCATCTGCGCGATGATTCTCGGAGTGTCATTCTGGCTCACGACGCTCAGAGGCAAGTTACGTGAGGACAATGCTCCGATTGTGGAAGGTGCTGGAAAGGAAGAGGCGGGAGATCTTTGGGAGCTGGAGAAGGATTTGGATCTGGTGAAGCAGGATGGCGCGGCGGTGAAAATCTCTGACTTGAAAAATAAAGTCTGGGTGGCGGCTCAGTATTATACCTCCTGTCCGATGTGTGCGGCCCGCAATGCGAACTCACTCCTGGGAGTTTACAACGAATATAAGAGTGAGGAGGATTTTCAGGTGGTTTGTTTCTCGGTTGATCCTGACGAAGACACTCAGGAGAAGCTTCAGGAAATGACAAAGTCGCTTTCGGTTGATCCTTCCAACTGGTGGTTTGTCAAAGCTGAACGGGAGCCGCTTTGGCAGTATATGCGCAACGAGATGAAGTTTGGTGACATCCGTGAGCGGAAGGATCCCATTGAAGCTGCCGCTAAGGGGAAGTGGTCTCACGATTTGGGGATTCTTGTGTTCCGGGGAAATACCCTCGTGAAGAAGTGGCATGAACGCCTGCCGCCAGAGGCTCTGAGCAATGTTGTGAGGACCGCGTTAAACGAAATTAAGAAAAACGAAGTTGCTGAAAGTGATGAGTGATCGAAATGAATTTGTTTCGCGACCCGTTCTTGAGGAGCGGGCGAAGTCGTTGAAGAAACTGGTCTGGATTGTCAGCGGGCTCGTTCTGCTTCTTGTGGTAATGATGAGGAGTCCTTACAAGATTCCGCTCCCCGAAGGGGTGGAGCTTTCGTTACTTCCACCACTTCATGCCCTCTTAAATACTCTGGTGGCGGCGTGTCTTTTAGGTGGGCTGTTTTTCTTGGCCCGGAAGAATTACAAAGCGCATCAGCGCTGCATGACGGGCGCGTTGGCTTTGTCAGGCCTCTTTTTGCTGAGCTATGTGGCGTATCATTTCACAACAATAGAGACTCTCTTTGGTGATGCCGATGGGAATGGAAAATTGAGTAATGAAGAGAGTGAGATCGCCGGGTCAGCCCGGACGGTTTACCTTTCGATTCTCATTACCCACATCGCAGCTGCAGCGATTAGTTTTCCCTTTATTTTGCTGACCTTCGTGCATGCGTGGACAAATAATTTCGCGAAGCACAAGAGGCTCGCCAAGAAAGTCTTTCCGATTTGGCTCTTTGTCGCGGTAACGGGACCGATCTGCTATTACATGCTGAAACCCTTCTACCCGTGGGAGGCGGCGAAGGTAGAGTTGATTTTAGAGGAGTCGCCTTAACTTGAACGTTGGTCGTACCAATATTCGTTGGCGACTTTTGTGTTGGTTCCTTCGAGGACTTTAAACATGAAGCCACGGTCTTTAAAAATGTGCCAGTCGCCGTATTGGTCGAATTTTCGGCACGAGGTTGTCATGGGAGCGGTCCAGACGGTCCCCGTTTTCTTACCGATGGATTTGGCGTAGTCGCGCATACGGATGGCAAAGTCGACATCTTCGATGGTGACGAAATCCGCGTTGAAGCCGCCGAGGTGATCGAAAGTTTTTCGGGTGGTCCAGAAGGCGCCGAAGGAGACTTTGTGTTTGGCCAGGTGAGGGAAGAGGACTGCGCCACAAGCGATGATGCCGAGTGACCAACGCTCGGGAATGACCATGGCGCCGCCTCCAATGTCGTGACCTTTTGCGAGCTTTTCGACGACGAGGCGGAGGAACTGGGGATGCATTTGGCTGTCGGCGTCGATGGTGACGATAATATCGCCAGAGCTGGCAGCGGCGCCGGCATTACGAATACGGGAGAGGTTCTTGGCGTCTTCTTTTGCAATGACGGCTCCAAATTCCCGCGCGATCTCTTCGGTCCGGTCATTACAGCGGTTGAGCACGACGACGGTTTCGACCTCGTGAGGGCAAATTTTCGCAGCTGCGGCAACGGCATTCAATCCGGCGGGGAGATATTCCTGCTCGTTGTGGGTCGGGATGATGACGGAGACTTTCATTCGTGGTTGAGCATCGCTCTGAGTGAGGTTATGCCCGTTTTCATGATTCGACAAATTGTAGTTCACCCCGGTGGAGCCCATAAAGATGACTTTCTCGCCTGTGCACTGCTGATGGCTGAAACCGGAGTGCCTGTATATCGTCGTGAGCCAAGTGAAGATGATCTTTCAGATGTTGCGACGGCCGTGGTGGATGTGGGGCTGGAGTGGGACGAGTCAAAGATGAATTTTGACCATCACCAGTTTCCGCGCGATGCCGAGCCGCTTTGTGCGTTGAGTTTGGTCTTGAAGTATTTGGGGCTCTACGAGGAGGCGCATAAGTTCTGCGATTGGCTGATTGTAGCGGAGTGGATGGATACGCGTGGTCCCAATGATACCGCCAAGTGGCTGGGTGTGGAGCGTGATGCCATGGCGAAGTTAAATTCACCGATTGATATCACCTTGCTGCGACGTTTTGCAGCGAGCACCGAGCATTTGCCGGGACAGCCGATTTATGAAGTGATGAGGATGGTGGGGGAGGATCTCATTAGCTTTGTACGGGGCATGAAGAAGCAGCTCGAGTATATTGGCGAGAATGCCGAGGTCTGGGAAATGAGCTTTGGGAAAAAGGTGCTCTTCCTGCCGAGGACTGACCCCATGCCAAACGATCCTTCGATGGGGATGGGTCGCTATGTGGAAGACCAGGGGTTGGAGGAAGAAGTTGTGGCGATGGTTTATCCCGATCGTCGCGGCGAAGGGTATGGCCTGGGAAGATTTAATGACGACAAGCGAATGGAGTATACCCAAATCAAAGACGAGCCCGATGTGCATTTTGCGCACAACAAGGGCTTCATTGCGAAGGTGTCGGCGACGGAGGTTCCGCGATTGAAGGTGTTGATTGAAAAGTCCTGGGCTTAAAAGCGAATCACCGGAACTCGTGCGGTGGCTTGATCGGGGTCTCCGAGAGGAAAGCCGTTGTTCATTGCGTTGGCTTCATCAGGAGGGCAGGTGGTGAGAGTCAGGGGGCTGTCAGGCGCGAGTCGTTTGCGGAGTTGATGGGCGAGTCTTCCCATGGACCAGCGGACGTTGACCTCGCTGACGGGGTGCCATTTGAGTTCTCCTTCGGAAAGGTGGAGGAAGGAATCGATGCAGAGCGGTCCAAGGTAGTCATGGCCTTCGAAAAGGGTTTTGAGAGCGCGGCAAATCTTCTTTTTGGCGCAGGGCATGACCTGGTTGGAGATGATTTGCGCGTGCTCGACAGGCAGGCCGACCGCGGGTTTGGGGTAGGAGGTGGAGCTGAGCCACTGGCCGTCTTTGCTGACTTCCTGACGCGACAGTCCGAGGCAACGAATGCCGCCCTCTTCAGGGCGGCCGATTTGGTAGAGAAGGGAGAACTCAATGACTTTTTCCAGCCAGGGTTCGATGAGGAAATCACCTTTGGGAACTTCGACGGAGTCGCGGAGGAGGCGTTTGTTGCCTCGTCCGGCCGAGCTGTGGAGAGGTTTGGTGATCCATTCTTCTTGTGGGTGGTTGGAGATGAAAGTGAGGGCTTCTTCCTTGCTGGTGCAGATGGCCGATGGGATAGGGGACTCGTCAATCAGGCCACGAAGTTCGAGGCCGATTTTTTTTGAGAGGAGTTCCTTGGATGCGTGACCCCAGGGGCGTTCGTCACGGAGCTTTCGTTGCTTCCGTATTTCGTCGATATCACCGAGTAATCCGACTTCAGGAAAGTGAAGGCCCTTCTTGCATAGAAAATCGCGATGCTGATCGCTGGGGAGGCGCCGGAGAAGGACAAGGTCGTCTTCGGATGGGATGGAAAGGGCGAAAGCGTATTCTAAATCGGCAGCGAGTTCTTCGAGACGCTTTGGGGCTTTCCAACCAGGATGAGCCGCGGCCGGTTCGGCGTCGGGGTTGAAGTAGTAAAGGTCGGGGCTGCGTCCCCGAGATGATTGATAGCGTCGAAGCGAGGAGATGAAATTTTCGTCAAGTCCGGCCAGGCGGCGGCCTTCTTCATTGAAGGCAACTTTTCCTTTTGCTCGAATTGGGGAGACAGGGAAGTGGAGTTGCTTGTGCCAGGCATCCCAATCCGATTGCGATTGCTCCTTCCAACGGCGAAGCCATTTCAAGCCGTGACCGACGTGGGCAATTTCATCGTGGTAGATTTTCGAGAGAATCTTGGCGGACTTTTGATCGCCGGACTTCGCTAGGATTTCTGAGTAGTGCTTGGCGTAGTCGAGGTTGGCTTGCTCAAAGGTGAGCGAGAGCGTGGAGACGTAGTCAAGCGGGCTTTCCATGGGAGAGATGTGCGACCAGATCATGGGGCTGAGATGGAAGTCGCCGAATTTGACGCCACATTCCTCCATGCGCTTGAGATACCAGCGGGTGTGGTTCTGTTCCTCTTTGAGAGTGTGGAGAACGCCCCTTCGAAAGGAATCGGGAGCGTCGGGGAATTTGAGTAAGGCCAGAGCCATGAGCTCGACGGCGAGGAGTTCGTGGTTGGCGAAAAAGTGGAGGAGGATGGCTCGTTGCTCTTCGTCTTCGATCTGGTGGGTGCTGGGAAATGGAGAGCGGCCGTCGTTGCTGCTGGGGAGGAGGTGGGAAGGGCGGCCCGGGGTATCTGGGATGGCGATGGTCTCTTTTGAAGGAGGATCCAAGATAAGGTGCCTCGGAGCGTGAGTGAGCTTTTCCTCCAGAGAATCGCTCATCAGCACGCGCTGAGCGAATTCGGAGGTTGTCTCGGGATCGGCCATCTGTGGTCGAGCCAACGCGAAAGAAAAGGAATCGTCAACCCGTGCTGGAATAAATCGCGAAATAGGGCATCCTTGTGATCACAGAATTCACTTAATTATGAAAATTCGTTTGCTCATCGGGGCGGTCGCGACATCTTTGCTCATCATGGCAGGGCTTGCGACCGGAGAAAAATTAGCCAAGGCAGACGGAACGGTGTCTGCAAAGACCCTTCCGCTAGATAAGAGGCTGGCTTCAAAGAAATTTGAGACGGCGACTTTTGGTTTAGGATGATTTTGGGGACCAGATTCCGAGTTCGGAAGTCTTGAAGGAGTGATTCGCACCCGCGTGGGCTACGCCGGGGGTGAGAAGAAAAATCCATCCTACCACAGTTTGGGAAATCATACCGAGGTGATCTCGATTGATTACGATCCGGCGGTCTTGAAATACGAAGACATGTTGAATCTTTTCTGGGGAGCCCATCGCTGTGATCAGGCGGGGTACTCCCGGCAGTATATGAATGCCTTGTTTTATCACAACGACGAGCAGAAGAAGGCAGCCCAAGCCAGCGTGGCGAAAGCGGCGAAGGCACAGGGAGTTTCCCTCGATGCGGTGAAGACCGCGATTCTTCCAGTGGGCGAGTTCACCTACGCCGAAGCTTATCATCAGAAATACTACCTGACCCGCTATAGCGATATCCGTGGCTTTTTGGGGAAGACTTATGCCGATGGGAAGTCATTGGCGGACTCGACCGTGGCAACCCGATTAAATGCCTATCTCGGGAGCGGAAAGGACAAGGACTGGGATGTTTTCGTGAAGGAACTCTCGTCGTATGGCCTGCCCAAAGAGATCGAGGATGGGCTCAGGAGAGCGGTTGGGAAGATTGAGCGCTA
>JAQWZU010000205.1 GCA_029253285.1 Akkermansiaceae bacterium | reverse complement strand
TTGGGCCGGAGTCCGATGTTTCCGTGGTTGGGAATGACAAGGGCGCGTCGGGATGACGAGAATCCACCTGTTTTTTCGCTGGTCTGGTGGTCCCGGGTGGAATTGGATGGGTGAATGATGAAGATACGATTTGGCGTCTTGTTGTTGGGATTGGGAATTTGTTTGTCCGGGTGTGGCGATAAGGAGGATGATGGGAAGAAATCCTATGCCTTAGTGACAACTGGAGCCGTGGGTTTTTGGGAAATTTGTAAAAAGGGCGGCGAGGATGCTGGAGCTGAGCTGGGAGTGCAGGTGGAGACCTTAATGCCGGACGGCAGCACGGAGCAGCGAAAGGCGCTTGAGGATTTGATTTCGAAGGGAGTGGACGGAATTTCGGTGGCGGCGATTGATCCGGAGAATCAGGCTGATATTTTTGACGAAGTCGCTGACAATACTCTCTTGATCACGATGGATACCGACGCTCCAACATCGAAGCGGCAGGTCTATATCGGAATGGATAACTATAATGCCGGCTGGATGTGCGGGGAGTTGGTGAAGGAAGCTCTTCCAGAGGGCGGAGAGGTGATTTTGTTTATTGGACGTTTGGCCCAGGAAAACGCGAAGCATCGTCGCCAGGGTGTCATCGATTGTTTGATGGAGCGCGAAAAGGATTCGAGCCGATACGATTTGCCGGGAGAGGTGGTGAAGGGTGAAAAGTACACTGTGTTGGCCACGCGCACTGATGAGATCGATATGGCCAAGGCAAAGGAAAATGTCGAAGACGAATTGACCAAGAACCCCGACGTGGATGCCATGGTTGGTTTGTTTGCCTATAACCCGCCTATCATTCTTGATGTGCTGAGGGAACGTGGAGATCTCGGGAAGGTCAAAATTATTGGGTTCGATGAAGACGAGGAGACCTTGCAGGGCATCGTCGACGGCCAGATTGCCGGGACGGTAGTGCAGGACCCATACGCCTATGGTAATCAATCGATCAAGGTATTGCATGCCTTGGCAACGGGCGATGATTCAGTCATTCCCGAGAACAAGCTCATCGACATTCCGGCTCGCATGATTCGTAAGGATAATGTGGAAGCCTTTTGGAAGGACTTGAACGAGAAACTTGGCAAGTAATGGGAGACTGTCTCCTGGAAGTAAGGGGGGTGACGAAGCGCTTCCCGGGTGTGGTCGCGCTCTCGGGTGTGGATCTGCAGGTTCGCGAGGCTGAAGTAGTGGCTCTCATCGGGGAGAACGGTGCAGGCAAAAGCACCTTGATGAAGATCCTCGCCGGGGTGCAGCCGGCGGATGAAGGAGAGTTGCTGATCGAGGGAAAAGCGCGGCGGTTTGCCGGCGTGCAGGAGGCCCAGGCGGCAGGTGTGGCCTTGATTCATCAGGAGTTAAATCTCGCCGATAATTTGACGGTCGAGGCGAACATGTTTCTTGGTCGGGAGCCGCGGAAGTTTGGTTGGATTGATCAAAAGGAAATTCGTCGGGAAGCGGAACGAGTGCTCGAGTTGGTCGGACTGGAAGTGTCGGCCGATACTCCCTTGAGCGAGCTGACTTTGGGCAAACAACAGTTGGTGGAAATTGCCAAGGCTCTCTCAACGAAGGCGCGCGTCATCATCATGGACGAGCCGACTTCGAGTCTCTCGCTGAGCGAAGCCGAGCGGCTCTTCGAGGTGATCCGGGATTTGCGGGAACGGGGCGTGAGTGTGATTTATATTTCGCATCGCCTGGGGGAAGTGAAGGAATTGGCGGATCGCGTGGTGGTGTTTCGGGATGGTGAAAATGCCGGAAAGCTGGAGCGGGAGGAGATCGATCATGACGCCATGGTGCGCTTGATGGTTGGGCGGGATGTCTCGCAGTTTTATCAACGAACGCCGCATGAGTTGGGTGAAGTGGCCTTGTCGGTGACGGGACTGCGCACGGTTGAGCACCCGAAACATGCCTTGGACTTTGAAGTGCGGGCTGGAGAAGTGGTCGGCGTGGCTGGCTTGGTGGGAGCGGGTCGGAGTGAAATGCTGGCGGCGCTTTTTGGGGCAAGACCAGCGGTGGGTGGTGAAGTCGTGGCCGGAGGATCGAGCAAGGTGCCGCGGTCTCCGCTGGAGGCGCTGAACCGTGGTTTGGCTTTGGTGCCGGAGGATCGAAAAGGGCAGGGCTTGATCCTCGAGATGGCGGTGAAGGAAAACATGAGTTTGGCGTCCTTGCGTCGCGATGCGAAAGGGCCTTTTGTGGATGAGGCGAAGGAGGAGGCCTTGACGGTTGAGATGACTGAGGCGCTGAGTGTGAAGACGCCGGGCTCGTGGCAGTTGGCACGTTATTTGTCGGGTGGTAACCAGCAGAAGATTGTCCTGGCGAAGTGGCTGGCCTTGAAGCCGAAGATTCTTTTGTTGGATGAACCCACACGGGGAATTGATATCGGAGCGAAAGAGGAGATTTATTTGCTCATGGAAAAGTTCGCGAAGGAGGGGATGGCGGTCTTATTTGTTTCCAGTGAGATGGAGGAGATTATGGGCGTAGCCGACCGGGCGCTCGTAATGCACGAGGGGCGGATCTCAGGAGAACTGGAGCGTGATGAATTTACCGAAGAAGCCATTATGGAATTGGCAACGGGGCGGAGTTTGATGAATGCGAGTTAGCTTGAATTAATAAAATGAAAAACATCAGAGGAATCTTTATTACCTTGGTGGTCGTGTATGTCGTCACGGCTATCCTCAACGACAAGTTTCTGGGCGGATACAACCAGTCGAAGCAGTTGGAACGCACGGGCTTGTATGGCATCCTTAGCCTAGGGGTAGCATTCGTCATTATCACGAGAGGGATTGATTTGTCGATTGGCTCGGTGGTTTGTCTGGTGGGATGCGGGGTGCCTTGGTTGGTGGTTCGCCACGGATGGTCGCCAGCGAGCGCGGTGAGTTTGGGGCTATTGGTGGGTTTCCTCATCGGGTTGTTTCATGGGTTGTTGATTACCAAGTTGAAGCTGCAACCCTTTGTGGTGACGCTATGCGGCTTGTTGATCTATCGGGGGGCGACGAGGGGATTAACCGACGATCAAAGCCAGGGCTTTGGAGGTGGTTTCAAGGAATTTCGGGAATGGGGAACAGGCGAGATTGAACTCGTTGGGAAATTTAGTTTGCCCTATCCCTTTTTGATTTTAGTCGCTCTTTCGATCGCGGCCTGGATCTTTTTGCGGAAGACCATTTGGGGGAGATACTTGTTTGCCTTGGGCAACAACGAAGAGGCGGCGAGATTGAGCGGAATCAACACCGACCGGATGATCATCCTTTCCTACGTCATTTGTTCGATGCTGGCAGCTCTGGGAGGGATGCTGTTCATCTTGAATGGCAATACGGCGCAGCCGAGTGCCTACGGAAATTTCTTTGAGCTCTACGCCATCGCAGCTGCGGTGCTGGGAGGATGTAGTCTGCGGGGCGGAGAGGGAACGATCCTCGGTGTCTTGATTGGAACTGCCGTGATGCAGGTCCTGAAGAACATGATCAATCTCGTTACTTGGCTGGAAACCCATATTGAATTCCTCATCGTGGGCCTTGTTCTGCTCGCAGCGGTCGTGATGGACGAAATCGTGAAACGACGAGCGGCGAAGAAGAGGCTGGCATAGGGAGTCATCGAGAGTTCCTAAAGGCATCCCTCACTTTTCAAACAATTAACATGCAGTCGCCGTAGGAGTAGAAGCGGTATTTTTCTTCGACGGCTTTGGCGTAGGCTTCGAGGACCAGCTCTCTCGAGGCGAAGGCGGAGATAAGCATCATGAGGGTGCTGCAGGGGAGGTGGAAGTTGGTGAGGAGGGTATCGATGGTTTGGAACTGGTAGGGCGGGTAGATGAAAATATCTGTTTCGCCGGAGCATTCGGCGATTTCACGGTCGCGGGCCAGGTGTTCGAGGACTCTTGTAACGGTAGTGCCGACGGCGGCGATTTTTTTTGCGGTGTTGATCTTGCCGGCGGCTTCGGCGTCGAGGTGGTAGCACTCGGAGTGCATTTCGTGTTCGCGCGGGTCGTCGACTTTGACGGGGCGGAAGGTGCCAACGCCGACGTGCAGGGTGAGGAAGGTGTGGTCGAGATTGGCGAGGACCTCGGGTGTGAAATGAAGCCCGGCGGTGGGAGCGGCGATGGCGCCGTCTTCTTTGGCGTAGACGGTTTGGTAGCGGTCGCGGTCGGCTTTGTCGGCTTCGCGTTCCATGTAGTGGGGTAGGGCGAGATGACCGTGTTCTTCGAGGTCGGG
>JAQWZU010000199.1 GCA_029253285.1 Akkermansiaceae bacterium | reverse complement strand
AATTCGGGTGAGTTCTCTGAAGCAGAGAACTTGACTCTCGAATGGGTGGGCCAGATTCCGGGGAAGCGGGAGAGCAGGAGATTTGAGGGAGACTACATTATGACTCAAAACGATGTGGTCGGACAGACCGCCTTTGACGATGTGGTTGCTCATGGAGGCTGGGCGATGGATCTGCACCCAGCGGATGGAGTTTATTCCGATGAACCGAGTTGCACGCAGTGGCACTCGAAGGGAGTTTATGGAATTCCCTATCGCTCCTATTACAGTCGAAATATCACAAACCTTTTTCTCGCGGGAAGAATCATCAGTGCGAGTCACGTGGCCTTCGGTTCCACTCGTGTCATGGCTACCTGTGCTGCCGGAGGGCAGGCTGTCGGGATGGCAGCGGCATTGTGTCGGGAGAAATCGAGTTTGCCGGCTGAGTTGGGAGGCGAGATCAAGGAACTCCAGTGCCGCCTTGTGCGGTCGGGTCAGTATCTTCCGAAATTCAGCCAAAGCGATCCCGCAGATCTCGCAAGTTCGGCGAAGATTACCGCAAGTTCGGAGTATGTCCTGAGTGAGTTGCGTGCGAACAAGGCTTGGGTTCGTCTTGATCATGGTTGGGCGATGTTACTTCCGTTGGAGAAAGGAGTGAAACCGACCTTTGGTTTTGAAACGAGTGCCGAACAGTCGGGGGTTCTTCGAGTGGAATTACGACGGTCCAGCAGGGCCGGAAATTTCACTCCAGACGAGTTGGTTGAGGCTCTTGAAGTTCCCTTTGAAGAGGGGCAGGCTCGGATTAGCGCGGGCTTCTGCAATCCGATCGAACGGTGCGGTTATCATTTCGTAATATTGTGCGAGGATCCTGCGGTTCGGGTTCGGGTCAGCGACGACCGGATGACCGGAGTTCTGGCGTTATCCAATGCCTACAACAAGGCGGTTGCGATTTCGTCACGGCAAGAGCCACCCGAAGGAATTGGAATCGAGAGCTTTGAGTTTTGGTTGCCAAAACGTCGACCAGAAGGAAGGAATCTTGCAATGACCGTGGAACCTCCGGTTGCGTTGTTTGCTCCCCAAAATGTCGCCACAGGACCAGCACGCCCAACAGAAGGGGCCAGTGCCTGGGTGGCTGCAAGAGATGATAAGGTTCCCGAACTAAAATTGACATGGAATGCAGAGGTCAGGATTGGGAGAATTATTATCGAATTTGATCCCGATTGGGACCATCCGATGGAGAGTGTTTTGATGACCCATCCTGAAGAAGTGGTGCCCTTTTTGGTGAGAGACTTTGAAATTGTAGATGATTCGGGCTCGGTTCTTCATCGTGTTACAGACAATCACTCAGGAAGAGTTGAATGGCATTGGCAGCAGCCTCTTTCAATCAGCAATCTTACCATTAGAATTCTTGCAACCCATGGATGTCCGGCGGCCATTTTTCGTGTCTGTTGTTTGGCCCGATAGCCATTCGCGTCAGCTTAAGGAGTTGACTGCCTCATGAAATTGGAGCATCTCAGGGATGAATTTTTCCTGCCGCGTCGTCTTACGCTTCCCGCCGAATTCTCAATTTGCGCCACCTTCAGAATTTTGAGTAGGGAACACCCTCCAGTTTGGTAGATTCGATGTGATAATGTTTCTTATGGAAATTAGGGGAGGGATTTGAGGGGAGGGGAATGCTTTCCCCTCGGTCCTACGTTGTGCGGACCTACCCCTTCAAGCGGGGAATCCCCGCAACGCCCCGCCCTCCTCCAATCCACAAAACACCACAAGTCCGCTGAAGCCTCATCCTTCGTTCGCCAGACGGTTTTCTCGTGTTTGCTGCCACCTCCCGTTGTGTCTTGAACATCGCTGGTGCGAAGTTCGGTTGATTTTTCAATTTGCTAGGGGACGCGGTCCCCACGCGCCCGCAAGGGTTTCCCCAACCGTCCTCCATTCTCGCTGCGCTTCATTTCCTGCAGGCCAGGTGATTCCCCTCCCTTACAGTTGCTACCCCCTGCGCTTCGCCAGCATGTCAGAAGGCAGATTGATCTTCTGCCTTCATTCCGAGCTCAGTGACGGGAGACTGTTAATGGCATCTCGGAGAGTTTGGGTATCCAGGTGAGTGTATATCTGGTGGGCCTTGTCACTCGCGTGCCCGGTCAATTCTTGCCTCACCTCCGCCGCAACGTTTTGGTTGGCGAGCAGTGATGTGAATGTATGTCGTAGAGAATGGAAAGTGCGCTTCACCTCGATCCCGCCTGAGATCACGGTCTTCTTAGGAACGCTCGCCTTCTTCATGATCCGGTCAAACTGGTAGTTTGGGGCACTGTGTCGCAGATTGCTCAGTTCTGGAAACACGTATGTCGGGTTCTGTCCTTGATGCCGCATGACAACATTGAAGGCGTCCGATGTGAGAGGAATTGTTGCGATTTTTTTTGAACCAGCTTTTTGCTTCACTAGTTGAACATGAAGCTCGTTTTGCTCATGGGCTACTTCGGCCCATTTTAGGCGAAGGATGTTCTCTCGTCGCAGACCAGTATGCGCAGCAAGGATGATCGCGTCCCTCCACTCTCCGGACGCTGCTGCGCAAAGTTTGCCAAGTTCGACGTGTGTGAACCCCGACACGATTTCGCTGTCGTCTTCTGGGAAGTTTTTGATCGGCGCGGCAACGTTTCGTGGAATATGTCCTCTTTCAAACGCTTCCCGGAAGGCTGCTCTTAAGTGGCTGAGTTTGATGTTTTGTGTCGATTTTCTGACTTGAGATCCACTGCGTGTTTTCTGCTTTGCAAGCCATGTCTTGGCTATTTCAAGTTCCTCAGTGGTCACAAGGTCGATCCGCTTGTCAGCAGTCTTTTTGAGAGCATCTAGAATGTGTGCGACGCTTCGATTCCGATTCAGGGAGGTGCTGAGAGGTTCATTCTGAGCCTTCATCACACTCCATTCATCCATCCACTCTCGAACTGAGTAGAGCTTTAGCTCCCTATTGCTGAAGATGTAGAAGATCTCCGTAAGGGCCTTTCGCGTGATGGACTCGGTCAAATTTCCCTCCTCTGCGTTATTTGCGATGCGCGAAACGATCTCTGCTACCTGTCTCTGAGGCTGAGTATTCGATTTTCGGAGCTTCTCTTGTTCCAGCTCCCACTTAACCGCTATCGCTTGAGCCTCACGCTTTATCGGCGTCTTCGTCGAACGATAAATACGTCGTCCATCGGCACCGCTTAAAGCAGCGTAGAAATTCTTGCATTTTCCACGTTTGTAAATCGAAGCCATAATCTGCCAGATTGCTTTCCTTTACCCTCTTGAATCAAGGGGTGGTGATCATCTGGCAGTTCTTAGTTGTTGATAGGTTGAAAAGCCGGTAGTCGCCACTTCAGAGAGCGTAATTCTTGGGAATAGACCTCGCGGGATTTTGAAAAGAAAAATTGAGGGCCGGGGTGTGGATTGTCAGAGCGACGTCGCGACAACAAAAATGGCAACGCGGATGATGTTTGAAGATGTTTCAGGATGAGGGTGTCCCTTTAAGGCGCTCGTAATCAGTAATCAAAATGGTCTTGGTCCTGGGTTCGAGTCCCAGTCTGCGTACTTTATATAACCCGCTTCATCCCACCGGATAGGCGGGTTTCTTTTTGTGTGGAATGGAGAGTGTGAGCACTTAACTTGAACACAATTTAAGTAATTCCCGATTCCCGCATCCTTTTTTGCTGAATCCCTGTCGTTGTGGAGCTGGAAGGGGTGATGCCCGCCAGAGAGGGTCGATAAAGGAGTCCCGTTGCGGGAATCAGCGGTGAAGGGGAAGACGCCGCCGGTGGGGAAGCGGGTTTTGATTGCAGTTGAATGATCTGCTTCTGCTGAGTAATCCGGGTTGGTCCGCCCATCGGCTGAATAATTGCGGGATCCTTTCGGTAGGTCGTGAGGCCATGGATTTATCCGCCTTTCTTTCGCTGAGCTTTTCGAGCTATGCTGGTAATTACCGCAGTGACTCCAGATCCCGCTCTGCTTCCGACTTCAGTGTCTGCAGTTTTTCATCATCAGGTTTCAACTTCAGTCCGCGCTTGGCGATCGTTAACGCTTTCTCTGGACGGCCGTTGCTCAAGCAGGCTTCGGCTGTTTTTCGAAGCAGCCAGGCTTTGCCCGGGCTTAGTTCGATTTCAAGTTCCATGAAACGGAGTCCGTCGTCGACCCTTCCATCATCGATCAGTTGTTGTGCCAGCGCCATGTTGGTGCCTCCCCAGGCGGCTTTTTTTCCTTTGGCTTTGAACCATTCGATGGAGGCTTCCAATCCATCGCGTTTGACCATGGTATAAAGAAGTTGATCCTGGCTAAGGCGCGCTTTGCCCGGCATTCGGAAGGGCTGGTCGGTCACGATATGAATCAGTTCGGTGCTTAAATTGACGACCGATTTCCAGACATCAGAATTGCCAAAAGAATCTCCCTGATTGCAGAGAACGATGATAAACGAATCATCGTCTACAAGGCGATTTTCCATGGCCCGAAAGCCATTAATAGCTCCTCCGTGATTGATCACCTTGGTGCGTCGTTTCGTCACCGGATGAGATCGAGTGTAAATCTGCCAGCCGTAGCCATAACGGCTTTGAGCTCGTCCACCCGCTGCTCTCACTTCCGGAACATCCCGGTTCGGGGTAAACATTAGCTTCCGGTTTTCCTGATTTAAAAGTTGGTCGGTATAGAGGGCTCGATCCCAGAGAAACATATCTCTCACCGTGGAATAGAGTGAGCCGGCCGCGCCGGGAGAGGAGTCCATCTCCATGTAATCGGCTTTCGTATCTCCGAAGGGCCCGCGCGTGTAGCCATCGGCCCGCTTCTCAAGCACATAGCGGTTTCGGTCATACCCGCTATTTTTCATTCCGAGTGGCCCGAAGATGCGCTCCTCTATGTTTTTCTCGAAGGTTTTGCGAGTCACTTTCTCGATGATCCGGCCAAGAATCAAATAGCCCGCATTGCAATAAGAGTATATCGTTCCGGGTTCATTCGAGAGGTCACCACTGCAGTATTGTTGAATGAATTCATCTTTATCGAATGACAAACGGGAGATGCGGCCACGATAGTCGAAGCTCGCCGTAAAATCCTTGATGTTTGATTGATGAGACATCAGATGGTGAATCGTGATTTTGTCACCGGTATCCTTCCGGTAATAGGGCAAGTGATCTGTGATCTTGTCGTCCAGATTCACTTTACCTTCCTGGATCAATTGCATCATGACCATGGTGCAGAACTGCTTGCTGACAGAAGCGAGCCGGAACTTGGTATCTGTGGTGTTGGGGATGTTCCATTCCCGATTCGCCAAACCAAAGGCCTCTTGATAAATCACCTTCCCTTTGTCGGCTACCAGCACGGCGCCTGAGAAAAGTCCGGTTTCAGCCGCAGCTTGGCATAAGTCGCGCAGTGCCGCCGCCTTATCCAAACCAACTTCGCGGTAGCCCTGGGGAAGGCGCGTCTTCACTTCCTGCGCGGAACTGTAATCGCCGACCATCCATGCCGCCAAGATCAACCACTGTAGTGAAATTCGTTTGATTGTCATCTTTCTCAGTATCTTACGCGTCTTCTCAGTTCCTCGATCAATATTCCTCGCCCCATTTTCAGATCTTGGTTAATTCTAAATAATCAGCTTAGTTGGTTCCAGCCTTTTCATGAAATACCGCCTATCGATTCTTCTAATTTGCTGTCTTCCTTTGACTCTTCTTTCGGAGACAGGGCCGGAAAGCGACGAGAATTTTTCGCACAGCGTCTCCACTCCACAGAAGCCATGGACAAAACGCAAATTCCGAAACGATCCTAATGACTTTCAGTTCGCGATCGTCACCGACAGAACCGGAGGACTGAGGCCGGGGGTATTTCCGCGTGCGGTCAAAAAGGTGAACGAGCTGCAACCCGAATTCGTGATCACGGTTGGCGATTTAATCCCCGGCGGCGGACGGCTGCGAGATCAAAAAGAAATTCGACGGCAGTGGGATGAGTTCAATGGATTCGTGAAGGGCTTTGAAATGCCCTTCTTTTACCTACCGGGAAATCATGATGTAAGCAACGGAGTAATGGACAAGATTTGGGACGAGATGTTTGGCGTGCGCTACTACACCTTCGTCTACAAGAATGTCCTGTTTCTCTGTCTGAATACGCAGGACGGCGAAGGCTCCAGTCCTTTTCTCGGCAAGGAGCAGATTGCTTGGGCAAAGGAAGAAATCGAGAAGCACTCTGATGTTCGCTGGACGATGGTATTCATTCATCAGCCTCTCTGGGTCTCGGAAGAGGGGATTAAGCGCAATGTAAATGGGAAAACTGTCCTAAAAAAATCAAAAACTGGATGGCCGGAGATTGAGACCGTATTGGCCGGTAGAAAGCACACCGTTTATGCAGGGCACGTGCATCGCTACGCCAAGTATGAAAGAAATCAGGCGAATTACTACACTCTCGGGACCACAGGCGGAGGAAGCGCCTTGCGAGGAAGTTCCTTCGGGGAATTTGATCATGCCACCTGGATCACGATGACAGAGCAGGGGCCGAGAATGATGAACCTTACCCTCGACGGGATGTTGGCGGAAGACGTCACGACCGAGGCGAAACAGAAATTTTGGAGAGGAATGAAGTTCACAGAGAACTTTCGGGAAACTTTTCCATTCCGCGAAAAAGTCGTAACTCTGCAGGTGGAGAATTCTCTCGATACCAAGCTCTCGGGGCGGATGTCTTGGATGCTCCCTGTTTCGGAGCATTGGACCGTGAGTCCCCGCAGAGTCTCGTTGGATGTTGCTTCCGGGGAGAAGAAGGAAATTCAATTCACGGTAAGCCATCAGGGTGATGTCTCGACCTACTTTCCCCTGCCTCGTCTTGATGCTCATTTTCATGGGAAAGAAGACCAGTATCATCTCGATAAGGTAATCTATCTTCCCCTCGACCTGACCGATCATGTGAAGAAGTATCCCGAGAAAACTCAAATGACAGCCGCTGAGAAAAGGCCAGTGATCGACGGGAAATTAGATGACGCTTTGTGGAAAGGCGAACCAAGCATTAGCCGGCTCATTCCGAGAAGAGCCGATGGATATGCGCCGGTAAAAACAGAAGCGTGGTTGAGTTACGACGACTCCTTCGTCTATATCGGTGTTAGGTGTCAGGAGCCCATGATGCGCGACATTTTAAGTGAGGTGGAAACACGGGATAGTGACCTTCGGGAGGATGATTCCATCGAGATTCTTTTCGATACCAACCACGATAAGAAATCGTTTCACCATTTTGTGCTAAATCCCAAAGGTGTTCTCTATGACGCGCGTCTGCGTGACGCCAAGTGGAACAGCGCTTCGGAATGGAAGACCGGAAAGGAAGATAGCGCATGGACTTTGGAGATGGCCATTCCCCTCAAAGATATTGAAGCTGATCTCAAGGCCAATAAGAATTGGGGGTTTCAAATGGCTCGCCATCGTCCCAGAATGGAAGAACGAAAATCCTATCAATGGTCTCCGACCTTCTGGTATGGGAATACCCTGCCAAGTTTCTTTGGGCAGCTGGAGGTGAAGTGAGGAGCTGGTGAAAAATTGTTAGATCACAGACACGGAGGCAAGGGGGCGAAACTTCCTCAACGTACGACCACGAAAAACTCTCGAACACGCTACCTCTAACGATATATTTTTAGCTCAACCTCGCGTTGCGCTTCCAGGTTGAATCCACTGTCCGGAAGGCTTAGTCGTTATCAGTGACTCGTCGTGAGCTGCGATGGGTCTGTTAAGGTTGAGACCGTGGTCAGGCTAAGGAGTGTTGGCTTGTTGCCCATTTGTTGCTCAAAATAATTTCATTTGGACCGGAGAATGATGAGCCAATCGAGGGCAGGCCCATATCAGGGCAAAAAATCTCTCACCGTATTATGTAGAGCGTCCGCCGCATCTTCCCCCGGTCGGTTAGGGAACTTTAGATGGCGGGGAGGGATCTTGAAGCCTTGATCTGTTTTCCAAAGACTGAAGTTGAACCCGAAAAATAAGAGAGACAGCACATGTTGTCTCAGAAAAGGGGATCTGATTTGGCCCCTTCTCCCTACTCAACCAGTTCAATCCGATTCCAGAATGCGGCCTCGAAAGTCCAGTCACTGGCGCGGTTTTCCAGTTCCATCTTGATCGTTTTTCCCGCGTGCTTCGTTAGGTCGAATTGGAAGTCTTGCCAGGATGACTCTTCGATGGATTTTCGTAGGACTTCCACACCATCGATCCTGACGACCAGGGTCCAGTTTCCTTTCGGATGATTGTTAACCGCGAAGGTGAGGGCGGTCTTCTTTCCAGCGGGCACATCAATACTACGAGATAGAACGCATGGAATCTCCCTGCTTAGCGGGTGAGTCAACAGAACGTTTTTACGCCCACCCCATGTCTTTCGCAGGCCCGGCTTCATTCCTGGACCGCCCCAGTTTTTGATTGTCCAACCCGGCGCAAAGTTTTTGAGATCTGCAGGCAAGTTGTTGGCTTTGCTAACCGGTTTGGGAACTCGCGCCCCCGGCGCGGGTTTGGAAGTGGCGGTTTTGGGATAGGGCATCTTGGCGTCAACTTCTATCCGCCAGTCATGGAGCATTTTCTTCAGTTTCCGGGCGATCTCTGGTTTTGATTTTGCGAGGTCTTTGCGTTCGCCGATATCATCCTCCAGATCGAAGAGCTGAACGGTTCCGTTTTCGTAGTATTCGATCAATTTGTATCGACCGGAACGAATGGCGCCATTTGGACTTTGGTAACCATGATTGCTGTAATGAGGGAAGTGCCAGTAGATCGGTCCACGGTCATAGGCTTCCGCTTTTAAGGCAGGGACAAAGCTGCGGCCGTCTTTATGTTGATCAGGGAATGCGGGTAGCCCCAACATTTCAAGCAAAGTGGGGTAGAAGTCCGTTCCTGTAACGACAGCTTGCGAAGTGGTGTTAGCTTGAGTTTTGCCAGGCCAATGAACAACCAAGGGCACGCGAATACCGCCTTCGTAGTTCCATCCTTTGGCCCCGCGCAGCGGAAGGTTGGAACTTGCGAATTGAGCGTCCAGTGATTTGCGCTGATGATTGATACCGCGATACTGATTTGAGGCCGACATGCCACCATTGTCCCCCGTGAAAACAATGATGGTGTTCTCTTCCAGTCCAAGTTTCTTAAGTTTTGCACGAATACGCGCCAGGCTCTCGTCTGTTGCTTCAAGCATGCCAGCAAACTCGACATTGTCTTGTTTCTGCTTCACCCACCAGACGCGAGCGTCCTGATGCGCCTGTAACTCGTCGTTTTCAGCCAGCGCCTTAAGCTTTTCTTTCGTGAGCTGCGGCCCGTCCGGGTTGGGTTCAAGAATGAAGTCCGGTCCTTTCTGTTTCGTCATCGCCGCGAGCTTCTTGCGATATTTTTTTACCAGGTCCGGGCGCCCCTGAATTGGGTCGTGCACCGCGAAGTGTTCAAGATGCACAAAAAAGGGCTGATTTTTATTTCGTTCAATGAAATCCAAGGCCGCATCGGTCAGCTTGTCGGTGTAGTAGTCGCCTTCTTTCGCCGGTAGCTTTTTATCATAGGCGCCACCAAAAGGATAGTGATATGAGCGCACCCATCCCGTGATCTCTTCGTCGAAACCGTAGGTTTTCGGATTCACGCTTACGTGTGCTTTGCCGTAGTTCGCAGTGGCGTAGCCGTGGCGCTTGAGTGTCTCGGCAAGGGTCACCTCTTCGTCAGGTAATGCGGTCAGTTTTTCACCGTGGTGCAGCGGTTCATAGTCCCGCTCGGGCCGCCCTCCCAGCCATTCCGTCAAATTGGTCCGGGCGGGATATTTTCCGGTGAGAATACTCGCGCGACTGGGTGAGCAGACGTGGCAGGTGGCATAGGCATCGGTGAATAGCATGCCTTCTCTTGCCAACTGGTCGATCGCCGGAGTTTCGTGGAACTGGCTCCCGTAGCAACCTACATCCCGCTGACCCAGGTCATCGACGAGGAAGAAGATGATGTTGGGCCTCTCGCTGGCAAGAAGGTCTATACTCGAAATGCTAAATCCTACTAGAAAGAGGAAGAGGCGGGTGGCGAGGGTGAGAAAGGGGCGGATCATGGTAAGCTAGTTTTGGCGGAAGATGGTGCTGGTGACGACGGCTTGAATGAGATCGCGTAGTCCTTTTTCGGGGCCAGCCATTTCTTGGCAAATGCGGTCGATGGTGGGGCGGTCGTTGCTGTTGAGTTCGCGGCCGATGGCGTAGGTGAGGAGTTTTTTGGTAAGGCAGCGGGTGAAAGTTTTTTCCCGGGAGGCGATGAGTTGGCGAAACTCAGGGTTGGTGCTGAAGGTCTCGCCGCTGTGGAGTTTTCCAGAGGAGTCGACAGCGAGTTTGTCGGAATAGCGATCGCGCCAGGTGCCGATGGCATCGTAATTTTCGAGGGCGAATCCAGCGGGGTCGATTTTGTTGTGGCACTGGGCGCAGGTGGCGTCGGCGCGGTGCTTGACGAGTTGTTGACGGAGGGTAGTGGCGCCGCGGACGTCGGGTTCGATTTCAGGGACGTCGTCGGGCGGTGGTGGCGGGGTGTAATCAAGGAGTTTGTTCATGACGTAGATCCCGCGCACGACGGGTGAGGTGTCGACGCCATTGGCGGAGGCGGTGAGGAAGCTGCCGTGGCCGAGGATGCCGCCGCGTGTGGCTTTTGGGAGATCGACTTTGCGGAATTCAGTGCCCTCGACTCCGGAGATACCGTAGTGTTTGGCAAGTTCACGGTTGAGGAAGCTGTAGTCGGCGGTAAGGAATTCGCGGAGGGGGAGGTTTTGCTGAAGGAGGTGGGAGAAGAAATGCTCCGTTTCCTTACGCATGGCGCTTTCGAGATTGTCGCGGTAGTAGTTTCGGAAATCAGTGGAGGGAGGCATTTCACCGATGTTGTCGAGTTCGAGCCAGATGCGGAGGAAGTTGCTGGAGAAGCGTTCGCTTTTCTGATTGTTAAGCATTTGATCGACTTGCTCTTTGAGAACTTTGGGGTCGTTGAGGGTGTTGTTTTCGGCGAGATGGAGAAGACTTTCGTCGGGAAGAGAGGACCAGAGAAAGTAGGAGAGACGTGAGGCGAGGGCGTGAGGGTTGAGGTCGCCTTGGTCTTCTCTCAGGTAGAGAAATCCGGGTGAGCAAAGAATGGTTTGGAAGCCGAGTTGGAGGGCTTTTAAGGGGGTAACTCCGGCGTCGAGTTTGGCGGAGACGAGAGAGAGGATGGGTTGGAGTTCGCCTTTGTTCGGAGTTCGGCGGAAGGCGTGTTGCGCGAAGAGGCTAAGCCGCTCGTGAATGATTTCTCGATTTAAGTCGGCGGGTTTGAGTTTGCCGTAGAGGAGCTGATGTCCGGGCGGGGGCCAGCTCGGAAGATGAGGGCCTTCGACTTGGATCTCCCAGACACGTAGTTTGGGGCCTTGGTAGGCGCGGAGTATGCCGTGGCCGCGTTCGTTACCCGGCTTGAGATGGAGAAAGGGCTTGATTTCAGGGCGGTCCTGGGCGAGCCGGCTGAGTTTGAAGACGAGATTTTTGGCCGAGAGGGTGCCATTGCGGAAGCGGACTTCGGGTTCGTAACCTTTTTCGAGATAGCCGGTCCATTCGATCCATTTTGGTTTGGGTTCGGTAAGTTCGTAAGTGTTGAGGGAGACCATTTTTCGGACGCTGCCCGCAGAAGTGACGCTCCCCTGACGGTCGACGGAAGCGAGTTCGAGGACGAGGGGGTCGCCGTTGCGGGAAGTAAGGATGCCTTTGCGATAGTCGTGGGTGCGGTCGACGGACGCGGCGCGGACGCGGATGGTATACTGACCGCTGTGGGGGACTCCGCCCTGTTGGTAGAGGGGGAGGAAGCCGAGGTGGCCACCTCGGTAGTGTCTTCCGTAGAGGTCGGTATAGGGAGTTTCGGGGACGAAGCGGAAGCGTCCAGTTAGGAAGAGTTTTGGAAGATTTTTAGATTCTTTGCCCTGGAAGTAGAAGGGGGAAGATTGGGTGTGGTGTTTTGACTCGGGTTTTTCTTCGAAGTGGGTGGCGCGTTGGATTGCCGCTTCGGCGGCGGGAAGGTATTTTTCCAACAGAAGACCTGAGGTGACGAGTTGGGCTCCATTGTTGTCGAATCCATGGTGGGTGACATCGGCGGGGAGGTCTTCCGAGGGATCCCAAGCTTCGACGTTGAGGCCGAGAAGGTCGCCGATGGTTTGGCGGTATTCCACCTTGTTGAGGCGTCGGAGGGTCGTGTGCTGGCCGGCTCCTTTGAGTTTTTCGCGGGCTGTGGTGATTCCCTCGGTGAGGGAGTTGATGGCGGCGAGACGTTCGGCCTGGGTAGGCTGGGGTTCGTCCTCGGGTGGCATTTCGCCAAGGTTGAGTTGGTCGACGATTTCCTGCCAGTGTTCCTGTTGTTGGAAGTTTTCGATATTCGGGGAGAGCTTGTCGAAGCGGCGGTCGGCTTTTTGTTTGTCGGGTCCGTGGCACTGATAGCAATGCTTGGCGAGGAAGCTCTGCGGAAGGGCAGCCTGGCTGAAGGGGGTGAAGCCGAAGAGTGCGATGATGTAGTATCGGAGCATTAGAAGAGCTTGGAGAAGGTGCTGGTGCTTTTTCCAAAGTGTTCGCGTTCGAGGCCGAACCATTGGAGGGTCGAGAGCCAGAGATTGCAGAGGGGGACGCGATGGTGGTCGGCGGGGGATGGGAGGTGTCCTTGATGTTTGAGCCCGCCGCCGGCGAGGAGGACAGGGAGGTCCTTGTTGCTGTGGGTCGAGGCATCGCTCATGCCGCTGCCCATGATGACGAGGGTTTGGTCGAGGAGTTGGGCTTCCTGGAGTCCGCTGAAGAGCCGATTGACTTGGGTGAAGATGTAATCTTCGACGATTTTGAGTTGCGCAAGTTTTCCTTCGCCTTTGCTGTGGTGAGAGATGCCGTGGTAGCCCAATTCGACTTTGTTGAGATCAGAGACAGTGAAACCCATGGGGATTTCGAAAGTGGCAACGCGGGTTGAATCGGTTTGCAGGGCAAGGGTGAGGAGGTCGAAGAAGAGAGGAATTTCTTCGATGTGAGGTCGCTCTTCATCGGTGATGGGTTTGATTTCAGGCTTGGGTTTTGGTTTGTCGAGCCAGGCTTCCGACATCTGGAGCCGACGCTCGACGTCGCGGACCGAGGTGAGGTATTGGTCGAGTTTGTCACGATCGGTGGGATTGAGATCGCGGTGGAGAGATTTTGCGGATTCGCGGAGGGCGTCGAGGACGCTGGCTTGTTCGCTGAGCCGTTGGCGTTCTTGTTTGCGAGTAGAGACGTCGCTTTGGACGAAGAGGGCCTCGAAGAGGCGGGCGGGATTGTTGACGGGGGGAATGCGGACGCCGGTGCGGGTCCAGCACATGTCGGTTCCTGCGCCGAGCCCGGCATTGATGGAGGGGAAGCGGGTGTTGCTCCTGATGTGTTCGGCGGCAACTTGATCAAGTGAGATGTTTTTTTCCGGGAAGCCGGAAGATTCCTCTTTGCGGATTCCGGTGAGGAAGGCTTCGACGCCATTGTGGCCGCCGCCGACTGCGTGATCGAGGTGCGAGAAAACGGTGAAGTTTTTTCGGTGTTTCTCGATGTTTTTGAGAGTGGGGCTGCTGGTATAATCGGAGCCGGTTTCTTTTGGGAAGAAGGCGGGTGGATGGAAGCCGAGGTGGTTGCCGAGACAAAGAAGGCGGCGGGGGGGAGTGGATTCCTTGGGAGCGGCGAAGCCTGTTTGAAGGCTATGGAAACTTGGGAGGGCGAGAGAGACTCCGAGTCCACGGAGGACGTTGCGGCGAGGAAGTTTGGGATTCATTTTTTTGATGTTGGTGCTGGGTCGACGGACCATCCTTTGGTGTGAATGACGCCGTAGTAGGGGTAGTGATCCCAGTTGGCGGGGCCGCCAATGACGCGCGGGTCTTTGCTTGTTTTGAGGTGATCGAAGAGTTTCTTGCGCAGAGTGGCTTGGGTTTTGGCGAGGGGAAGAGATCCGGCGAGGTTGTTCATTTGATGGGGATCTGTTTTGAGATCGTAGAGTTCTTCGGCGGGGCGCATCCCGAAGGCGAGCTCTGCCAATCGAGCAATACCGTGCTTGTTACGATATTCCATCATGAAGGTTTTGGTGGGGGAGCTGTCGATCTCACCATAGGCGATGGCGCGGGCGCAGACCGATGGGTCGGGAGAGCCGGAGGGCCAGCGGGTGGGTTCGAAGTTGTGGATGTAGAGGTGGTCGGAAGTCCGGATCGCGCGGCACGGATAGCCTTTGCCCCCTTTGCGGCAGCCATCGTGGCGTTCCATGGCAATGAAGGCGGAGTGGTGATTTTTCGACGCTTGGTTTTTGAAGATGGGGAGAAGACTTTGTGCGGTCATCATGCTTGGTGGTTTGAGAGCGGCTGCTTCGAGAAAGGTGGGGGCGAGGTCGCTGAGATTGAGTAAGGCGTCGCTGGTTCGGCCCGGCTTGGTGATTCCTCCGGGCCAGCGGATGGCGAGCGGAATGCGGGATCCGTCGTCGTAGAGGCTCGCTTTGGCACGGGGGAAAGGCATGCCGTGATCGCTGGTGACGACGATAATGGTATTATCGAGCTGTCCTGATTTTTCCAGCAGTGCGATAGCGCGTCCCACTTGGGAATCAAAGTGTTCGATTTCGACGAAGTAGTCGAGGAGGTCGTTTCGGACGATGTCGCTGTCGGGGAAAATGGGCGGGACGATGACTTTGGAGGGATCTTTACCGGTTCGTTTTCCGGCACCAGATTCGAAGCCGCGGTGGGGTTCCGAGGTGCCGAGCCAAAAGCAGAAGGGTTTGTCTTTTGGGGACTGCGCAAGGAAGTCAGAGAAGTTGCCGGCGTAGTCGGTGTGACGCATTTGCTTGAAGGGTGGTTGGAGGCGCTTCTTTTGGAAGGGTGGTCCGGCGGGGTTTTCCGTGCGCCCCCCAGGTTCGAGGCGGCCGGGGCTCCATCCCTTTCCGGTGTAGCCGATGGAGTAGCCGGATTTTTGAAGGAGGTCGGGATAGGTTGCAAATTTGGCCGAGAGAGTGCTGTGGATGTTGCCAGCCTCTTCGAGTCGCCAGATCGCTTGGCCGGTGAGAATGGCGGAGCGGGAGGGCCCACAAGTGGGGGCGTCACAGAAGGCATGGGTGAAGCGAAGTCCTTCTTCAGCGATACGGTCGAAGGCGGGGGTTTTGACGACGGGATCGCCATTTGCTCCGGTGTGAGCGTAGCTTTGATCGTCGGAAATGCAGAAGAGGATGTTGGGCCTGTCGAGGGCAGAGAGCTTTAAAATCGAAATACTGAGTCCTAAAAGCAAGAGGAGACGGCGGTTGGTCATGGTTATTTACTGACGATTTGAGCGAGGTGCTGGAGAGCGATTCTCAAGCTTCTTAGGAACGACAAATAGAACTTTTTTACTGTGATTAAAACTCCTTTGTTTGCATGAGGTCGTATTCAACTGCTTACAATTTCCCCTCTTTTTTGCTCTCAACCGTAACCTAGCCGTGCTCCCGTGCTATATCCTTCCTGAACAGCCGGTATCAATCACGAAAATACATGCCCGGAAAACGACCAGAGCCACCTTTCGAATTCGCTTAGCTTCTGAACAGTCATCAGAACCGACTCTGCGCCTATGTCCTGTCGCTCCTTGGCGACCGCACTCAGGCGGAGGATGTCATGCAGGACACTGGTTCTTTGGATCCAAGCGACCATAAAATTAATGTTCCGGCCGCCGTTTGTATTCGTTTCTTAAGGCGGTAAGGAGGGTATTAAAGTATGGCCTTGAAATCCCTGCTCAAGAAAGATGTGCGGCAGAACTTGAAGACACGTCCTGTGATCGAAAGGGCCAGTGTGCTTCAGAAATAGAGTACACAAAAATGGGTGATTATTTAGTAGGACGGCTGTAAGATTGCTTTCGTCATAGTCGTAAGCTGGGGCCATGCGAGCGAATCGTGAAGAGCGTTACCATCAAGCAAGATGAATTCGGTTTCTAAAAATCCATTGAATCGGCGACGGTTTCTACGTTCTGCAGCTGCGATGATCGCCCTTCCTTCTCTGGAATCCTTTGGTTCAACTGCTACTCCGGTAGATGGGCCGAAGAATTTTGTGGTGATTGGGAGTTATCTTGGTTTGCACCAGAATGCTTTTTATCCCAAGACGATTGGGAAGAACTATGAGATGCCTGATACGCTTAAGCCTTTAGCGGAACATCAGCATGAATTTACAGTATTCTCCGGATTGGATCACCGGGCAGCGAACGGGCACGCGGCTTGGAGTAACTTTCTTTGTGGGAATTCGCCGAAGACTTATTCGTTGGATCAGATGGTGGCGGATAAGATTGGGCAAAAGTCGCGATTTGCGTCGATTCAATTGACCGCTGGCTCGGGAGAGGCAAACAAACCGATGTGCTTCACACGGCAGGGGGTTCCGTTGCCAATGATTCAGCGGCCGAGTGTTTTCTATAAGCAGTTGTTTGTATCGAAAGAAGATCGGCGCCGAACTGAGTATGTGCTGCGGAGTGGAAAGAGTGCGTTGGATTCAGTAGTGAAGGATGCGAAGCGATTACAACAGTCATTACCGCAGGGGGATAGAGACAAGCTGGACGAATATTTTGAATCGCTTCGGGCGGTGGAGAAGCGGATGGATCGGCAGTTGGAAACGATCAACGAGGTGGTGCCGGAACCGGATTACAAATTACCGAGTTACGACCCGATCACCCCAAATTTGCAGATCGAGTCGGAGACTATTATGTATGATTTGATGGCTCTCGCCTTGGAGTCCGGATCGACGCGTGTGTTGTCTCTGTTTCTAGATGGATTGGGGCAGGTGTTCTCGATTGATGGGCGAGCGTTGGGGTCAGGTTATCATGGTTTATCGCACCACGGAAATGATCCGGCAATGATTCGGGATTTAGTGGCGATTGAATCGGCGCACACGCATTGCCTTTCAGGTTTTCTTTCGCAGCTCAAGGAGAAGAAGAATGCGCAGGATAAGAGTTTGTTGGATGACACGGTAGTTTTGATGGGGACGGGGATGGGTGATGCGAGTCGCCATAGTAATCGAAATTTGCCGACGCTGGTGGCGGGAGGCGGCTTCAGCCACGAGGGGCATGTAGCGATTGATCAGAAGGATAAGGATTCTCCCTTGTTAGGGGATCTCTATATTACACTGCAGCAGAAGTTGGGGATGGAAGTGGAAAGTTTCTCGAATGCGACCCGCAACATGAACGATCTCTTTTCGTGATGCGTGGATTGTTTTTAACCGGGCTTTTAATGGGTTCGGTGGCGGCGGAAAGGATGATTCCAAATCATGTCTTGGACGTCTTGTCAGATTACTGCATCGATTGTCATGATACGGCCGAAAAAAAAGGGGGGCTAAATTTAGATCTCGAGTCGGTAGATTGGAGTAAGCAAGAGAGTCGGATACTTTGGGAGAAAGTTCTGAAGGCGAATGAGCAGGGCTTGATGCCTCCCCTCAAGAAGGATCAACCGAGTGAGGAGGAGAGGAAGGCTTTAATGACCTGGCTGGATGAGTCGTTGTTGGAGAATACGCTGATCGGTGGGACTTTGCCGCGCCGGTTGAGCAGGGTAGAGTATAGGAATACAATTCGGCAGTTGTTTGGACTTCCAGAGTTTGAATTACCGAACGGATTCCCACGGGACGGAAAGCATCATGGATTCGATAATCTTGGGGAGGGATTGGTGACATCGCCAGCTTTGTTGGAGGCATATTCCAAGGTGGCCTGGGCGGTCGCGGATCAACTTTATCCGCCGGAAAAGGCTTTAAAAATTGAGGCGTGGACGGCTGGACCGGAGGATATGGCCTTAAGTTTTTCGGCAGCGGCGGTGCGTGATGGAGCGTTGCGATTGGCGTCGAGGCACGAACATATTATGAGGAGTTGCACCTGGCCAAGTCGGATTGAGGTAAAGACTTCAGGGGTTTATCGGATCACGGTGCATGCCTCGACTTACAAGCCGAAGTCGAAGGAACCGATGATTTTAGAGGTGCGGGCCCGGGAGGTGTCAGCCAGCGAGCGGTCGTCTGTTTCGCAATTCCGGTTGCTCAAAGAGATTTCGATCAATTCAGCAGCGCAGGAGTCGGTGACCTTTGAGGCGGAACTCTTCGAAGGGCAGACTTTACTCTTTCGTTGGCTGAATGCGGAGATGACGCATGACGGGAAGGAGCTTGAGAAGCAGATGCGGGAATGGTTTAGGCGGGATCCCCGCTATTTGGCGGCGTGGCAGAAGTCGGTGTTTCCGTTTCCGGGCAAGACACTCCGATCACGGGCGAGTGTTCTACGGGGGCTAAATGGCTGGAACACGTTGAAAAATCATTTGGCGGACCCGAAGTTGGACATGAGCCACGCGACGATGGAGTCAGAGAGGACGAAGAAATTATTAGTAGTCTTCGAAAATGGAATGACCAATGTGGCGGATGCGCAGTGTCATTATTACTTTGAGCATGGTCCGGCGTTGGAGATTCACGGATTAACGATGCAAGGTCCGCTTAAAGTGGTTGATGGTCCGAAGGATAAGCGGCGGGACACTTTGCGACTTAAGATGGCGGGACTTGAAAAGGGGAGCTTGAGTGATGAGGATTACGCGAGAAAGATGTTGGTGAATTTTTTACCGCGGGCTTTTCGTCGGCCAGTGGATAAAAAAACGGTGGAGAGCTTTTTTGTTTTAGCGAAAACGCATTGGCAGGAGGGTCGTTCTTTTGAGGAGGGAATGCATTTGTTGATTCGGAATGTCTTGATTTCACCACGTTTTCTTTATCGAGCTTTGGAGCGAGAGAAGCTGGATCAGCATATGTTGGCAACGCGGCTGGCGTATTTTCTAACTCAGGGGCCGCCGGATGCTACCCTGCGAGATCTCGCTAACCGGAAGCGGCTGGGGGATTCCTGGGTATTGAAGAGGGAGGCGGAGCGATTAATGCCGACGAAATGGAATCAGCCGATGGTGCAGAGTTTTACGCGGCAGTGGTTGGGAACAGGTTTGCTATCGGAGATCATGCCAGATCCTAAACTGAATTTCACGCCTTACTACGTTGAGATGGCGCGAGATGAGATTGAGTATTCCTTTGCGGAAATCTTGCGGGAGAATCGCCCAATGACCGATTTCATCGATCCGGATTTCAGTTACATGTCGGGGATGTTTGCTAGGAATGTTTACAGGGTGGAGGTAGGCAAAAAAGGGAAGCCGGGGAGCAAAGCTGATCGAAAGCTACGCCGGGTGAAGTTGGAGCGCGGTGGTCGGGTCGGTGGATTGCTGGGCCAGTCCGGAATTATGATGGCGACCGCGAATGGGGTGGACACACAGCCAGTATTGCGAGGGGTTTGGGTGCTGGAGAATATTTTGGGGAGTGCCCCTCCGCCGCCACCGAAGAATGTGCCGGCGTTGACTCCGGACACGCAGGGAACGACGAATCCTAGGGAAATGTTGGCAGCGCATACCATGGAACCTTCTTGTGCATCGTGTCATCGACGGATTGATCCCGTGGGAATTGTGTTAGAGAATTTTGATCCGGTAGGACGTTGGCGGGTAAATTGGCCCAAGGGGGCGGGAATAATCAATGCCTCCGGAACTTTACCGGATGGGACATCGCTGGAGAATGTTGTGGATCTGAAGAGATGGTTGGTTGAGAACGTGAATCAATTTTCAGAGTGTGTTTCCGCGAAATTGATGACCTATGCAACGGGTCGGGTTCCGAACCATACAGAAATGAAAGAGATTAAAGAGATCGTGAAAGCCAACCATGCCAAGGGGAACGGATTCCGGGATTTGGTGTTGGCGTTAATTGAGAGTGAAACTTTTCGGACGAAGTAGACCGAAGACATGGAAGTTAAACTGATTCAATAGTAGGGGTTTAGATGACGGGGTCGCCATTGGATCCGGTATGGGCGTAGCTTTGGTCATCGGAGCCGCAGAAGAGGATGTTCAGTTCAGTGGCGCTGCGGCTAGGTATGGGCAAGGGTGATCAGGAAGGGGACGGTGAGAGTCTTTATGGTGATTTGGAATCTCCCTTCCGGGTCACGTAGACGTAGTAGGCACTCAGGATAGTGTCCTTGCCCCGGAACCAAGTGTGAAGAGCGGTGGGCCCTTTTTTGAGGTTCATGGTAAAGCTGGCACCTTTGTCTTCCTTCTTCACTTGCTTGGTTAGTCCCTCGAATTGGTAGGAGCGCTTTTCGCCGATGCTCAGGTGGTTGTGACCGCTGACGAAGAGGCTCGCTTGAGTGATGGGGAGGGCGGTTCCGGTGCCATCAGGGAGGGTTCCGCTGATGGTTCCGTCGGCTTCTTTGGGCCAGCGCCGGAGTTCAATGTCGTATTCGCCAGCCCGCGCGACATCGATGAGCCAGTAGCCGCTTTTCTGCGCACCTCTGCGGATCTGGTTCTGCTGATCGATGAAGACATCGAGCCATTCGGTGCCGGAAAGCTTGGTGGGGTTTTCGTGCTCGGTGCCGATGATGATGCGTTGTTCTTCGTTGGCCAGTGGTCCAACTCTTTCCCACCATCTCGCGAGGTGATCACGGAGCTTTTCGACGAGCTCGGGGTGTTGATTGATGACATTTCTGATTTGAAGAGGGTCGGATTCGAGGTTGTAGAGTTCACGGTCTTCGAGGAGGCGCCAACGCTTGTAAAGCACGCCGGCTTGATCGGCTCGCATCTGGGTTTGGCTATGAGGCGAGGGGTAGTTTGCGAAGCCGGGCATGCGGCTGTAATTCATGATGAGGATGCGCTCTTCGGAGACCTGTTCTTGGCCGCGAAGAACAGGAGCGAGGTTGATGCCGTCGAACTCTGGTCCGGCCTCGGGCTTGATTTTGCAGAGGTCGAGTAGGGTGGGAAGGAGATCCTGAACCTGAGTGAGGCCACCGATGTCTTGTGGCTTGGCAAGATTGCCCTCGGGCCATCGGATGAAGCAGGGGACGCGGTGTCCGCCTTCCCAGAGTTCGGTTTTTTTGCCTCGCATTCCGGCGTTGAAATACTGTGGGCCGAGAAGGCTGCCGTTGTCTGTTTTGAAGATGAGGATGGTGTTTTTGGACAGGCCTTGATGATCGAGGAACTTTATCAAATCTCCCATGTTGGAGTCGATGTTGCGAATCATGCCGAGGTAACTGGCGAGGCGGTTTTTGAGCCCCTTGTTGAGATGATCAAATTGGGGGGCGGTGAGTCTTTTGGCGATGACTTCGCGGTCTTCTGGTTTCGGGATGAAGGGGCCGTGAGGGGTGTTGGTGGCAAGGTAACAGAGGAAGGGTTTATTCTTCTTGGCGGAGTTTTGGATGAACTGTTTGGCTTCGGAGAAGAAGACATCGGTGCAGTAGCCTTTGAATCGTTCCTCCGTGCCATTCTTGGTGTAGACATCGTCGAAGTAGTCGTTACCCCAGTAGGCGGGAACTGAGGGAATTGACGAGGAGGGATACCAGACGCTTTCCTGGAAGCCGCGGTCCTGGGGGCGGTAGGGATAGTTCGCGCCGAGGTGCCATTTTCCAAAGATGCCCGTGGAGTATCCGGCATTGCCGAAATAGTTTGCGATCGTTGGGATCTCGGGGCGCAGGAGGGCGCGACCACTGCTGACATTGCTCGCACCATTTCGGGCGGCGTCGATGCCGGTGAGCAATTGCCCGCGCGTGGGGGTGCACATCGGAGCGACGTGGTAGTCGGTCAGTCGAATGCTTTGGCCGTGGAGTTTGTCGAGGTGAGGAGTTTTCAGGACGGGGTTCCCGTGAACGGAGAGTTCGGGGTAGCCCTGGTCATCGGTCATCACGATGATGACGTTGGGTTGAGGGGCCGCGCCGAGGGTAAGGGGGAGGAAAAGGCACGCCAAGAGGAGCCGGAAGCTGGTCATGGTTATTTGCTGGTGATTTGGACGGAGTGCCAGAAGGCAAATTCATAACGCCAGTCGTTGGGGCGGTTTTCGAGAGTGAGATCGATTTTTTGGCCCGCGAATTTGGTGAGGTCGATATCGAGTTCGAGCCACTCTGATTTGACCGTTTTGAAGGAAACGATCTGGTCGTGGAGGACTTTGCTGTTTGCGAGAACGCGAAGCTGCCAGTCGCCGTGAGGATGGTAGCTGCAGCGAATTTTGAGACGGGTGGATTTGCCTTTGGGGACCTGGAGCTCGCGCTTAAGTGAGCAGGGAGTTTTCTTGTCGAGGGGATGGGTTTGGACGGCCTTCTCGTTTCGGAAACTTTTCAAAGAAACGACGCCACCCTCGCCAACGTTTACCACTTTGAAGCCGGGAGCGATTGCATCGATGGCTTTGGCCCACTTGATACGGAGGTTTTGGCGCGGTTTTTTGTGGCTCTGGGGAGAGCCGCTGATCATACGACGGGCAACGGATTCGGTTAGGAAGGGGATTTTTGTTTGAGCGGCGAGAGCGAGGGCCTTTTTTGGGTGCTCGGTGACGAGAGGTTCCAAGGCGAACCAGATCATGCGGGGAAGTTTGGGATCTTCGATATCTTCAGCGCGTTGGGAAAGCGCGTTTAGGATGGGGAAGCGATACTCGAGAGGGATTCTCGGAACGGCGGCAGCAAGGTAGAGACGGACGGTAGGTGAGGCGTCGCTTCGGGCAAGTCTTTCCAAAATGGGCTTGATGGAAGTGGGTGGGGTTTGGTCTTCGCTGAGAAGTTGAATGGCCCAGGCGCGAACGTGTTCGTCAGAGTGGGAGAGAAGCTGCACGAGCTTCTGTTTGGCATCGTTGGCGAAGCGTTTGGTGACGTGTTGGGCCCAGAGTGCGCGGAGACGTTTGGGGGAGGTTTTTGAGCTTACGAAAAATTCGTCGAGAGCTTTATGAACGGCTTTCCGATTGAGCTTTCCGGTGATGGCGCGGTGGTGCAACTCGGTGCGTGCTTGGCGGACGAACCAATCGTTCGAGTGGTTCTGAAGTTGGCAAAGTTCAAGATCGGTGAGAGAGGGAATATCCGGGCGAGCGATGCGTTCCGCGCCTTTGGGCATGATGCGATAGATGCGCCCACTCTTAGGAAAGTTGATGGCATTTCCGCAGATGTCGGTATCGTGCCAATCTAAAATATAGACGCCACCATCAGGTCCGATTTCCAGACTGAAGCCAACCCAAGCGAGATCGTTGGTGGGCAAGAAATCACTTCCGTGTCGGCCAATGTAGGTGGAGCCATTCGGTTCCATGTAATCGGTGAGGACGGCATGCTCGTGGATGTTGCACATGAAGAGGTGGTCGCGGTGTTCGGAGGGGAAGGTATCTGCCAAATAGAAGCGAGCTCCGCCGTGCGCAGAGAGGTGGGTGTGGTCGCGGATCGTCTGGATGGGCGCATAGGTGTAGGGGTTGAGGTTGGGGCGGGATTGTTTGTGGTAGATGCCGCCTTGGACGATGTGGAAGAGGTGGGGGATGACGCA
>JAQWZU010000185.1 GCA_029253285.1 Akkermansiaceae bacterium | reverse complement strand
TTGGATGAAATCCGGCTGGTGGCATAGCGGGCGATGTGACGTCCGATGTCATTGTAGGTGAGGGTCGGAGCGCCGGGTTGTGGATCGCGAATTTCGCCGTAGGGAACGAGCCCTGTTTTGACGAGTGCCTGAAAACCGTTGCAGATGCCGAGGATGAGGCCGTCGCGGTTTTTAAGGAGGTCCATCACGGCATCGGCAACGCGAGGGCTACGCAGAATGGTGGCGATGAATTTCCCGGAACCGGCGGGTTCGTCTCCGGCGGAGAAACCACCGGGGAGCATGAGAATTTGGGAGCTCTTGATATGGTCGGTGAGTGACTGAAGAGATTCCTCGACAGCTTGCGGAGTGAGGTTGCGGAAGATCTCGATGTGGGCCTCGGCTCCGACTTCGCGGAACACTTTGGCGGTGTCGTATTCGCAGTTGGTGCCCGGAAATGTCGGAATGATCACTTTGGGGCGCTGAACTTTCAACGTTGAACGTCCGATATTGAACGTTGATGTGAAGAGTTCGGCTTCGCTGGTGGAGGGATCGGTGACTTCGGGATAGATGTCGGCGAGAGGTTCGCTCCAGGCTTCTAATAATTCGTTGAGGTCGAGAATTTGCTCACCAATATTGAATTGGGCTTTGGCTTGGGTCTTGCCGATGACGATCGCTCCAGGGATTTCTTCATCGGATTCGATGAGGAAGGAAAGGAAGCGCTCTTGATAAAGATCGAGGTCGGTGTCGATGGTAGCTCCGATTTGGTTTCCGAAGGCCATCTTGGATAGGCCGGTGGCGAGGCCGCCGTGGTCGAGGGTGTGGGCGGAGAGGATCTTGGCTCCGTGAACCGTGTCAGCGATTTCTTTGAGTTTTGCGAAATCGGGGAGTTGGTTCTCGTCGCGCGGAACTTCGAGGAAGGAGATGAGAGATCCGGCCTTTTTGAACTCAGGTGAGATGACGTGGTCGGTGCTGCCGGGAGCGAGGGCGAATGATACGAGGGTTGGAGGAACGTCGATGTCGTTGAACGTTCCCGACATGCTGTCCTTCCCGCCGATGGCCCCGAGGCGGAGTTCGTGCTGTGCTTTGAAGGCTCCGAGGAGTGCGGCGAAGGGAAGTCCCCAGCGGGAAGCGTTGTTACCTAGCTTGGGAAAGTATTCCTGGAGAGTAAGGCGGATGTCACTGAGGCGGGCGCCGGACGCGATAGCGCGGCAGACTGATTCAGTGACGGCGTAGGCTGCACCATGGAAGGGACTCCATGTGGCGATGTTGGGGTTAAATCCCCAGGACATGTGAGTGCAGACCTTGCTGTGGCCCTCGAGCAAAGGCAGTGTGGCGACCATGGCGTCGACTGGGGTGCGTTGGTGCTTTCCTCCGAAAGGCGCGAGGACAGTGCCTGCGCCGACGGAAGAGTCGAAGCGTTCGCCGAGACCTTTTTGGGAGGCGGTATTGAGGTCGCCAAGGGCTTCGTGGAAGCTTTCGTAAGCAACGCAGCCGAGCGGGCTTTCGGAGCCGATGTTTTCGACGTGGACCGTGGCTTCTTGTTGCACGCCATTTGTGTCGAGGAAGGCGCGGGTGAGATTGACGATGGTTTTACCACGCCAGGTCATGCGGAGTCGGCCGGTGTCGGTGACGGTGGCGACGTGGACGCATTCAAGGTTCTCCTTATCAGACTCCGCGATGAAGTAATCCATTTCGGAAGGATCGACACAGATCGCCATGCGTTCCTGGGATTCAGAAATGGCGAGTTCGGTGCCATCGAGTCCGTCGTATTTCTTTGGGACGGCATCGAGATCGATATCGAGGCTGTCGGCGATTTCACCGATGGCGACGGAGACGCCACCTGCTCCGAAGTCGTTGCAGATTTTGATTTTGGGAGCGAGTTCGGGATTTCGGAAGAGGCGTTGGATTTTGCGCTCGGTGGGAGCGTCGCCTTTTTGGACTTCGGCTGAATTGTCAAGAGCGTCGTCGGTGTGCTCCTTGGATGATCCGGTGGCTCCACCGACGCCATCGCGACCGGTGCGTCCGCCAATGAGGAGGATGTAATCGCCCGTCGAAGGTCCGCCGCGAAAGACATTCTTTCTTGGAGAGGCTGCCACAACGGCGCCGATCTCCATGCGTTTGGCGGCATAGTTCGGGTGGTAGATTTCGCTGACTTTGCCGGTGGCGAGGCCGATTTGGTTTCCGTAGGAGGAGTAGCCGTGGGCAGATTCCTGACAAATTTTGCGCTGGGGAAGTTTGCCGGGAATGGTTTCGTCGTAAGGTGTGCGCGGGTCGGCGGCACCGGTGACGCGCATGGCCTGGTAGACGTAGGAACGGCCGGAAAGCGGGTCGCGAATACAACCGCCGAGGCAAGTAGCGGCGCCGCCGAAGGGTTCGATTTCGGTGGGGTGGTTGTGCGTTTCGTTTTTAAACTGCACGAGCCATTCCTCGTCTTCCGCTTGAACGACGATCGAGGCCGCATTGATCTCATTGGAGATTTCGACATTGTCGAGTTCGCCGGTTTTACGCAGCTCTTTCATGCCCATGAGGGCGATGTCCATGAGGGTGACGGGCCGCTCGGTATCACGCCCGTAAACTTCGTCGCGGACGCCGAGATAGGTCTTGTAAGTGTCTTCGATGACTTCGGTCCCTTCGTCGAAGGAAACCTCCGCAATCTTCGACATGAAAGTGGTGTGACGACAGTGATCGGACCAGTAGGTGTCGAGCATGCGGAGCTCGGTGATGGTGGGCTCGCGGTGTTCTTCGTCGCGGAAATACTTCTGCGTGTGAAGAAGGTCGGCAGTTGACATGGCGAGGCCGAGTTCACTGCGGTAGGAGTCAAAGTCGGACTCGGATTTTGAATTGAAGCCTTCGAGGACTTTGACGTCGTCAGGAACCGGGCTGGATTGGCGCTTGGAAAGCGCAGTGACGTCAACTTCATGGGAGTCGACGGGGTTGATGAGATATTTCTTGAGGGAGTCGAGTTCGTCTGCAGAGATCGAGCCCTTCAGAATGACGATGTGTGCCGAGCAAACGAAGGGCCGCTCTTTCCCGGTGAGGATCTGCACGCATTGGGCGGCGGAGTCGGCGCGTTGGTCGAATTGGCCGGGGAGGAATTCGATAGCGAAGGAAGTTTCGTCGCCGGAGATGGAAAGCTTGGAGCTTGCGAACTCAACCTGGGGCTCGGAGAGGATGAGCCGAGAGGCCTTTTCGAATTCCTCGTCGGAGAGGCCATCGAGATCGTATCGCTGCACGATGCGGGCGGAATCGATGGAATCGATGGCGAGATTTGAACGGAGGTCAGCGATGAGGTGAGCGGACTCGCTGGCGAATGAAGATAGTTTTTCGACGAAGAGGCGGTGCATGGCGAAGAATCGGAGCCGTAGCGTAGTCAAAGGGGCTGGGAGGACAAGTGTCTTGGATGGTGAGAGGACGAATGTGAATAAGTTTTTGCTGTTCTGTTTACCGATGGCCAAGAGTTAGTTTGAGGCCAGACGAACGACGCGGTAGAGCCGCGCGCGGGCAATTGTGAGGAGCGCCGTTTTCGTTTTTGATTTTGTCGAAGTGCAGGCAGGTGTCTTCCAGGACGGAACTGCCGCTCTCAAAATTCTTATCGAGAATGACATCCCCACCGGAGATGGTTAGCGGAACGTCTTCATTGGCCATAAAAGAATCGTCCTTCGCAACAGGAAGGGAGAAGCGCAGGCTTTTAGGGAAATCAGGTCACTTACTTGGCCGAATGAAGAGCGATCCGGCTCTTTTCGAGGAGTGCTTTGGTCGCTTTGATTCCGTCAATTTCGGAGAGTTTCCGTCCTTCGTATTCGACGCCGACGAAGCCGTGGTATTTGTGATCCATCACGATCTTGAGAGCCTTGAGGAAATCGGTTTTTGTCTCGTTGCCTTTGTCGTCGAAGTCGTGTGATTTGGCGGAAACGCCTTTGGCATAAGGCATAAGTTCGGTGAGGCCTTTGTAGCGATCGTATCCGTGGAAGTTTCCGAAGTCGGGAAGAGCGCCGCAGTTGTCGAGGTCGACGTCTTTGAGGACCTTGGCCATCCAGGCTCCGTTGGAAGAAAGTCCACCGTGGTTTTCCACGATGACGTTAATGTGGTGGTCTTTGGCAAAGGTGGCGAGAGCTCCAAGACCTTTCACGCAGTTGGCGGCCTTCTCGTCGTCGGTTTTTCCTTCGCCGTGGGAATTGACGCGGATGGAGTGGCACCCGAGGAACTTGGCTGCTTCGACCCACTTCTTGTGGTTGTCGATAGTCTTCTGGCGTTTGGCATCAGTCCCGGCGCCGAGGTGTCCTTCACCGTCAACCATGATGAGGACGTTGCTCATGCCAAGATCGGAAACGCGCTTTTTGAGTTCGCCGAGATACTTCATGTCCTTGGCTTTATCCTTGAAGAACTGGTTGACGTATTCGAGCGCGAGGATGTTAAAATTCTTCTTGGTGAATTCTGGCCATTCCATATTGGTGAATTCTCCTTTCTTGAGAGCGCGGTGGTTGGACCACTGGGCGAGAGAGATATCAAATAGGTCCTCGGCCTTCGCTCCGGCGTGGTGGTTGGCGACGGCAGGAGCGGCGAGGGCAGCGAAAGAAGATTGAATGAAATGGCGACGTGTCATTCTGGGAGTTTCAGGGTGGACGTAGGAGATGGAAAGAGCAAAGTTAGGGAGTAGTGAGCATTATTACCAAGCGCGGGGATGAGGGGATGACTGATCTGTTGTTCGGAGGCAAGGTTTCGAAGACTGATTCTCAAGTGGAGGCATTGGGTGCAGTTGATGAATTAAACGCGTCCCTGGGGCTGGTAAGGGTGGTGATGGAGGGCGAAGGTGCCGGGGCGATTGATCAGGTGCAAAAGTGGTTGGTGACCTTGATGGGAGAATTGGCTATGCCTGCAGGGAAGGAGGAGGAGTATGAACGCGCGGGGTTTGGCCGGATAGGTGAGGACGAAATCTCGTGGGTGGAAGAGTGGAGTTCAGGGATCGAGGGCGAGCGTAAATTCAAAGGGTGGTTGCGCCCCGGAGCGGCGGGCGGGGAGTTGGCTGCGAGGCTGCATCTCGCCCGGACGGTGGCCCGTCGCGTGGAGCGATGTGCCTGGAACGTTTCCGGTGAAATTGCCTCGCAGAATCTCAGGATCTTTTTGAACCGACTCTCGGACGCCCTCTGGTTGATGGCTCGTCGAAGCGAAGAGTAATGCCTTAATTGGTCTTTGCTCCAGTAGCGGGAAGGAAGCGGTAGTAGACTTCGAGCATCAGGACGGAGAGGCAAGCGCGATAGTGTTCAGCAAATTTACCGGACCCAGCAAACGAACCGCCAACAGCGTTGAGTTTCTGTCCACCACCGACGGGTTTAAAGGAACCGTCGGGACGTTGGTTTTTTAGGACCTCGTCGCGGAATTTCTCATTGTAGCGCTTCCAGGGATCTCCGCCGAAGTTGATCATGCACTGGGCGGCGTAGTAGTGGCCGTAGAGATCGGCGTCGCCGGTGTTCCACCCGAATTTCATGTTATCGTCGATGAACTTGCAGGCCCCGCGAGCTTCCTTCGAGGAGGATTTGCCCCAGATCTGGAAACTGAGGGCACCAACTGCAGCGAGGGTCGTTCCGTCACCGTGAAGGCCGGAGCCGCTGTAACCAAAGGCACCATTGCTATTGCGGCAGGTTGCGCTGTATTCAAGACCGGCGCGAGCGGAACGAGTGAGGTTTTTGAGATCGAGGTCGGTGTGCTTGGCTGCTTTGAGCGCCTGCAGGTGCCATCCGACGATGGAGAGGTCGCCGCCGCGTCCGCTGTCCTCGCTGTAGGCATAATCCCAGCCGCCTTTTTGGTGTTGGGAGTTGATCAAAAACTGGGTAGATGCCTGTACGGCTTCGGGGAGGTTGGGGATGTTCTCTCCGAATGATTTTTGACAGAGAGTGTAGGCCTCGGCGATGGCGTAGACGGCGATGGCGTGCTCGTAGCACCAGTGGTTGTCTTTAAAGTCCGTGCCAAGCTTGCCTTTGTTCTTCATGGCCTTGTTGACGAGGTAGGTAATGGCGGAGAAAACAGTCTCACCAAATTCTTCAGACATCGTGGTTTCGCAATGGCCAAGGTAGGCGAGGAGAGCGAGTCCGGTCATGCCGACTTGTTTTTGGGCACACCAGGAACCATCTTTGTTTTGAGTTTTCTTGAGGAATCGGAGTCCACTGACGACAGCGTCTTCACACTTCTCGGTTCCGCCATTTGAGTTGAGGCGGGAAAGTCGGTCGGCGCGAGAGCAGCGCTTTTTCAT
>JAQWZU010000172.1 GCA_029253285.1 Akkermansiaceae bacterium | reverse complement strand
AAAAACAGGGATTGACTAAAGGGCATACCTCAGTTTACTCACCCGCCCCGCGCGGCACTATTCGCCGGAAATTAACCCATTTTGACCATGGCTAAGACCCTTACCTTATCAGCAACTACCCGCCAGCGCACTGGTTCGGGCGTTCTCAAGCAAATGCGCCGCGAAGGCCAACTTCCCTCCGTGGTTTACGGTAAGGGTCAGGAAAATCTCAATATCAAGGTCGATACAAAGACTCTGACTGACATGCTCGCACACAGCGCTTCCGAGAGTATTTTGGTGGATCTCGAAATTGACGGGGGCAAGACCCAGTCTGCCTTCCTTCAAAGCACCCAGCACGATGCTTTGACTGGAGCTTTGGTTCACGCTGACTTTCTATCCGTCACCGAAGGTATGGTGATTACCGCCAGCCTTCCTGTGGAAGTTCACGGTGAGCCAGAGGGTGTGAAAGCCGGTGGTGTTCTCGAGCAGCTGATCCGCGACCTTGAGATTTCCTGTTCGCCGAAAGACCTTCCTGAGATCATTCACGCCAATATCGAGCACCTCAAAGTGGGTGATTCGATCTCAATTTCCGATCTCGACCTCCCTGAAGGCGTGACTCCGACTCTTGCTGGAGAGGTTCTCGTTGCGATCGTTAATGAGTCTCGCGTGACGAAGTCCGAGGAGGCTGAAGAGGGCGGTGAAGAAACAGAAGCAGGGGCAGCTGAAGCCCCAGCTGAAGAGGCCGCCGCTAAATAAGTTCTTCTCCCTACATTTTTTACAACGCCCGGTTGCCTATGGCAGCCGGGCGTTTTTTAATGTCTTCTTCCAGAAACCTCCTAAAGTCCGGCCGTGAGCCTGAAATGTATCGTGGGATTGGGAAATCCCGGAGAGAAGTATCTCAAAACCCGTCACAATGTGGGCTTTCGGGTGCTCGATGTTCTTGCTGACCGGTCCGGGGCTTCTTTTCAGCCGGTATCGAAATGGGAGTCCCGGATTTGCAAGGTTGGAGATCTCATGCTGGTGCAACCACAGACTTTTATGAATGAAAGTGGCCGGGCCATTGGCTCCCTCGCCCGGTTTTTCCGATGGAAACCGGAGGAGATTCTCGTGGTCTTCGATGACGTGGCGCTACCGCTCGGAACTTTGCGTTTCCGCATGAATGGCGGGCATGGAGGCCATAATGGCGTGCGTTCTCTGCTGGCTCATCTGCCACATGATCAATTTGCCAGATTGAAAGTCGGTATCAGCGGGTCTACCGGGGAGGCTCTCGTGGGGCACGTCCTGGGCACATTTAGTCTCGAAGAGCGCGAACTCCTCGAAAACACGCTTGCAAGAGCAGCCGATGCTGTGCAGCTTGCCGCTTCGAGTGGAGTGGGAACGTCCGCCAATGAGTTCAACACTCGTCCACAAAAAAAACCGCCAAAAGAAACGGAAGATGAATCGCAAATACGAGGCCATGATTGTCCTGAACACCCAGGGGAATGAAATTAGCGTTGACGAGCTCGTTAGCGCTGTTGGCAAGGAGATCGAAGAAGAGGGCGCCAAACTCGACGAAATTAAGCAAATCGGTCGCCGAAAGTTCGCTCATAATGCCCGCAAGCTCGACGGGGGACACTATGTGAGCTACAAATTCGAAGCAGATTCAGATGTTGTTGAGAAGATCCAGGCCCGCCTGACTCACAACGGTGCGGTGCATCTTCAGCACTATCAGCGTCTTTCCTAATAAAATACCCACCCCTCAATCACTATGGCCAGCGTCAATAAAGTTATGCTTCTCGGGAACCTCACCCGCGATCCTGAAATCCGTTACACCCCGAAAGGGACCGCAGTTACTGACTTGGGGATGGCCATTAACCGGATTCGTACCGGCGACAACGGGGAACGCATCGAGGAAGTCACCTATGTGGACGTCACCCTCTGGGGGCGCTCCGCTGAGCTTGCTGGACAGTATCTCAGTAAGGGCCGCTCGGTCTTCATCGAGGGTCGTTTGCAGCTCGACCAGTGGGACGACAAAGCCACCGGTCAGAAGCGCAGCCGTCTCCGTGTTGTCGGAGAGAACATGCAGTTCATCGGCGGCCAGGGACAAGGTGGTGGTGGCGGAAATGCCCAGGGTGGCAATCAGCAACAATCGAAACCCGCCCAGCAACAACAGCAGCCGTCCGGAGATTCCGCTCCACCGCAAAGCGGAGGAGCAGCGGCATCAAGCTTCGACGATGATGCCGACGACATTCCGTTTTAGGATCTGAGAAATTTCAGACTAAAATTTTCAAAGGGAGCTATTACCGGCTCCCTTTTTTATTGGCCGGATTTGTTCCAGTAGATGACGACATTCTTAGTCGCACGACCGGCGGCGATGAGGTCGAGTCTGCCGTCACCATTTAGGTCGGCAGCCTTCATGTCCTCGCAAGCCATCTTGTTGTCATCGATCACGGAGTGGAGTTTCCACTTTGATCCGTCCTTAGCTTCGGGCACGTAGAGCTTGAGCCCTACCTTCTTGTTGTCGCTCGAAGGCTTGCGCCATCCAGCGACGAGCTGATCATATCCAAGACCAAGAAAATCTCCGGTGACCAGAGCGTGTCCTTGGGCGAGAGTGTCATCGATCACTTGGCGTTTTTGTGACCACAGCCCGCTTTCTGTTTCCGGGTTGATCACGACTTCATTGCCGTGCATCGGTTCGATGGTGACCATGAAGCGCTTGCCATTGGGCAGTTTTCCCAGACGAACTTCACCTGCGCCTTTTTCCGTCATTTGCGTGGCTTTCCAGCTTTTTTCGTTTGGTTCCAGCAGGTGAATGCCTTCCTTGCAGGCCACCAGAATACTCTCCGCTTTTCTCTCTCCCCAAGGCACGGGATCGAAGTTGTGGGCGAGATGAAATCCTTTGTGAATGAGAAAGGTTTGCCAGTTCTGATGAGGGCGATAGCCGAGGAAGTTAATTCCTTCTCCTTCACCTTTCACATTGCCCGGACCATGAAGAGGAAGCACTGCCAGGAAATGCCGCCCGTCATTTTCCGTGACCCAATGCATGCGGTGCACCGTTGGTTCACGATGGAGTGCTTTGGGATTCCATGGTTTGAAACAATCCGGTCCGGATTCGAGACTGTAAACCGCGCCGCTGGTCTTGGTGTCGCCGGGGTTCCATTCCGCCCCGACAGCCACTTCGGCTTTTCCATCTCCCGTGATGTCTGCCGCACAAATACAAACGTGGTCTCTTTTGGTGAGCTTCTCCGTCAGAATGTGCTTTTTCCAATCCGGACTCTGGTAGCAAACAGTCTGTCCGGCATCGATAAGGAAGATGTCGTTCTTCCCGTCGCCATCCAGATCGGCTATCGAAAGTCCGTAGCCCACCGTGATTTTTGCATCGATGGTTTGGGCTTCAAACTTCGCGGTAGGCAAAGCAAAAGCGGGGGCGGCGAGGAGCAAGGCGAGAGTCTTTTTCATGATCGACTTTGTTACCACATTCCGTTGCCGGGGACGAACGAATTGAATCACCGTATCTCACCCTAATCAGGGCAAGGAGGTATGGGGCGAGGGCGATCTTTTTTGCGGAGCGCTTTCTTCATCTTGGCCAGAGTGAGTTTATCTGCGTATCATTTCCAACTGCCGCCGAGAGCCTGGATGAGCTGGACGGTGGCTTGTTGGCGGGCGGCTTTGGTTTGCACGCGGGCGCGTTGTTCGTTGAGGTGTTCGCGATTGGCGTCGATAACTTCGAAGAAGCTCACCAGTCCGGTTTGGTAGCGGAGTTTGATGAGGCGGGCGGCTTCCCTGGCAGCCGAAGCGGACTTGGCTTGCGCTGCCAAAGCACGGTCGAGGTTGTTGATGCCAGAGAGGGCATTTTCGACATCGCGGAAGGCGCTGAGAACAGATTGACGGTGGTTTTCGAGAGCCTCCCGATAGGCGGCATGCGCGCGGGTGATCTCATTTTTTTTGCTTCCGAAAGTGAGCGGGGCAAAGGTGGCGTTCGGGCCGATGCTCCAGAGGCGGCTTTTGGAATCGAAGAGGTCGGAAGTGCTCAGGGCGGCGAATCCGCCGGACGCGGTGAGAGAAACTTTGGGCAGGTATTTTGCGATGACAATGCCGCGTTCTTCAGCAGCGACGGCGAGACGGCGTTCCGTGGCGGCGACGTCGGGCCGGCGGCGGAGGAGGTCGGCAGGAACACCAGCGGGAATTGTGGGCGTGCGCGGCGGGGAGGAGGAGGAGATCTTGAATGTCGAAGGATTGGATCCGGTAAGAACAGCGAGGGCATTTTCCAGTTCGGTGCGTCGTTTTTTGAGACGATAGAGCTCGGCGCGAGCGGTTTCGGTTTGGCTGCGGGCGCGGGCGGAATCGATGGGCGTGGTCGTTCCGGCATCAAGGCGAACTTGTAACAGCTTTTGGTTTTCCTCGCGCAGCTTGATCGTGTGAGACAGGAGGGAGATTTCGGAATCGAGATGACGTAGGGCAAGGTAGTCGCGGGCGACTTCGGCTTTGGCGGAAAGGAGGGCGGCCACGTAGTCGGCGGCGGTGGCTTGGGTGAGGGCTTTTTGCTGCGCGACCGAGCGGCGGACCCGTCCCCAAAGATCGAGTTCCCAGTTGAGGTTGAGAGCCGAGCGGTATTTGTTGTAGGGGGAGGGGGGAAGTTCGAAGATATCTCGGCGGGTGTCTTGTTGGCGCACACCGAGGGATTCGGTGGTGAGAGTAGGAAGTCGGTCGGCACCCTTGAGGCCCAAAATGGCGCGGGCTTGGTCGAGCCGGGCGAGGGCAGCCAGGGCTTGTGGGTTGGCTTGTTGGGCTTTTGTGAGCAGGGAGGTCAGGGTTGGGTCGGAAAAAGAGGACCACCAATTTCCGACCGGCGGCGCTGAGCTGAGTCCCACGGCTTTGTAGGTTGCGGGTGAGGCAATGGATTCCTTCTTGTAGTCGGGACCGACGGAGCAAGAGGTTAAAGTGGCGATGAGCAGGAATTTGAGAATCTGAGAAGTCATGCCGCTTTATGTTTGCTGAAGGAGAAAACGAGGCTCAGGACCGTTGGGACGAGAAACATGGTGAAGATGGTCGAGACAGCAAGGCCGCCGACGACGACGGCGCCGAGGCCGCGATAGAGTTCGGAGCCGGAGCCGGGGAGGAGAACGAGGGGAAGCATTCCGCCAACGGAGGTCAGGGTTGACATGAGGATGGGTCGCACGCGGCTGGTGACCGATTCGCGGATCGCTTCATTTGGATCCCGGGAAGGATCCTCCTTCAGAAAGTTGATCGTCTGATGGACGATGAGGATGGCGTTGTTGACGACGACGCCGGCGAGGATGACAAAGCCGAGGATGGTAAGGACGTCCATGTTCTGTACCGGCATGTAGGGGTCGGCGAGGCTCGACTTGTGGACGAGGTAAAGACCGAGCAAACCTCCGACAGTGGCGAGGGGAACGGAGAGGATGATGACGAGCGGGTAGGACCAGCTTTGGAAAAGAACGACCATGAGGAGGTAAACGACAAAGAGAGCAAGGAATAGAGAACTGGTAAAAAGTCCGCTGAAAGAGCCGTCGCCAAGGAGGGCTTCTTTGATCTCGCCGAGGGCGTCCGAGGAGCCGGCGATCTCGACTTGGACGCTCGGAGCAATGGCTCCCTTGGCTTGTTGGTCCTTGATGATGGCGTCGACTTTGTTGATCGCATCTTCGAGGGCCATCGAGCGGGGTGCGGTGACTTCGAGGGTCACGGCGCGGAGACGATCGACATGGCGGATTTGGTTGGGTCCCAGGCTTTTTTCCAAGGATGCGATTGAGCTGAGGTCGACGATTTGACCGTTCGGTGTGGCGACAGGCTTGGTGAGGAGGGATTCCAGGGGAAGATCATTGAGGGCATCTGCTGTGATGATTTTCATGTCCTTGAGCTCGCCGTTCTTTTCGTAATCCCGGAATAGGAGGATTCCTTCGCCTGCGGCCTGAACCGCGAGGCCGAGATCGGTTCGGGTCATGCCCAACTCACGTAGGCGAACGTCGTTGGGAACGATACGGAGCTCTTCGATGGGTTGGGAGAAGTTGGGCGGGCTGGGTTGGACTCCTTGGGGTCCGAAGACCTGCCAGAGAGCCGCTCGAAGGCCGGCGGCGGTTTGGGAAACGGCATCGAGGTTACTTCCCTTGACGTCAACCTTGATCGCCGAGCCGGTGGTGCCCGCGACGCGGAAGAGTGGCATTTGAAAGGCGAAGGCAAAGGTGTCCGGAGCGGAAGATCCGGCGGCGGCATGGTTGAGGAGCGGGATGGCATCGACAACGCGCTTTTTGTCTTTGGAAATCGCGACCTGGAACATGCGCCCTTCGAATGACACGAGAAAGTAGTGGTCGAGAGGAGGGGGCATCACAGTTCCGGGTTGGCCATAGCCGCGGGGGACTTCCACCCTTTCGTCGTGCTTCGGGTCCTGTTTGCTGCCGCGGATCACTTCTTCAACCTGAAACTTGTCTGCGGTGGCCTCCCAGGCTGGAGCGATGGTTTTCTCCAGGCGTTCTCCGGTATCGGAGAGAGCTTCCAGATTGTAGCTGGGGGCGGGGAACATGAGGCCGAAGAGGAGATTGCGGTTTCCGCTTGGAAGGTAGTCGAGGGGTGGCAGGAGAATTTTCACCCCAAAGAATGTGATCAAAAGAAATACCGTCACAACAGCAAGACGCCGGAAGGTGGTTGTGATGAGCCATTGAACTGTTGACCCGATGATGTTTGGCAGGGATTTGAACAGCCAGGTCAGCGGGCGAAAAGGGGCGCCCATGATGCGAAAGAACATTCCACCAAAAAGGCGGTTGAAGGAGCTTTGACCATCCTGTTGGGGCGGTTGAAGAAAACGGGCGGCCGCCGTCGGAATAAGTGTGAGCGAAACTATCATCGAGAGTCCCACCGAGACCATGATGGCGAGGGCAATGTCCCGGAAAAGTTGTCCGGCTGTTTCCTGGATCATCAGGATGGGTGCGAAAACAATGAGCGTGGTGAGGGTGGAGGCGAGCACTGCTCCGGCCACTTCCTTGGTGCCATCGAGAGCGGCCTTGGCGGGTTTCTTTCCAAATTCGAGATGACGAAATATATTTTCGATGACGACAATGGCATTGTCTACGACCATGCCAACGGCGAAGGCGAGCCCGGCGAGGGAAATAATATTGATCGAGCGCCCCAGCGCGACGAGAACGACCAAGGCGGCAATCACCGAGACTGGAATGGCGAGGGCGATGATGCCGACGGTGCGGAGCGAGCGGAGGAAGAAGAGCAGGGTCAGGGTGGCCAAAATGCCACCCACGATGAGGTTGCTGCGGACGAGGGAGATGGCGTCTTCGACGTATGTAGTGGAATCGTAAGTCTGGACGAGTTCCAGAGTTCCGATGAGGCCGAGGTCGCGCGCTTCCTGGGCGAGGAGTCCGTCGGGGGCATTGAGTTTTCGAACCTCTTCCCGGAGAAGTTCCATGGTCTCAAGGAGATTGGCGCCACGTTGAAGCTGGAAATTGAAGAAGGGCATTTGAATGCCCCGGGCCCTCACCCAGGAGGTGGGTTCCTTGTAGGAGGATTTTACAGTGGCAATGTCGCGGAGAAAAATCGCACCGTTTTCCTCTTTGCGGATTACCATGCTTTCGATGTCGTCGGGTGACTGAAAACGTCCGGTGGCACGAACGCGGATGTCGCGCTTTCCATCGGCGAGTTTGCCGGCGGAAAAGTTGGCATTGGCATTGGTGATGCTTTGGCGGAGGAAAGCGTAGGTGATGCCGCGCTGCGCCATCGCGACGGGGTCCACGATGATATGTAATTCGGATTGCACCGATCCCCGGACGCCGACTTGGGAGATACCCTTGATGCGCTCGAAGCGTGGGCGGATGCGGCGCTCCATAAGATCGTGGAGAGTCTCCGCGGGAAAATTAGGATCGCTTGATGAGAGGCCGATCCATGCGATGTAATCGACGGACTCGATGTCGACCGGTTCAACTTTTGGCTGCAGCACGCCGTTGGGATAGCCGGGGACTTCATCGAGTTTTTGGAGGACGTCGGCGTTGGCTTTTTCGATGTCGGTTCCGGTTTCAAATTCCAGGCGAATCGAGCCCTGACCATTGGCGCTGGTGGAGGTTAGGGAGAGGAGCCCGGTGACTTCACCGAGGACTTTTTCCTGCTCTTCGACAATGTCGGATTCCACTTCTTCGGCAGAAGCGGATTCCCAGTTGGTCGTGACAGAAACGACGACCGAAGAGACTTCGGGAGTCATGCGGATAGGGACGATGGTGACCGCAAGAATTCCCGCAAAGACGGCGAGAAGAGTGCCGACCGCAACCGTGATAGGTTGGGAAATGGCGGTGCCGATTAAGCCTGGTTTGGACATGGAAGCAGGGTGTTATTTGCGATCCCCGATGAGGAGAGTCTGGAAAGGGAAGAGACGTTCATTTCCCTCGACTACGACTTGGTCGCCGGCCTTGAGGCCCTCGGCTTTGAGATAAACGGTTTCGTTTTCCTGGAAGAGGATTTCGATGGGAAGGCGCTTGGCGACCGGGAGAGGCGAGCCTTCCTGGCTAGAGGAAATGAAGATGCCGGGTCCGGCGTAGCCCTGCACGATGGCATTGACGGGAACGGCGAGTCGCTCGGTGTTTTCGGAAACGGGAAGCGCGGCGCTGACCGAGAGGCCTGGGACGAGGGTGTCGCCGGGGTTGGGAAGGAGGGCCACCATTTGAAGGGTGCGGGTGCTGGTTTCCGCTTCCGGGACGATGGTAAGGGAGGTCGAAGTGACAGTTTGCCCGGTGGCGGTGAGGGTGACGGGGATTTGTTTTCCACGCGCGGTGGCAGCGAAGCGCTCGGGAACCTGAAGCCAGGCCTCGATTTCGCCTGAGGAAATGAGAGTGACAATCGCGGAGCCGGGTTCGGCCCACTCGCCGGGTTCGATATGGCGTTCGACAACCCGGCCGGTGAAGGGGGCGAGGATCTTGAGGTCATCCAGACGGACATTGAGGAGTTCGAGGCGGGACTTGGCGGCCTTCAAGGAATCCTGGGCCGAAGCGTAGATAGAATTATCCACGTTGTTGGCACTGCGGGCGTCGAGGACTTCGGCTTCGGAGAGAGCATTGCCGGCAAAGGCTGTTTCTTTCATCGCAAGATCGATAGCGCTTCGTTTAACGCGGGATTTTTTCTGATGCACAAGCGCTTCGGCGACGGTGATCTCGGCGATGGCTTCGGCGATCTGGGCATCGAGCCGGCGGGTGTCGAGGGTGGCGATGACTGAGTTAATTTCGACAAGGTCGCCTTCGTCGAAGTTGATGGTAAGAGTGGCACCGGCTTCACGGGCGGCGATTTTAGCTCGTGACCTGGCGCGGAGAGTGCCCACGACCTGGTGGGTTTGAGTAGAGGCTTTGCTTTCGACAGTGGCCAATATGACATTGGCGGGAGGGGGGCCACCGGGAGTGCTGCCAGACGGGCCTTCTTCGGCCTTGGCATTGGAGAGCGCGTCGATGCCCCACCAGCTGGCACCGATGACAAGGATCGTGAGGATAACGACGATGAGGGGAGAAGTTTTTGGCTGGGAAGACATGTTACTAAACGGTCAAAGTTTTTCTGGCTTCAGGAATGGTGGCTCCGATGAGCCGGCCGACATTTGAAGGAAGTCGGCGGAGAGGGTCGGCGGAATTTGAAATGCGGCTCTGGGTGAGGGCTCCTCCGACGATGGTGAGAAGGCTCCGTCCATTTATGGGCGGGAATGGGCCTTCCAGAAATATTCGAATGCTTCGAGCGCAAGGGCGGCTTTGTCAGGATGAGCATGATAGAATGGGCCCTTCTTGACACCAGCATGTTTACAAATGGCGTCGATGGTAACTCGGCCGTAGCTTTGTTGCCACATCAGTTCGCAGAGAGCTGCTTGGAGCTTTTTGGGAGTGTCAGAGGTGCGGCCCATGCGAGACTCATACTAGACCATTTAGTCAAGTAAATCGGTTTTCTAAAATTAGTCAGGGCATTTCCAGTAATTCGAATCCTCCGGTGGTAGCTTTTGTTTTGTTGTTGGCGGTCTGAAGCACGCCAACGACAGTGCCAAGTCGCACGCTGAAAACTGGAGAGCCGCTCATGCCGTCGGCGGCGAACGTCTTCCCGGTTTCGAGGTAGTAGTGGTGGTCTTTGGAAGTTGGAGTCTGGCGCACGGTGCCGGGGATTTTCTGACCGCGATTAAGAATGACAACTTCGTCTCCCCTGCCCACGGATGGATCCGCGTGGTAGGGCAGAGCGGTTTTTTCGCCGATGTTGTCGGAGTTGAATTTGAGAACGCGGAGGTCTTTCTGATGGTGGATTTGTTTTCCGACGATGACAAAGTCATCGCTTTCGTGCCGAACGAGTTTGATGCCCGGAGCATTGTTTCCCTGATGAATGGAACAGGCGAGGTAGAGGTCACCTTCGTGATTGAAGTGGAAGAAAGTGCCTTTGGCATTTTCTCGATGCAGGGTTTGGTAAGTCGGGGGTTCGGCCACAGCGGGTTTGGGATCCGAGCAGGAGCAAACAAAGAGAAAGATGAGAAGGGAAAGTTGTTTCACGTTGTCTGTCTTTGACCTTGGGATCGAGTTTGCCGTGACAGTGTTCATTGGGAATCGGGGGAGCGCGATGAATTGCAATGCTGGCAATGCGCTTTAGGCAGATGGATTTTTCGGTCGTTGTATCACTTGATCTTCGTACGATGAGTATCGAAGAAACTCCAAATCTCCCCGGCAGTGCTGACGTCCTTATTGCCGAGGTAGGGTGGCCAAGTGTGTCCAATACTCTCGAACTCATAAAGTTTCATTTCGGTGTCATCGTTTTC
>JAQWZU010000175.1 GCA_029253285.1 Akkermansiaceae bacterium | reverse complement strand
TAGGGGGTTATTTGGCATAATTGTTAGAGAGTGGAGAATGCCTCGAATCTGTCGACCCGAGGAAGAATAAAGGGGGGTCTAGTGTGTAACAGAGGTCGGTAAAAGGGCTGGAATTGGGTCGTGTAAGACATTGGTTGTGCAGTGGCAATTGTTTAACAGGGCGTCCCTTGAGGAGGTGATTTTCATTTTCTCTCGGGAGCGCAGCGTTGGCCGGCACGGTATGCTTTTAAGAGCTTGTCCATAGCGGCGACTTTTTCGGGGTGTTTCTGATAGAGGTTCTTTGATTGGAGCGGGTCTTCCTTTAGATTGAAGAGCAAGCCGGGTGTTTCTTTAGGATAGGTTTTTAAGCCGAAGTGTTCGAGGTATTCCTTTTTCTCCCTCTGGCCCGCGCCGGAAGAGGTGTTGAGGTAGACCCAATCGCCTTGGCGGAGGGCGTATTTGTCTTTGGCGGTGTTTTGGACAGTGGCGGTGCGGAGTGGCTTCTGATACTTCTTGCCGGTGAGGACCGGGAGTAGGTTGTAGCTGTCAATGGCCTCTTTGTTGTTGAGTTTGTATCCGGTAATCTTGGCGAAGGTCGCGGCGAAGTCCACTTGGCTGACGACTTCAGACGAGTGGGACCCCTCTTTGATTTTCCCGGGCCAGCTGACGATAAAGGGAACGCGGTGTCCGCCTTCGTAGATGTCGCGTTTCAGTCCACGGAATTTTCCCGAACTCCAATGATCGAACTTTGCGAGTCGATCGAAGCCGAGGTTTTCCGCTCCGTTGTCGGCGGTGAAAATGACGATGGTGTTTTCAAGGAGTCCTTTTTTCTCCAATGCGGCGATGACCTTGCCAACCATGGCGTCGGTCTCGATCATGAAATCTCCGTAGAAGCCAGCTTGGGACTTTCCGTGAAATTCCTTGTTGGGAACGATGGGGTAATGCGGAGAATTAAAGGCGAGGTATGCGAAGAATGGCTCGTCCGCTTTTTGCTCTTCGATCCACTCGACGGTTTTCTTGGTAATGGTGGGGAGGATGTCGTAGGGATTCCAGCTCTCGGCCATGGGTCCGGCGCGAAAGCTGCCGGCACCGGCGAGCGGTTTTGACTTCATCACGGGCTTGGTCGGGATGGTGGCGAAGCGGTCGTTGTCGATCCAGCAGTAGGGTGGGAAGTTGATCGTGCCGTCGCCAAAGTAGCGATCAAAGCCCTGGTCGAGTGGTCCGTCTGGAAAGCGTTTGGTCCAGTCGTAGGATGCCGCCGAAGTTTGTTTTGGCTTTCCAGGCTTGCGAATGGCGTCGAAATCCCAACCAAGATGCCACTTCCCGAAGCAACCGGTGCGATACCCTTGCCTCTTAAACATCTTGGCAATGGTGAAGTCGTCGGGTTCGAAGACGGTCTTCCCAAAAGCTCCCACGATACCATGAAAGCGGCGCCAGTGGTGCTGACCGGTGAGGAGCGCGAAGCGGCTGGGGGTGCAGATTCCGGAGGAGCTATGTCCGTCGGAAAAGCTCATGCCTCGACCGGCGAGACGGTCGATGTTCGGGGTCTGGATCTTGGCTTTGGAGTTCCGGTAGGAAACATCGGCCACGCCCATGTCATCGGCGTAGAGGATGACAACGTTTGGGCGGCTTTCGGCCGCAAATCCAATATTCGAGAGGAGGGCGAGAATGCCGACGGCCTTTTTGAACATGTCGACTACTAGCCTTTCAGGAGCTGTCCTTCGACTGAAAAGTCAGCAAAGGTCAGATGCCCCCGTCCTTAGTTGTTTTGATTGACGATCTGGAGGGAGACGGTCTTGCCTTCGGGCCTCTCGGAGATTTTCTGCACGGGTGGTACTAGTTTCGGATTGGAGAGGGAGGCGTGATTTCAATTCCCAGAGAAGTCTGGTGAAATCGAGATCGACTTTTGGGGAGATTGACTAATTCTCTGCCAACTCATGGCGAACGTTCCTACCACTGATCTCGTAGTCCTTTATGAAAACGAGGCCTGGCAACGCCCTCTCTTTGATGTTCTCGACCAGCGTGGCATTTCTTACGCCAAGTATGACCTTAAATCGGCGGCTTTTGGGGGGCACGAGGTTCCCAACGCGAGGCTCTACTTTAATCAAGCCAGTCCGAGTGCCTACGTGCGTGGTCGGTCGCGAGTTGTTCCTTACACCCTGGCGTTGCTTAGGAATTTAGAAATCCAAGGGGCGAAGGTTCTCAATGGTTACGATGTCTTCGCGTTCGAACTCTCCAAGAGTGCTCAGATTGCCCAGCTTAACGAGCTCGGAATTGATCACCCTCGTTCGATCATGTTCAACGACGTTGAAGCCCTGTCGGGACGTGACGATTTGGTTTTTCCAGCGATGTTAAAACCGGAGCAAGGTGGCAGTGGCGCGCGGATGCACAAGGTCGACTCCCTTGAGGAACTCCGTAGCCTCCTCGACGGGCAACCGGGGCTTTGGGAACCTGATCAACTTCTCTTGCTTCAGGAATATCTCCCGCATGATCCGGAGGTAGGCATTGTTCGGATGGAATTCCTGGGCAGTGAGCTTCTCTACGCGATGCGGGTTGTGACTCATGGCCGCTACAACCTTTGTCCGTCCGAAGCATGTAACCCCGCCGATGGTGGTGGGGAAGGGGAAGCATGTGCGATTCCAGCAGTGGAGGCTGAACCGGTTGAGTTTTATCCCTTTCAGGAGCTTCCGGCAGAGGCATTGGAGGCCGGAAAGAAAATCGTAGAGAGTGCCAAGATGGATGTCGCCGGGATTGAGTATCTTGAAACTCCCGACAGCCGGCGTGTCTTTTACGACATTAATGCCAATTCCAATCTCCGACGCCCCATCGGTGAGGCCTTCGGTTTTGATCCATTCGAGCGCGTTGCAGATTTCCTTGAGAGAAGTCTGTAACCATAGGTATTATCAGGCACACCCGCCAGGAGGCCTAAGGTTCGATTCCGATGCGGTAGAATCTCTGCGCGTCATTAGGGGGAGGGGCGGTGTCGGTGAAGAAGGTGGTCGTGCCTCCGGAGGGGATGAGGGCTCCGCCGGTGACGTTGGTCCAGCTTCCGGTTGTGAGGTCCAGGCTATATTGGAGGCTGTAGTTTTTCCCGGGGACGCTATCCCAGGTGATAGTCACGTCGCCGGTGGCGGCAGCTTTTGTGATGGTGGTAATCTTGAATAGTGACGCAGCGTCAAGGGGATCGGTCCCTGCCGTTACCTCGTCGCCGTCATTGGATCCATCGCCGTCGGTATCGGGATTGTTCGGGTCTGTGCCGTAGGCAGCTTCATCGCTGTCGCTCAACCCGTCTTCATCGGCGTCGAGAGACGGTGGCGCTCCCGGGGTGCCGCCGATGACGGTGGTCTTCCAGTTGAGTGGATCGTTGTAGTTGCCTTCGGTATCGATCACCTCGAGCGATGGACCGCTGCCGTCGGCGAGGACCGGCCATGGGGCTCTATCGCCGTAGGTGAAATCGTGGATGACGTTCCCAAGGGGATCGCGGAAGACTATGCGTTCGCCGCCATTGCTGAGCGCTCCGGTAGGCCACTCGGCGATGATGTTGAATCCGCCACCGTAATGGTTGGTGAATGCGGTCGTGTCCGAAACAATGAGCCCGTATTCACCTGGTGCGAGCGTGGTGCTTGGGAAGGGGAAAGTCGTAAACGGTTGTCCGTCGCTAAAACTTGAGGCAGTGATTTCGATCGGGATTTGACCGGTGTTCAGGAACTCAATAAATTCAAGCGATCCTCCGCCGATGGGGTTATACATTAATTCGGTGAGGCGTAAGTATTCAAGAGAATCGGAACTGTTGTTCGGGTCGATGAGCATGAGGAAATCAAACTCGGTTCCGACTGCTTGTTCGCTTCCGGTAGACGTGGTGAAGAGGCCTCCGTCGACTCCAGTGGCACTGGCGAGAATCGATTCGGTATGGAGCGTATTCCAGGCGTCATCGACGCGGTATTCGAAGACGAGGCTGGAGCCGGAGCGGCGGATGCGGATCTTGGCGTTGCTCGATGACCACGAAGTGCTGGCAAGAGTGGTGCTACCTCGTTTGGCGACCAGAGTATCACCTTCTTCGATGCCGAAGAAGTAGTTACGAGTGCCGCCGGTATCGAGCGTCTCGACGGTCAGGCCGGTGTGGAAGTTACCGAATTGGCGGGTGGTGAGTTCAAGGTCGGTAAATAGGACGAAGTCAGTGTTTGTAGGGAGAGTGCGCACTATTGTTGGAGAAACGCTATCGTTCAGCACCTGCAAGAGGAGATTGCCGGGATTGTTCTCGAGAGAGATCCAGGAGTTGGCGGAATAGTTATCACGAATCTCAATATCATTCAGAGTGTAGACCGCCGGCAGGACGGGATCTCCAAAAGTGCTAAAGTCGTTGATGTTGTAAACTGCAACTTCACGGGTGATTGCTGTAGCGTTATTCTGTGGGTCGGTGGCGGTGACGGTGAACTCGAACAAGCCCGGTCGGGCGAAAGTGGCGCTGGCATTGATTCCGTTGTCGATGAGCTGGACATTGCTCGTGGGGTTGACCGACCAGGAGTAGGTGAGTCCTCCTCCCTCCGGGTCGAAACTTCCGAGGGCATCGAGAAGGAGCGTTTCAGAGACCCCAATGCTGAGGCTGCCGGGGTTGCTGCCGAACAGGACGATTGGCGGGGCGTTGTCGGATTTGGTGATCGAGTAGCTGGCAGTCTGGACGACGTTGCCTTCGCGGTCGAAGCCTTGGATGGTGAAGTTGTTCGAACCATTGGCGAGCCACAAGTCGCGGAGGGTCCAGTTGGAAGTGCCTGACCACTCGACGATGCCTTCGGGGCGCTCAAGTACGCGAATGTCAAAGACATCGGACGGAGCCGTGCCCGAAATTGTGCGGAAGTCGTCGGTGGTGGTGCCCCCGCCGGTGGTGACATTAAATCCTGTCGTATAGGCCGAGCCAATAAAGTTCAGGGTGCTGGCTTTACGGCCGGAGAACCAACTGGTGAACTTACTGGTGGGAAACGACGGGGTTGAAACAGAGTTCTGTTCGGCTGTCATCCAAGCCGCGGTGCGGACGGAGTTTTCGGTGTGTTGGTCTATCAGCTCGGTGAGGTAATAGTTCATGTGACGGCGGAAATACGGCTTATCAAGGTAAGTTCTGGTTCCGGATGAGGTGGATGTGAAATTTTGATTTGTATTGCTAAAGGCACGGTCTCCGTCCCAATGAACGAGCATCCAGAGTCCGTCAGGTTTGCGCATAAAATAGCCATTTTTCCCGCGCTGGACGGAGAATGTGTCCCACTCGGCATCGTAACCACGGACAGCCGCATTGAGGCCACAGAGGTCGTGGTCCATGATCCGGTCGAGTTGTGACTCGGTGCCGCCATTATTGAGAGTGTCCACAAATTCGATGAAGCTCGAGTAGTCATATTCCGTCTCGCGGGTGCGCATGATCCATTCACTTTGGTAGCGGATCTGAGCATCGGTGTTTTTATACTGCCAAGTCGCATTGCGCGAACCACGGGGAGCGGTGCCGTTGCTGTTGAAATCCTCGAACCACCATTCGTCGTCGATGCGGAGCAGGGTTGCATTTCCGGCGTCATCGAAATTGCGGTTAATGTAGTCATTGGCGATGGGCTCCATGTCCTCGCGCACGCTGGCGTTGCTGCCGTTGATGACGGTGCGTACCCATTCGTTTTCGTTGGTGGGATGGCCGAGGAGATAAAGGAAGTAGCGACCCATACGGTCGTTGTAGTCGGTGGACGGATCGATGACGCGTTTGCGCTGGTCACGGAAATAGCGGTCGGCCGGTAGCTTCCACTTGCCGTGGTCGATCCCGTTACCGCTTGATCGCGTGAAGGGACTGCCGCTCTTACGGATCTCGGCATTGTAGAATATTTTGTTCTCGTTCGAAATGAAGGTGGCATTGAAGTAGTGGTTCGACATGCGTGGGAAGTCGAATTGGTACTTCGAGCTGTAGCCGCCGCTTGCGGTGGTGTCGATGGCGTCGCGGTCATACTGTGAGATCACGAAGCGCTGGGTGCGCAGGTCCGAGGGAATGTTGCTGTTGTCGACGACATACATCGCGGGACGGTTGGGTCCGAGTTTTGGTTGGGTTGTGGAGACTGCTCCAGCGCCGCTTGCGTCGACGTAGAATTGCACGATGGCATTGTCGCTTTGATACTGTGTTAGGATGGCGGAATAGATTCCGTCGCCGGCGATATCGTCACCGCCGGTGGTTCCGTCGTCGCTCATGGGCAGATTCAGCCAGGTGCCATTTGCGTTGTTGTTGTCAAGGCGGTGGACGAGATTAACTGAAGCGGGTGTCCCGCTGATTCGTGCGGTGACGGTCACCGGATCCGAAGAAGTGGGCACTGCCGGGCTGTGAGCTAGTTGATCAACGACGGGAGCGGATGAAGTTTCCAGCTGGGAGTTAACGGCTCCCGGTGTTCCGAGATTGTTCGGAATTTCAATAAGGAATGGTTTTCCAACCGAGTGGTCCCAGGTCTGCGCGATCATGCGGGGGCGTCCGTAAATCCAACGCGCGTCGAATTCGATGGTGAGCTGGTCGTTGTCGGCAATCCCGGTGATATCGATCTCGGCGCGGTTGGCTTTTTGATCGCCATGGCCGTCGCAGATAAGGTGTAGCTGACCGGATTGAACAAAGCTCGCCCAGTGCGTTCCCTGGCAAAGCCAGCCGCTCGCGCTCGAGCCATTGGTGGCGTGTGAAGTGCCGTTGGTGACGAAATTCGTTCCAGTGCCGTTTTTGCGGACCTGGATGTTTTCCAGAATGACGTAAGCGTCGCCGACAAGGTGGAGGTGGAGTTCCCGGTAATCATCGGTTCCGCCTCGGCTGTTGTTCTGCAAATACTGTCCGCTTACCGTGTAACGCTTCATCGTGCTCTTGGTGCTTTCATCACTGTCCGCCCAGGCCGTGGAAATGCTGTTGTCCATGTCGGGGTGGCGTAATTCCATGCTGGCGCCGTCGCCATCCGCGAGTTCGGGCCAATCGCCGCTGGGCATATAGTGGATCTCGTCGACAAGGTTTCCGAAAGAGTCTTCGAGACGCACCAGCTCACCGCCGTTGGAGAGCTGTCCGGTAAAATTGCCAACCATCGGGATCCCTCCGTAGGTCGCCGACATGTAAGCGCTGTCTGAAACAACAACGAGGTAGCCGCCGGAGGGAATGGCGGTTCCGGGAGGGAAGGTGAAATCAATACCATCGGCAAAGTCCCATCCTGAGAGGTCGACGCTTGAGGCTCCGCGGTTGTAGAGCTCAATATATTCTCCCCGACGTTGCTTCGAGGGAATGTCGTACATGATTTCGTTAATGACGATGTCCTCGGTGCGTGACGGGTTGTTGAGCGAATCCCGGGTAGCTGTCGGGGTCGAGAACCACTCGGATGATCCTGCCGGGTAAGTTTGCACGGAATCACGACCATTTGAAGGCCGGTCGATGGTGGTGCCCGAGATGACATTGTCGTTTGAGTCGATCAGGAAGAGCGGGAGGGTGTTGCCGATAAAAGGCACATCGACGCTGGTGTAGGCGCCTGCTCCGAGGTTGCCACTGAGTGCGACCTTATCGCTGAGATCGAGAGCCGATGCGACTGATAGTCCGGAGAGGTTGAGCGTAGCATCGCCGGCGTTGTGGACCTCAACAAAGATGGCAACGTTAGTGCCGGGACTGAACGCGATTTCACTTAAGGTCAGGATGCCGGCAAGGCTTCCGGCATTAGAGCCGGAGTTTGCACTGTCGCGGGTCGGGTTCACAAAGAGGAACCAGCTTCCGCCGCCGTCTGGATTGCGTCCGAGCGAACGTCCGTCGAGAGGGAGAGCGGTGTTGATCGCGTTGACTACCGTGGTGCCATTCGGCTCGGTGAGGTAGACCACAGTGGGATTTGCGATGGTGAGATTTGATTCGGTGAAACCGACGGAGGCCAGGCCGGAAGCTGGAATGTTCAGCACGCCGGGGATTTGGAATTTGGTCAGATTACCCGGGGTGTCGCTGAGGTAGTAGCCGCCAAGGTCGATAGCGCTACCGGTCGGATTAAAGAACTCGACAAATCCAGTGCCGGCACCAGCGGGCAGGACTTCGTTGATGACAATACTCGGCGCACTCGGAGCGGAAATGCTCAGACGCGTGCCAAACACACAATCGGAACTTCCGCTGTTAACCTGGTGCACTTCGGCGCAGATGATGTTGGTTCCAACAATGAGATTAGTGCCGTTGGTAGTCGCTACTCCAAGTTCCTCGGTGGCATTTGTCACGGTGCGGCTGGCGGGCGCTTTCCAATCGGAGTTGGCGGCAATTCCGAGGCCTCCGATCGGCGTGCCATTGAGATAGAAGGTCGCGCTGTCATCGTTGATCATGTCGATGGTAACACCAACACCGGCGTCCGTGCTCCCATTGTAAGTGAATTCCTTGCGGAAGTAGTAGGTGATATGGTTGTCGGCGTCGGTGCTGTCGAGTAATGGAGTCCGCATGCCGGGTGCGGGCACCGCTGATGTTTCAAATCCGTATAGTCCGCCAATGTTTCCGGCAGCTCCATCCAAGACCCAACCGGGATGCGTGCTGAAATTGTAGCCAACATCCTTCCAGGTCGTTCCGAGGTTGTCATTCTGATCATGGTAAGACCAGGAGTCGGCATAGTTCACGAAAGGAATACCCGTGGCGAGATTGACCTCGGGGTTGGGATACGGTTCTTCCGCCTGGAGAATTTCGGCTGCGCCCGGAGTGCCGCCCTTGCTGGTGCTGGAGGTCCAATTGCGGTAGTCGTCGTTGAGGTGATCTTTGTCGATTACGACGAGGCTGTGCCCGGCACCGCTTGCTGACGCCGGCCACTTACGCCCGTTACTGTAGTTCACCGTGGATCTGGTGACGCCGTTCTTATCATCGAGGGAAAGGCGTTCGCCGCCGTTGCTCAACATACCGGTGTAGGGACCGAAGATACGGGTGGTGACAGGGATCGAATAGGCGGCGCGCAAAGTCGCTTCGGAGACCGGGCTAATAAGGATGCGCTCGAATGGCCGGAGGAAAGAGGCTTGGCTATCTCCGGCATTGAAGGAGGGAAATTCGTAGGTGATGCCGTCGGAGAATTTCCAGTTGGCAATATCGAAGGGGGTGGAAGTGAGGTTTTCGATCTCGATAAACTCGGGCTGTGTGCCCGACGGATGATACATGATCTCGGAGAAAATGATCTGTTCAGCATTCAGTGAGGTTGGCAGCAGTGGTGCAAACAGAGTGCAGAGAGCGAGCGACTTGAGCTTCTTCATAGTAAGTGAGACAAATGTGAGAGAGCCAGATCGGAGACGGCTACGTTACAAGTTAACAGTTCCCCCCCGATTAATTCGACTCTAAAGTTTTTGAGGCTATTTTCCCTTTCCAATGCTGGATGGGGACCTTGTTCTTTTGCCAAGAAATTGCTGCTCGTTGAAATTCTGGTCTCACTCGCTCATGTCTGATACGGTGCGCTCACTTTTTTTTTGAGTGATGCCTTTTGTGAGGATGTCTTTCGGCGGGCGATCTTTTGAACTGGTGAAATTGGGAGGCTGCGTTGCCATGGAAGCGGGACGATCAGTCGGTGTGGCTACTTATTCAAGTAGATCAGCGCTGGTTTTTCCGTAGAGGCTTTGATCTCGGCGATGGCTTCGCGGACGATGCGGGCTTTGTCGGCGGTGAGACGACGGGGGAAGTCTTTTTCCTCGTGTTCGATATAGTGGAGAGATTTCTCAAGGCGGGGAAGAGCACGTTGGGCGTGGGCACCATAGGATTTGATCATCTTCATGATCGTGCCGATACGTTTTTCGCTGGCGTGCTTTTTTTGAGTGCGGGCATAGTCGGCGAGGAGTTCAATTCCTTCGCTGATGTGGTGTTTGGCAAAGAGTTCCAGGCCGCTTGTCTGGATGCCGTCGGCAAACATGATTCCGCTGGGAGCGGGAGTGATGATTGCTTCATGAATTGCGGGGAGGAGAGGTTTGAGTTCTTCGTAGGAGAGGTTTTGGTAGACCGATGAATAGCTGCTTCGTGCCCGTCCGTCTTCGTTCAGGAGTCCGGCCCGGACCGCTGTGAAGAGAAGGTCACGATCGACACCTTCCAGCGATTGTCCGAGCAATCCACCCCGTTGGTTGAAGAGAGCGAAAGAGAGGTAGCGTTGCTCCATTTTGCGCGGGTCGTTTTTGGGGTCGCTTTTGGTAAGACGCGCAAGAAGCATGGGGATGGCTGACTTGGCTGGTTTGCCAATTCCGGCGAGAGCATCGGCGGAAAGAACTCGAAGCCAAAGGTCTTCGGACTTGAAAGATTCCAGGAGAGCGGGGACAGCTTCGGCTCCACGCCCTCGAATCATTTTGAGAGCCTGACAGGCACCGTATTGGGAATACAGGTTTGAGGATTGGAGCAACTTGATGAGCTCAGGAGTGGGATTGCCCTTCTTCTTGCCCAGAGCCATTGCTGCGCGCTCGCGGACGGTAGGAGACCAGTTGGAGAGACTTGTCACGAGCTTTTCAACGGTAAGCGAATCGTAATAACTATGACGGTTGTTGTTGGACCAGCCGCGGCCA
>JAQWZU010000125.1 GCA_029253285.1 Akkermansiaceae bacterium | reverse complement strand
TCGAATTCCGTTACGTGGCCGTTGATTTCCAATTGATCACCCAGCTTCGCCGAAGCGCGGTAATCAATCTCAGTCCGAACAACCACCGGATACAATTGCGTCTCCGCCATTGTAGGAAGGTCCATCCCCATCAGGCCTGCCAATTTGGTGCGACAGGTTTCAATCATGCGCAAGTAGGCGATATTGTGAACTACGCCACCACAGTCGGTATCGAAAAACATGACCTCCTCCTCGGTGGTGTAATTTAACTCAGCAAGACTCATTGTTTACCAAACAGGTTGACCGTTATCGTTGTAGGGAAGCCAAAGCAATGACATCGCGCGAACGTCGACGTCTTTTTTGTAGGGCTTGATGGGTTCCGGTTCAAGGGCTATTCGTGTAGCGTCTAACTTCTCTTCTAACTAGAAAATCTCTTGCCCCGATTCATCTTCCAACTCTTGCAAATCACGCTCGTAATTTTCCACCTTATTCCTGGCAATCATCACAAGCCGCCGCTGTTTCATCGCGCGCGTCGCGCTGTTGATCGGACGCTTCGGGAGATTGAATTGGATCGGCATCCACTCCCATATCTTCGCTGTCTTCTCAGCGAATCCGTCGCCCCCTTCTTCCACACATCGCCTTCATTGGTCTATGGGCGAAAACCCTCCCCCGAAACTCCGGAAAAGTCAGTTGGAGATTGGAAATACCCCCCTTGGGATCGACCACAATCGCCGGAATATTATCCATAATCGCCTCTTCGGGCAGACCGATACATAGCCCGGTCTCTCCTGAACCGGTCATTCCCAGCACCACCCCCTTGCGTAACGAGGTCCTTTGAGTCGCAGAGAAGCAAATCTTCCGTGACCTCGCTTTTCTCGGTGTCATCTTCCTTGCCCAGGTAAAAAGACCCTAATTTTTCGTATCCACCTACTTGCCCGACCATGGAAGAACGGAGGAATTCGGAATTTCTAAATCCAAAATTCCCTATATTCTCTCCCCGTGACCGAATCACCACCACGCGCTTGGGCCGAAATCGACCTGAGCGCCCTCCTTCACAATCTCGCCGTTGCCCGCAAGCTCTGTGGCAAGGAGGTCATGGCGGTGATCAAAGCCGGCGCCTACGGCCACGGTCTGGAGGAAACCGCCCGCACTCTCGACGGTTGCGGCCTGCCATTTCTCGGCGTCGCCAATGCCGGCGAGGCCCGCCGACTCGCCCGCGCAGGCATCAAAACCACGCCTTATATCCTCGGCGCGACCCTCCCGGCAGAACGCGCTGAAATTGCCGAAAACGGATGGACACCCTGCCTCTGCTCTCTCGACGAAATCGCCCACTTTAATCAACTCGGGAGGGCAAAACCAATTTCCGCCCACCTTGCTTTGGATACCGGAATGGGCCGGGGCGGCTTTTTGCCCGACCAAATCCCAGAAGCCCTTGTCGCCATAAAATCATCCCCCGGAATCAAGCTCACCGGCATCGGCTCCCATCTTCCGGTCGCAGATGAAGACGAAACCTTCACGCGTCAACAGATCGCTCTCTACGATAAAATTGCTGCCACCATCCCACAGGATCATTCCCCTTTTCACATCCACATCAGCAATTCCGCCGGGCTGATGAAATACCGCAGCACAACAAGCAACCTCGTGCGCCCCGGCCTACTGCTCTATGGAATCTCGCCCTTTCCGGATGAGCAAGAACAACTCAAGCCCGTGATGTCGCTCAAAACACGCATCTCGGTGATCAACGAACTCCCCAAAGGTCATGGTGTCTCGTACGGGCGAACCTTGCTCACCCGCGACACCAAGGCGGCTGTTCTTGGGATCGGGTATGGCGATGGCTACCCTCGCTCACTCTCCGAAAAAGGAACCAAGGTCCTCATAAACGGGACGCTCTGTCCACTTCTCGGCCGAGTGACGATGGACCAAATCATCGTCGATGTTACCGAACTTTCCGAATGCCAACCCGGCGATGAAGCGATCCTCTTTGGTGCCGACCTTCTCGTGTCAGATCTCGCGTTCAAAGCTGGATCCATTCCCTGGGAGCTTCTCACCCAAATCACGCCACGGGTCGAACGACGTTATCTTTAACGCTCGAGAATCAGCTTTTTCTCTTCCTCAAGGAAGGCTCTGAGTTCCAAATCATTCTCTCCAAAATCCATTAAGACAGCACCCGTCTCGGCCTGATTGAAGATCTCTATTCCGTTCCGCTCCATCGTTTGAATCCAATTCTGGGGAGGCTTTTCAAAAGGCGGATAGTTCGCCGCACTCGTGATGACCGCTTTAGCACCAGTTGCTTTCAAAAAAGGCATATTGATCGAATTTCCATGATGATGCCTCCCAAGAAGAATGACATCGGCTGCCAAATCATATTCTCCCTCCAACAACGCCAATTCATCTTCCAAACCCAAGTCCCCTAGCAGCAGGACACGCCAGCCTTTCCAATGCACCCGCATCACCATGGTGCGGTTGTCTGCAATCCCACGATCTTGCGACAACCCCTCTCGAATCACCTCCAGCCAAACATCCCCACCCAATTGGTAGCGCTCGCCGCGGGTCCCCACAAGAATCTCACAACCATGGTCTTCAGCTCCTGAGGTGAAATCCCGGTAGCTGGGACTTTGAGCTTTCATCGTTGGAATAATCGCGTTCCTCAAGTCCCCCTGTTGCATCAAGAGATGAGCTCCTCCAACGTGATTTCCATCAGGATGACTCAAGGCTAGCACCTCCACCTCCGCACCCCATTTTCTTAAAATCGACCGCAGAGTATGGCGATAGAATTTCTCACTTCCGACATCGATCATCACGCCTCCCCCCACATCCAGATAGGACGCCGCTCCGCCATCCGCCGGATCCAACACCACCCAATCCGCACCGCTCCCCCGCCTTGCCTTCCAATGCCCCATGGGCACGGAAGCAAAACCATCCGCCGTATAGTATGCCGTACGAGCAATCGCGCCATTAAGTCGATTCGAGAGCATTCCCAACTCCGGCCAAAACACACCCAGAAAAGAACCCGTAAAAGCCAACCCCAGAATCACGGTGGTGAGAGGGATTAAGGCAAGACTCGCGAGCACCGAGACCGGAGTAACAATTCCAAAATGCCAAAGCATAAAGGGAAACGACCCCAGCCAGGCCACAATCGAAGTCGCACCAAGAGCCGCGAAATATCTCCTCACTGCCAGCCACCTCCGCTGCCAAACATCGAGAAGCCGCAGTGGAAAAAAGGAATCCACCTCGGCGAACTTCCCCGTAAAACGGTAAGCCACCCCAACACCTGCCCCAATCGCCATCAGAACCCCATACGACAATTGAAACCCGATTTGCTTCACTTGCGTTGGATCCCAAATCACCGCCAACACAAAACTCAAGGCCAGCGCGTTGAACAAAGAAGGTCGCCGACGCAACACAAAGGCTCCAAGGAAACAAATTGCCATCAAGGTCGCTCGCACTGCGGGCGGTCGGGCTCCCGTGACCATGGCATAGGACACCATCGCCAAAAGCACCACAACTACCCCCACCCGCCGGGGAACGGGGAGATTCATCAACACCATCCAGGCGATCGCTCCCACCAAGGTGACATGCAAACCACTCACGGCAAAAACATGCATTGCTCCGCTCTCCCGAAAGGCCACGCTGATTTCGGAATCGGCAGGTGGCTTTTCACCCAACACCATCGCTTGAATTACCGATTGACCCACCAAGTCATTTTCCAGACCGGCACTGACGCCCTCTTGCAGTCTTAACTTCAACCTCTCCGCCCACTGGACGGGAGCCGATTGCCAACGGAGCCCCCGGGACTCAGCAACGACGATGGACAAGCCCCGCTCAATCGATCTGTTTTTCCAGTAATCCAACATGGAAAACTCACCTGGATTTCTGGGAGTTCCGGGAGAGAACATCTTCCCTCTCACCTCAAGAATCTCGCCTGCACGATACTCCGAGGCACGCATCACCATCACTTTGCGGACCTCACCACTATTCATCTCAAGCCGCCCGGACCGTTGGCTTTCAAAGACAGCGTCGACCCGCCCCAAGGTGAGAGTTCCCTCAACAAACTCGCTTCCCGATTGCCCGTGACTTTCTGCCAGCCGAGATTCAATCACTTCGGTTCGCCACGCCACACAAACAACCAGACAAACTACCAGCATCCTCCATTTCCAATCAGGTCGGGAAAGCAACAGGGCTAGCCCAAGAAGCCCGAGTGCCCACACCACTGATTCGGAAAAAAGCACACCTGAGAGCGAGGCAAATGCCAGAGAGGCCAAAGGAGCCAGAACAATAAAGTTCTGCCATTTTTTCAATAACCAAGACACCGGTTCTCGCTCTAAATCGCACCCAGTTCCCTTAGCTTATGAGTAGCATTGGCGGCATGCCTTCCACCGGGTAATTCTTCGATCACCTGCCGAAGAATTTGAATCGCCCCCTCATGCTGCTCCAAATCATGTTCGTAAATATCGGCAATCCGGAACATGAAGAAAGCAGCATCATTCTCACGCCAATCATTCGACTCAAGAGCTTCTCTCAAGGTATCAACTGCCAGAGACGGACTCTCCAAATTATCGTGCTGAATCTTGGCGACTTCCACGATGGGAAACCGATTAGCCTTATCCTGCTCCCAGACCTCCCGATAAAGCCGGATGGCTTCGGTATATTCTCCTTTCGCAAATGCGGCCCGCGCATCATGCATCCCATCCTCGTCGATCTCTTCCGTCGAACCGTATACTTCTTCCGAGACCTTTTCTACTGCTGCAGGCAAAAAATAGGTCACCCCTAAGATACCGGCATACAGCACTGTGATCATGAAGGGTAATGCTGTCGCGATCATGACATTCCCCGTCCGGTCAGCCTCATCACCGATGTAGGTCTCGGCATAATCGTCATTCACAAAGACCTCTTCCGCATCCTTCTTTGCCTGTTCAGCCTTGGCATTTGCTCGGGCCCACGAGCCAATGGTGACTATGATCATGACCAACAAGATCATCATGTGGATTAAAAATTTCTTATTCATCTGTTATCCAACAATCTAGGCCCGAATGAATTCAATGGGAAGTTCTCTTTGCACTCAAAAAAAAGAGCCGCGATCGAAATCGCGGCTCTTGGAAAATAATTTCGCCCCTGAGGTGTCCAATTACTTCTCGTCAGTAACAGGAAGCTCCTTGAGCACAGGTAGCTCCTTGAACTTGGGAAGAGACTGGAGAGAAGGAACAGCCTCTTCACCAGTGGCACATCCACATGAGCTGAGACCGAGTGATCCAATCGCGAAAGCGGAAAGAGCAATAAACTTAAAAAATTTCATAGTATAGAATTTGGTGTGACTGTGAACAGAATTGGCCCGGAGAGACAACGTCAAGTCGAACTCTCCGAGCGAAACCTTTTTTCAGGTCTGTCGAAATTACTTAGCAGGAATTTCAACGGGAGCAGGCACTGGTGCTGGCTCAGGAGTGCTGCCGCAAGAGGACAGTGAGAAACCAGCAAGAGCTGCGACGAGACCGAGGACGGTTGCAATTTTCATATTTTCTTTTTCTGTTTTGGTTGGTTTTTGAGATCTACAGCCAATTACCTCCGAAGGAGCAAATCACCGCAAAACTCGAAGAAGGGCTCAGAAAGCACAAACGCTTTCCGTCCAACTTGGAGGCGAGAATACTAAAGTCCTAAGGGCTTGCAAGTGGTTAAGTAAGGTTTTTCTTACTTTTTCAGGAAGCGTGGTTCCAATGAACCCAGTATTGCATCGTGACAAAGTCCCGCTATGTTCCCGCTTCCCATGACCAACCAGCCTCATGTCTCCATCGTTGGAGCTACCGGAGCAGTAGGCCGCGAAATGCTTGTATGCCTCGAAGAACGGAACTTTCCCCTCTCCCATCTTACTCTTCTAGCCTCAGCCAGATCAGCCGGACAGAATCTCACCTTTCGAGGGGAAGAGATCACTATCAAAGAGCTAACCGCCGACAGCTTCGCGGGTATCGACATTGCTCTCTTCTCTGCTGGAGGAGAAATTTCCCTTAAATACGGCCCCATCGCGGCAAAGGCAGGATGCGTCGTCATCGACAACTCCTCCGCCTTCAGAATGGACGAAGGTGTGCCCCTCGTCATTCCCGAGATCAATCCCGATGCCGCCCGAAATCATCCGCGTAACATCATCGCCAACCCGAATTGCAGCACTATCATCACGCTAATGGGGCTCGCCCCACTCCACAAAGCCTTTGGCCTCAGGGGGATTATCGCCTCCACCTATCAAGCAGTCTCTGGCAGTGGCGCCCAGGGAATCGCGGAGCTCGATGCTCAAATCAAGGCTCTCACCAATGGGAATCCCATAGAAAAGAAGGTCTATCCCCACCAAATTGCCCACAATGTCATCCCCCATGTCGACGCCTTCGAGGACAGTGGCTACACAAAAGAAGAGCAAAAAATGCTGCATGAAGGGCGTAAGATTCTCGATCTCCCGGGGCTCAAAGTAACCTGCACCTGCGTCCGTGTCCCCGTCATGAGATCACACTCGATCTCCCTCACCGCGATTTTCGAAAAAAAACCCACGGTCAGCGAGGCCCACGCAGCACTCTCAAACTGCCCCGGACTACGACTCGTCGACGATCCATTCCGGTCACTCTACCCAGTCCCACTCGACACCACCGGGAAAGACGACTGCCTCGTTGGACGGGTTCGCGAAGATCAGGTCCTCTCCAACGCTCTCGCCCTCTGGGTCGTCGGAGATCAAGTTAAGAAAGGAGCCGCACTCAACGCTGTTCAAATCGCCGAAATTCTCTAATTTCAAGAACTCTGCAAGGATTCAGACTATTTCCCCGTCTTAATAATAATAGCATAATTCTATCCTAAATAGGCCGCATCGCGCCGCTTTCGGGTAGAAGCTTTCCTGAAAATGTCAGATCCATCTCACAATCCGGCCGAGTTCGTCGCTCCCTCTCCCGAGGAGCTGGCTCCCCTTTTTCCGGCCTACGAGATCGAAGCATTCATTGCGCAAGGAGGAATGGGTGCCGTGTATCGCGCAACCCAACGATCACTCGATCGACTTGTCGCCATTAAAATTCTCCCCCGGGAATTTGGCGAAGATGAAAACTTCCGGGCCTCCTTCGAAGCCGAGGCCAAGGCCATGGCCAAGCTGAACCACCCCAACCTCATCGGGGTGTATGACTTTGGTGACATCGATGGAATGCTCTTCATCGTCATGGAATTCGTAGAGGGAAAGGCCCTTTACTACTCCGTTCACAAAAAGGCCATCGATCCGCTCGTGGCTTTTGAAATGGTCTCGACCATCTCCCGTGGTCTCGCTCATGCACATGCCGGCGGCATCATCCACCGGGACATCAAACCGGCCAACATTCTCCTCGATCTCGAAGCCAATCCGAAGATTGGGGATTTCGGACTCGCCCGCCCCTTGGATCAGGACCGATCGGGAGGCGTTGTCTTCGGCACCCCCGGCTACACCGCCCCGGAAGTCTACAAAAACGACCACCCCGTCGACCAACGATCGGATATCTTCTCAATTGGAGCCTTACTCTACGAACTCCTCAGCGGACAACCGCCTGCAGCGGATTCCACTGGCATGACCATTGGCAACGATCCTCGGATCGATGCCATCCTTAAAAAAGCCACCCACGCCGACCCGTCAACTCGGTATCACGATGCCCAGGATCTTGCCGATTCCTTGGACAAGCTGGCGCCAAAGCTTTCCGGCCCGCGCTTTGCTGCTCCCACTGATAACGGTCCAAGGCCGATCATGGCAAACCCCAGCCTCGCCAGCGCCAAGAAATCTTCCTTCCTCCCTCTCCTCCTCACCCTCCTTATTCTGGGCGGAGGAGGAACCTTCGCCTACTTCACCTTTTTCAACAAAGCCGGGGACCCTAACATTCCCGTCATTGATAACTCGAAGAAAAAAGAGAAAGACACTCCCAAAAAGGTCGTCGCCAAGACACCCCCAAAACCTACGCCTGACCCACCCAAGGTGAAGCCGAAGCGGCCCAAAAAGGATGCTCCGAAGAAACCTGAGAAAGTCGTCGTTAAAGAAACACCTCTACAAGCTCTCCAGCGCCTCAAGGAAGACCTCCTTGCCGGTAAGCGGGGAGAATTCCCACCCTTTACTCAAAAGCACAATGGCTCGGCTTACTTCTACACCGAGCTCCCGGTTACCTGGCACGAAGCAAACAAACTCTCATCCACCTTTGGAGCCAGCCTCGCCCTCTTCCCCAATCCCGAAACCCTCAAGTGGGCTCGCGAATCATTCAAAGAACAATCGGCCATCTGGGTAGGGGCCTCTGATTCGGGAACTGAAGGGAAATGGCACTGGCAGGATGGCACAGCGGTCGCCCCTTCTGTATGGACCGAAGGAGGGCCGGATAACAAAACAACCACCACCCCTGATGGCGAGAATTTCGCCGCGCTCTCGGAGAGCGCTCCCCTCCTCGAAGACCACCCGGCTTCGCTCAAACTCCCCTTCATTCTCGAATGGAAACTCGACGGAACGACCCCCTCCTCCCTCGAATCCCAACTCGCTCGAACCGCCGCCGCCCTGAACGAAAAACGCGCTCCTATCTTCCCAGCTGGCACTGCCAATGTCGGAGGCTCCCGGTTTCTCCTTGTTCGCAGAGCCATGAAATGGGGCGAAGCGTCGAACCTTGCAATTTCAGGCGGGGGACACCTCGCTGTCATGTCCAATGAAAAAGAGATGGCCTATACCCACAGACTCCTTCAGGGAGTCCTCAAGAAGCAAAAATCGTGCTGGATTGGTGGTCGCAAAAATAGCGAGGACGAATGGGAGAACGTCACCAGAGAAAGCTTCGACTTTCTCAACTGGCTACCTGGACAGCCAGACAACTTTGGCGAGGGAGAAGAATTCTTGGTAATCAGAAAAATGGACGGAGAAGTCGGCGCTAATGACGAAAGTGGGACTCAGAAGCCGGTCAATTTCCTCCTTATCGAATGGTCCCACCCGTCTCAACGCAACTTCTCCGCCGTCGCCAAAGCCCCCGAAGATGAACCCACCGCTCTCGAAAAAGCCTTTGCGGAAGTCCGGATGGACATCATCAACAAACACGGAAAACACTATGGTCGCTTTCGGAAAAAGTATGACGATATCATAGATGACTTCGTCAAAAAATCGAACTCGGAAGTCATCAACCTCGATGATCGACTCACTCCGGATCAACAACAATTCCTGATCGCACAGCTCAAGGCAATGGAGGGAGAGTATTGGCTCCCCGAAGAAATCCCCGCGAAAACTCCGAAAAAAATCAAACGTTACTTTGATGATGCCCAGACCGACGCAAATGACCTTTGGGAATCCTACGAAGAAGATTTTGAGGAAGCTGTTCGTGATTATTCTGAACTCCTTGACGAGGCATCACGCCAAGCCTTCAAAAAAGGCAACCAAGTTCTTGGCCTCGCCTTCAAACTTGAAACCGCATCCCTAGCCGAAGACGACATTCTTCTTCACAAGATTCTCAATGGAGTAAAGGTTCCCCTGCCCACCGAGAAAAAGAAAGAGGAAGAAAAGCCGAAGGAAGGCGAAAAAAACAAGGCTAAAGAAAAACCCAAGAAAAATGAGTGATCTGCTCGTATCGACTGCCAAGGCACTCAACCTCGGAAAATACAAACGTCATATTTTCCTGTGCGCCACTCCCACCGAAGCGAAGTGCTGCGCCGCTGATGAAGGCATGGCTTCCTGGCAATTTCTCAAAAACCGGCTCAAGGAACTCAAACTCTGCGGCCCACAACCCTTGATCCACCGCTCGAAAGCCGACTGCCTCCGCATCTGTATGCAGGGCCCAGTCGCTGTGATCTACCCCGAGGCCACCTGGTATCACTCATGCACCCCGCAGAATCTAGAGCGCATCATTCAGGAAGACCTCATTGGCGGACAGATCGTAGCGGATCTTAGAATCCTCCCCTCAGCCTGATTGGTTAAATCAAGACTTCATCTTTTCTGCGAGAACAGAGACGACAGAACCACCTGAGACCACGTGCGGAAGAATGATCCCAAGCGGGTCCTCGCTTAACATGCACCGACGTTCCCTTCTTGTCTCGATCGCGATTATCGCGTCTGCCTGCCTCAGTGGAAAACAGAGCCAGCTACACACGGCAAAAAATTGACACTATTCATCAGCCATCGCTCACATGGGAACTCACGCCCTAACTCTCGGCAAACCCTTCTCTCAGGAAAAAATCAAAGGCGCCCTGCAAACAAACTCCGACGTCAGGGACGCCATCCAGCGTATGTCCGAGCACCTCGCCGTCAACGGCCTGAGTGACGCCATACCTATGCTCGGCGTCTCATTGACCAGCGATGACAAAAAGCTCACCGGTGAATTTTCGGCAGCAGCCAATCAGTTGGACCGTGAGCACTGCCGCAAGGGCTTCACCCTGCCGAACGCTTAACCAGGACGGGGTTACATCTCGTCTCCTTCGAATTCCATCTCGTCTCCGTCGCTTCCTTCGAAGTCGACTTCGCGGACGCGCTTCTTGTCTCGTAGCATCTCGACTTGCTTCCGCAGCTTCTCCCGAATTCCAGGTCCATCTTTGACGGCCTTGATTTCAACTATCGGACAAGTGCGGTCGGAGGTATTCAACACAATCGTAGAGAGGCCGAAAATCCGAAACCAGAATGGCTTGATAATTCGGGTATCCTTAACGCGATACAGTTCCACCTCATCAATATCCTGATTGAAAACACCCTGATAAATACGAATCCGCTCACTGGTCAATTCGAACACCTTGCACTTGGTTTGCAGCCAAATCCATCCGCAATAAACCAAAGGAATGATCGCGCCCGCCGCGACCCAACCGCTGCTGTAAAAAGCGCCTACGATTAAAGCGATCGCAATCAGAGCACCGGTCACAAGAGGCCAAAAATTCACAACCTGATTAGAACGACCTTTCCAGACAACATTTTCTTCGGATGACATGCCGCTAGAATTACGAGAATCCCTTTCCCCCGCAAGTGCAGAAGTGCTCAGAAATTATAACCCTACGGAATTCTGACAATCGCTTCCTTCACCACCGCCTGGTGACAAGCCATGCGATCACTCAAATCAGCGCTACTCGGCGTCTCAAAAGTCAGCGAAACCGGGCACCCCATCTTGGCGAGATAGATCGCCTCGGGCCATCCTTCCGGAAGATCCGGATCCTCGGAATGAAAAATCCATCCTCTCTCGGTCACAAGATGATCATCGATCATCAATTCAGGCTCCGGCGAAAAATAGGCCGATGCCGCCGACAGAATATCCTGATAACCTGCTCCCTTTCCTCCGCAATTGATTTCGTAATAATAGAATCCACTGCTCTCCCAGTCTTCGTGAAGCGATAGAAATAAATCGGGTACTTTTTGACTCTTCAACCACTCGATGTGCGCACAAACCTCTTCAGCCTCACACATCAAATAGTCGCGATTGAGATCCACGCCTTCGGCATTTTCCCTTGTCCCTACTTGCAATCCCGTCGGATTCAACGCGGGGCAAATCAACCAGTGATACTCTTCACCGAAAAAACCGTCCCTCAGCAAATTCAACAAAGCCTGCGGCCCGGATGGCTCATCTCCATGGACGCCCGAGGAAAGATAAACCGTCGGAAGCGAGGGATCCCCTTTCTCAGAGGCCCACACCGAGCAACCGCCTACCTCGATCAATTTACGGGTCTTAAAACCCTGCTCCTCCGCAATGTTCTTCCAGTCCGAGAGGTAGGCCTGCCAATCCATCATCCCTACTTTTTTATTGGCATATGGGGCCAATCAGGAGTCCCCGGAGGAGAAGTCACGTGCGGAGTTTTCCCCAAGCCAAAGTCAGCAGGAACCATCTTCCGCTCACTCCAGATTTTAGCATTCTTACCATTCCAAAAACCGTAAAAGCTCGGAAAGAAAGGATCCACGTAATCGACGTCCGCTTTATCAAGCACCTTCAAGCCGAGGAGGTGATAAGACGCATTCACGACGATACGACGAAGGTCTTCGCTAAGAAAATCCACTGACGCTCCCATTGTAGTGCAGAAAGCCTGCCCCTTGGTCGTGCCATTTGGAGCCGTATATGGATGCAACCAGGCCAAAGCCATCATAGGTTCGTTTTGCTTGCCGCTGACATTCTTGGACGCCGGATCGAGTGTTTCCGTCACTGCTCCACGAAGAAGAACGGTATCCGCATCGATAAGATTCTTCACCCCATAAACATCACTGGGACCGAAAACGTCCTTCACCGAATTCAAGATCGCGTGATCCTTGTTCGCAGGCTCGATCACGCCACGCGCGCCCTGCCCTTTGTGTTTTCCGTGATGATTCACCCATCTTTCACCGACAATCTTAATCCCCCAATCATTTCCTGAAATAGTGTCAAATTTCCAGCTCCCTTTGAAGGCATGAGTCGAGGTCCGGTATCCCACGACCGGCTTCCCGGTGTTCAAGAAATCGGTCATGTACTTGGCATCTTCCGGAGTGACGGTCCGCATACGCGTTCCAATGATCATCAGATCAGCCTTAGCCAACTGATCCCATCCACGAACGCCACCGGCATTATTAGGATCAATGTATTTCCCATCCTTGCTCCAGGAAAACAGCACGGTGCAATCAAAGCCGTGGCGATGGGATAGAATCTTGGCCAACATCGGCATCGTCTCTTCGGAGCGATACTCCTCGTCACCCGAAACCAACACGATGTGCTTCCCTTTTCCCGGTCCTTCATTTCCCTTGAAAGAAAGCCACTTTTCTTCTGCCGCCGCTGCACAAGCAGTCAACGCCCCAATCGCGATTGTCAAAAATAGTCTCATCCCCGCCAATAAAAATGGGATTCCCCTGTGAGGGAAGCACGAAAGCTCAGTTCCGACCGGGTTTCCCCCGATAGCAGAACGATACTTTTTGAGAGACCAAGCCCCCCCTCATCGGCTAGACTCCGGCCATGATGAAATCAATCGCGCTGGCAATCCTTCCTTTGGCTCTCACAGCCAAGGAGTTTCCTGAGAAATTTCACGCTGCACCGAGGCCCCTCTCCAAAGACGCCAAAGTCTCCGAATGGCCCCGCGTATTTGGCCCCAACGACAATTGCACATCTCCGGAAGGGCCACTCCTCAAGAAGTTCCCGGAAACCGGACTGAAACCAGTCTTTGAGCTGGCACGCGGCGAATCCTACGCATCCCCCATTCTTGCGGACGGGAAGCTCCTCCACTTTCACGCTGTCAAATCGGCAGAAACCCTCGACTGCCATCACCCTGAAACCGGGAAACGACTTTGGACCTTCTCTTATCCTATCAAATACCGGGACCGCTACGGATTCTCTTCCGGCCCTCGTTCCAGCCCGGTAATACACAAAGGAAAAATCTACCTCATTGGTGTGACCGCCAAACTCCATTGCCTTGACCTCGATTCAGGAAAAGTCATCTGGAAACGCGATCTCAAAACCGAACTTTCCATTCCGCAATACTTCTTTGGCTATGGACCCAACCCCATGATCCACGGCGATCTACTCATACTGAATACCGGGGGGAAAGAGAAGGAATCTTCCGGAAGTTCCGTAATTGGCGTGAGTTTAAAAAACGGCAAAACGGTTTGGACTCACGAAGATTCCTGGGGAGCATCCTACGCTTCACCAATCATGGCAAAACTCCACGGCAAGGATGTCGCCATCGTCATCGCGGCGGGAGAAAGCAAGCCGACTCATGGCGGACTCCTTCTACTTGACCCAAAAACCGGAAAACTTCATTGCCGATTCCCGTGGCGGGCGGACATATATGAATCGGTTCTCGCCTCCACGCCACTGGTGCTCCCCAACAATAAAATCTTCATTTCCGACTGCTATCAAAAGGGAGGTGTCCTTTTGCAAATAGATGAAAAGTTTCAAGCTAAACCCATTTGGACGGAGCGATACTTTGGCATGCACATGATGACCCCTCAATTGATCGATGGACACCTGTATGGATTCGCGGGCCGAAATATTCCTGACACCCAATTCAAGGCCATCAACTTAGAGACAGGAAAAATTACCTGGGAAGATGACATGCGGTGGAAAGAGAATAACCGTGTCACCGGGCTTTTCCGTGGTTCCTTTTTACAATGTGGAAAACGGACCTTCGCGCTCGGAGAAGACGGAAGTTTCGCCGAACTCTCACTCACACCTGAAAAGCCTGAAATCCTCCAAAGAACGCGTTTCTTTTATGCCCGAGAAACCTGGACCCCACCCGTAATTCACCGGGGCCTTCTCTATATCGTACAAAACACCCCGGGCTTCGACGAAAGTAATCGCAGACTTATCTGTTACGACATGCGAGCCGAACAATAAATTTAAAGTAACTTAGAACTAAAAGAAATCTCCTTTAATAGAGGGATTAAGCAATAGTAATCCCGTTTTTAACATTGACCATCAACGCCCTAAATCTAACCGTTGGAGATGGCTAAAGCAAAATCGAAAGCAAAAGCAAAGCGCTACACCGACGAGAAGAAGAAAGAGATTCTTGATTACATCGTCGCCCAAGGTCGTGGTGGACAAACCAAAGCTGTAAAAAAGTTTAAGGTAACCGCCGCCACAATCGTCGCATGGAAAAAGAAAGTCGGCGGCGCTTCCGCCCCTACGACATTCAAAGGTGGTTCGAAAGAACTCAAAACCGTTCACGAGCTCGAAAAACTCCTCAACGAAATTGCATCCACCGAAGTAAAACTCGACGACCTCCGGAAACGCTACAAGCAGGTGAAAGCCAAACTGTAAGCCGGACTCTTTTTACAGCCGCATTTCAAGAAGCTCCCACTCCCTAAAGTTTTTTTATCCCCCAAGATAACTCATCTCGGCTTTCGGCCGATCCACCAGTCCCCTCTCCTCGGAATATCGATCCTTCCTGCTGGTCCAAAGCCCACGCAAGAAATCAACAACCTCACTCTCGTTTCCGCATTCACGGAGCACCTTCTTTAAGTCAGCACCTTGAGCGGAAAACAAACAGGTAAAAGCCTTCCCCTCAGCCGACACTCTCAAGCGCGTACAACCGCTGCAAAATGGCTGGGTCACCGAGGAGATAATTCCGAATTCACCTTCGCCATCCTCAAAGCACCATCGTCTGGCAACCTCCCCTGGATATTCGGGAGCAACCACTTCGCTGGGGAACTCCGAGGAAACAATGTTCAAAATCTCAGCAGCAGGCACAACCTGATCCTTCACCCAGCCATTTGATTCACCCACATCCATGAATTCGATAAATCGCAAGGTCACCTTCTTCTCTCGACACCACTTCAGTAAGGGCAAAATCTCCGTCTCGTTCACTCCCCGCTGCACCACCATGTTCACCTTCACCTGCAAACCATGATGCAGGGCTGTTTCGATACCCGCCAAGACCCGCTCAACTTTCGCCCCGACTCCATTCATCGTAGAAAAAATCCCACTGTCGAGCGCATCCAGACTCACCGTCACCCGATTCAATCCCGCCAATTTTAAATTCCCAGCATGATGATTGAGTAGAATTCCATTCGTCGTCATCGCAACATCCTCTACTCCGGCCACCGCCGCGATACGGGCCACCAAATCTTCGACACCCCGCCTCATGAGGGGTTCACCCCCCGTTAATCTCACTTTCTTCACACCCAACTCAACTGACGCTTGCACTGTTCGGACCATTTCTCCGAATGTCAGCACTTCCGACTTGGGAAGAAAGGCATAACCCGGCCCAAAAACCTCGACGGGCATACAATAGCGGCATCGAAAATTGCATCGATCTGTCAATGACAGACGAAGATCGCGAAGCGGTCTTGAGAGTTGATCAAGCACAGAAGCAATGGACCACGGATCATTCCATCACTCCACCAAAATCTACTCCGCCCGTAAAAGGCGCTCCTCCGCCCAGTCCTCCGGAGCCCGTTCAACCTTCTCGCAAATGCGTTCCAGACAGCGCTCCCATACTTCTTCTCCTTCAAGGATTTTCACCTCAATCCGCAGATAATAGATCGGGATATCCAATTCCTCCGGACGGGGAAAACGCACCGCGTCTTTTTCCGTAGTGACAATCATATCCACGCCACGGGTCAGGCAACGATACATGAAGGGCTCGATTTCCTTGGAAGTGAACGCATGATGATCCGCAAAAGTCGTGTGAAAGAGAACCTTTCCGCCGAGCTTCTTTAACAAGCCGTCAAAACTTTCCGGACGAGCGATCCCCGAAATAGCGCCGATATATTTCCCCTTCAGAAAGTCCAACGACTGCTCATCATCATGGAAGACGCCATGCAAATGTTTCGGACCGTGGGTGCACTGCATTATCTCGGCATTCTTATTGTATCGCCTGATTCTTTTGATCAGGGCGTCCTTGGGTTCCCCGTCACACTTCGTGATGAATACGTAGTCCGCTCTTTTCAAATTGCGTGGAGGTTCGCGCAATGTTCCGCGCGGTAGAATATATTCATTTCCAAATGGTGCATCCTGATCAACCAAGACCACATCAAGGCTATGAGCCAGATCAAGATACTGCAGACCATCATCCAGCAATAAGGTATCAGCTCCTAATTCCTTCACCGCAAATCGGCCTGCTCTCACCCGGTTTCGATCCACCACTACAGCAACACCCGGAAGATTTTTCGCCAGCATGAAGGGCTCATCCCCGGCATATTTTGCATCCAGCAAAACCTCCCGACCATCACTAACGATCTTGGGCGGACTGGTAACCTGCTCTCCGCTCACAGGATTGGTCCACCGCTGTGGTTTTTTTAAATCAGCACTCTTATAACCCCGGCTGAGAATAGCGACCGTCCGCCCTCTTGCCGTAAGTTCGCGGGCAAATCTTTCCACGACCGGGGTCTTCCCGGTTCCTCCTACGGTCAGGTTTCCAATACTAACCACCATCGTTCCGAGATTGGTTTGTTCTTTCCACCCCTTCCGAAACAAACGAAGCCGCACTTTGACTCCAAAACGATACACCCAGGATAAGCCGCGCAAAACAAGCCTCATCATCGACGGAAAGAAGCCCCGGATCCTCCCGAAAATCACATCGGTCGCCCATTGCTCCAACTCACTCTTACTTCCGGCCATCGTCCCACCCAGCTAATACTAACCGAGCCGATAAATCAAACTTCCCGTGCCACCATCTCCAGCCCCACCCGGGGAGCGTAAATCACACCTTTGGAACCCAAGCCATTAACCATCCATCCCATCTCAGGATGATACTTCACCACCGGCTTACTGCGATTGATGATCGGGCGAATTCCCGCCTGATGATCGATCACCTGAAAATCCCTAGCCGTAAACGTCCCCAAAAGCCGCTCGATCTTTTCTCTTCCCTCTGGAGTCGGGCCGCTTTCCAAATTATCCCATTCGTAGGTTGCCCCAACGCGATACCGGTCTTCCCGGATCGGAATGACCCAGCCACTCCGGTTCAAAATTCGCGATTCATGCCAACCCGGAACATGAACGGTAAGAATTTCTCCTTTGGCACTCCGATGTTCCACTTCTGGAAATTCCCGAGCAATCAATCCCGCCGCGCCGGTGCATCGAATTTGGGTTCCTCCTTCTGTGTTCCTGCTCCACTCACCGCCTCGACCAAGGAAAACGTCTTTAGCGACCTTGAGAAAGGACCGCGTATCCATCCATCCCCCCCCCGTCCAGGTCACCCCCTCATTCGTCACCTGATCAATCCACGGCTCAAGCCGCTCCTGCTTCCGAACGAACTTGGCTCGATCTTTTTCATCGCGCCACAATCTTAAAATGGGGACATCGTGATAAAAGGATTGCCCCGTGAGCTTTTCCAGCTCCCGATAAAATGGCAAGGCCACCGCCCAGGCCTCCGCCACTTCCCAGCTGGGTTCAAAATTCGGACCCGCCACCGGGTTCACCAATCCCGCAGCCACCGCGCTACTTCCGCCACGGCCATCATCAACCACCCGGACCTTCTTCCCGTGCGCCTGCAACTGCAAAGCCACACAGGCACCCGCGAGCCCAAACCCCACCACCTCGGTCATATCCTCAAAGCGTGGTTTCCAGTGCCCCGATCACACCGTGCCTCCTCCTGGGCCTTTTCAATCACTTCGACACCATTTCGTTGCAGTTCTGACACGACCTCCTTTCCTACTTCGCCAGAGTCACAAAGATGCACTTTTTCCGCCGATGAAGCAAGGAGGTCACCAATCATTACCATGTCCGGATTCAACACCCTCTTTCCGCCGGTGGGGAGAGTAAATTACGAGGAATCTTGACTTGAGTTCCTCCCATTGCATTATTTTAAGGCGACGAGTTTGCCAATTTTAAAAAATACTCTCATGAAGACACCTATCCTTCTTTGGGTAACTTTACCCTCTCTTGGTGATACGAAAGGTCCCAAGAACGGCGACTCTGCCGACTCCATCTACCCAGGGGGAGCCTATCCCATTACCGCATCCTGCCTGCAGACAACAACAAGATGAATGAAATCAAAAACTAAAAATATGCCATGAAACTGAACGCCATATTGACTTCAGTCCTAATGATTTCTCCTCTCATCGCCAACGACAACTTTGTCGATGCAGAGCCTATTGCCTACACCGGAACTGATCGCGACTTCATGGGAAACACCACTAATGCTTCCCGCGAAGTCGGAGAACCAAACCACGGCGCTCTCGACGACCTTCTCAGGCCAGCCGTCGCCTCACAATGGTACGCTGTGACTGTCACCGAAGCCCACCGCATCGAGGTCCTCGTCGACTACGAAGGTGTCCCTTCCGGCCTTGACGCTGTCGTCGCCGTCTACACGGGTACCGACGTCCAGAATCTCAACCTTCTCAGTCGGTATTCTGACACTAATTTTTCAGCCTTCAGCAGAAGGCTTCACGAACCCTTCGGAGAATTTGCCAGACTCAACTTCGATGCCGTGCCCGGAACAACCTACTACATCGCCGTCGATGGAGAGGGAAATAAAGGCCCCTATCGCCTCAATCTAAAACCTTCTCGCGACCCACATAACCCCACTGCGGAAATGATCACCCCGGATTCAGACTGGAGGGCTCTCATTGCCCGCGACAGTGGCGTCCCGGTTGATCCACTCACTATCGATGACGAATTCTTCGACAAGTGGCATCTTTCCGCAAACCTGACCACACTGGGTTTCACTGTTCCCTCCCCCACCCCCATGGGCTACGGCAACATCAATGGACTCGATATCGCAACCGGGCTCTGGAATACAGCAGATCCGAGCCAACAACCGCCATCGGGAAATCGATACACTGCCTATCTTCGTGCCACCTTCACTCCCGACAATCAAATCGATGGACTGGGATTCGAAGGGCTCTTTGATGATGGTGCCATTTTCTATGTAAATGGAGTAGAGGTCGCCCGATCCAACGTCGATCCGGCTGCCGACGCCCTAAATTGGCAAACCGTGGCCCAAGCAACAGCTCTGCCCGGAGCCGCCGGAGACACCGAGGAGGTCATCCAGTACGCCACTGCCCCCGACGTCGTTCTGCCCGCCGGCGTCCCCGTGGAAATTTCAGTGAGCATGCACAATCAATCCGGAGGAAGTTCCGACATGGCTTTCAACATGAGAATCTGGGCCCTTGGCGGAGACGGCGTGGTGGTTCCTTTTGAACCACCCTTCCTTGCAACCATCAGCCCGGCTACCACTCCCGGACGCTATGATATCTCCTGGCCTTCCAAGGCGGGTGAAACATACCAGATCCAATCCAGCCCAAGCATGGAAAGTGACAATTGGACCGATGTCTTTCCGAGTGACATCTCCCCAAGCGGCACCGGAACCAACACCAGCAATGTTTTCGGTTCAGGGAACAAGGTCTTTTACCGGGTCATCATCAGGTAAGTCTTTAGCTTACCATGGGACGAACAGGGACGCCCCGTCCCTTAAAAAATTCCTTCGCTTCCGGCACGGTATGTTGCCCGAAGTGGAAGATACTCGCTGCGAGAACAGCATCTGCTTTCCCGTGCTCGAGAACATCCACCATGTGCCCCAAATTACCCGCTCCACCACTCGCAATCACTGGGATACCGACCGCCTCGCTAATGGCTTTCGTAAGCTCAATGTCATAACCATCTTTAGTGCCATCGGCATCCATACTAGTCAGCAATATCTCACCTGCTCCCCGGTTATAGACTTCCTTGGCCCACTCGATGGCATCCAATCCTTCGACAGGATTCCTCCCACCGTGAGTATAGACACCCCACTTTCCGGGACCTTGCCGCTTGGCATCGATCGCTACTACGATGCATTGATTTCCGAATGCCTTTGCCCCTTCGTCAACAACCTCCGGACGGGTAATCGCCGCCGTATTCACTCCCACCTTGTCCGCACCCGCCAGAAGCATCCGGCTCATATCATCGACAGTTCGAATTCCTCCACCCACTGTGAGCGGGACGAAGCACTTTGATGCCGTCTCCCTGACCACATCCACCATAGTATCCCGTCCGTCTGAAGAAGCCGTGATATCAAGAAAGACAATCTCATCCGCTTGCTGCTCATTGTATGCCACCGCACATTCCACCGGGTCTCCGGCATCACGAAGATCGACAAAATTGGTCCCCTTGACCACGCGGCCATTGGTGACGTCGAGACAAGGAATAATTCGCTTGGCGAGCATGACGCTTTCTATCTACTCGAGCCCCCATGCGCCAAGCTTATTGGCAGCAACTTCCTTTTCCCATTTTTCCAGATAGGACTTCTGTTTCTTCCAACCCCGGCCGCCGGGCAAATCCGCACCCCATGTGTGCTCCCTCGCCAGACCATGGGCCAGTCGTCACCGAGGTGAGTATTTTTAATACTTCACTGACCTCTGGAAACAGAATGGATCTCTCCCGCTCTGGAGCACCATGCCCCTTCCAGCTTTGGAACAGCTTCGCCGCTAACAGGAAGACGAGCAAAATCGTGACCGGGATCGACCTCGTTTCCCCTTTCAATTCCATCAGAGCCCGGTGTGTCCTCGGTAGACTTTATACGTCCCTGTCGGCACAACGACAGGACGCCATTCTTTCTTTAAACGACGATACTTCTTAATAAAAGCCGTCGGATCAGCCCAATTGGCATCACTCTTGGAAAAACTCTCCCGCTGCATCCCGATATTGATATTGTGGCGGATTTCAAAATGCAAATGCGCGGCATACATCCCCCGGTTGTTCCCCATGGTTCCAATCTTCTGACCCCGCTTCACCACATTTCCCTTTTTCACCAAAATAGTTCGCAAATGACCATATTGCGAGTCGACATACTTTACTTTCCCGGTCCCGGGATCCCGGTAGGCATGACGAATCAAAACAACCCGCCCCCATCCGCCGCGTACATCAGCGGCAAAGGTGACAACCCCATCCCCACAGGCATATATTGGATCGTGAAGATCGGTATCCCCGCCTCCTTTTCCATTCCAATCCTCACCAAAATGCACCGGCCGGGTCAATCGCAGGCCACGCGCCTTATAATATCCTGCTGCATTCGGCTTCCCAACCGGGTAATCAAATCCATCCACCAACTTTATCCGAATCTGCCCCTCACCGAGCAAAGTCAGCAGAAGAATAATCACCGCAGAAAGAGCCTTCACAAAATGGGATTTCTTTAAGCGGGAAGTGGAGGAATCCCCAGCTGATCAGGCTGTGCCGTCCGTGGTCTCCAGGTGAGAATCTCAGGATCACCATCGGTCACCAAAACAGTGTGTTCAAAATGTGACGAAGGACGACGATCAGAGGTCACCACGGTCCAGCCATCATCCAGCCAATCAACCGTCCCCACTCCAGCGTTGATCATTGGTTCGATCGCCAGAATCATTCCCGCTTTCAAGACCGGAGATTTTCCCGACGGTCTGTAGTTGGGCACTTGTGGCTCTTCGTGCAATTGCCGTCCTACTCCGTGACCGACAAGATCACGAACAACAGTGAAGCCAAACTTGGTCACATAATCTTCCACCGAAGCGCAAAGATCATGCAGTGGTGCCCCAGCGCGGGCGTGGGAGATCGCCACGAACAACGACTCCTCAGTAACAGCGAGGAGGCGCTTTTGCTCTCCGTTGATTTTTCCAACCGGGACAGTCAGGGCATTATCCCCAATCCACCCCTGTAACTTGATCCCCACATCCAGCTTTACCAAATCTCCGTCAACAATGACACGATCTCCGCCGATGCCATGTACTACCTCTTCATTCATCGAGATACAGGTATAGCCGGGGAAATCGCGATACATATAGAAGGCGCTCTTGCACTTCTTCTCCTCCATCAGGTCCTTAGCAAACTGATCCACTTCGCCGGTCGTCTTCCCGGCTGCGATAAACGCCGCTGTCGCCTGCAATACTTCGCTCGCCAGAGCGCCAGCAGCACGCATCTTCTCGATCTCTTGCTTCGATTTGATTGGAATCCTCGATCTCTTGCCCATCTGAAGAACTTGGGTAAAGACTTATCAGGGGGAGGTCAAGGCAGTGTCGGATCAGACGGGATCATTTCCTCATGAAATTCGAACCCAAACCTCATCCGGAGATCCTGTCCCATTAATAATCCTCCCCCGCATTCGGTCCGTGTAATACTGGATTGTAGGCACTACCAATCGATGGAATTCCGCGAGCCGACTTTCAAAGGCTCCCGAGGCATCATCAGCTCTCGGAGCCAGAGGTCCGCCACACTTTGGGCAATTCTCACCCTCGCCATCTTTGGCCACCCGGTGACAGGATTCACATTCCAGACGACAGGTGATGCGGCGACGAAGTTCGTCGTCAGGGACATGAAGAATCATCGCTTTTGGAAGAGGAAGTCCAATTTCCTCCAAGGCAGCATCCAATGCTTCAGCCTGAGGAACAGTACGGGGGAAGCCATCCAACACCCAGCCACCGCCCTGGGATTTCACCCAATCAAGCACGCCTGGCAGCATAATATCATCAGGCACATACTCGCCCCGGTCGAGGTAAGTTTTGGCCAGTCGCCCTAATTCAGTGTCATCCCGCAGGGCTCCTCTAAGAAGCGCGCCGGTAGAAAGATAAGCCCAGCCCTTTTCATCAGAAAGCCTTCGTCCCTGGGTCCCTTTTCCCGAGGCCGGCGGACCCAGAAAAACGAACGAATGGGAGGCAAAGGCCACCGAATGATTACTTGTTAAGAATCAGCGCAACAATTGCCACAAGGACGATTACGGCCAGAACCACCCAAATATAGAGGATCGAAGAACCTGAGGCCTGCGCGCCGGAGGCCATCCGCTGCTGACGTCCTTTGATCTTCCCTTTGCGAAGGAAGCCATCGTATTGACGCTGGAGCAGGTGGGTCTCGATCTGTCGCATCATATCTAGGAGCACCCCGACCAAAATCAGAAGACTGGTTCCCCCGAAGAAGGAGGTAATCAACCCGTTGGGCGGCAGATTAAGTGGCAGGGCCACAAAGTTTGGCAACATGAAGATGAGCGTCAAGAAGGCCGCGCCTGCAAAAGTCAGACGGGTCATGGTGAAGTCAAGGAAGTCCGAAGTCGGCTTACCGGGACGCACTCCGGGAATGTATCCCCCGCTACGCTTGAGGTTTTCGGCAATCTCACTCGGCTGGAACATCGTGGCCACCCAGAAGAAACTGAAGAAGAAAATCATCGCACCCGAAATCACATAGAACCAAGGAGCATTGGGATCGAGGAAATCACGGACCGTGCCTACCCAAGGGCTGGTTGGGAAAATCTGGCCCAACAGCTGGGTTGGCAGCTGCAGAATAGCAGTCGCGAAAATCACGGGCATCACCCCGGCGTAATTCACCTTGAGCGGAAGATATTGGGTTCCTCCGGCCATCTCACGACGACCAGCAACCCGGCGGGCATATTGCACCGCGATTCGACGCTGGGCCTGAGTAATTGAAATAATGGCTGCAACCACAAAGAGGAAAAAGACCAGAAGAAGCACGATTAAGAGCGGGCTAAACGGACTGCTGCGCTCAATCACGAAGGTATTCCAGAGCTGGACGATCACACCCGGGAGGGCCGAGATAATATTCACCGAGATGATCAGGGAAACACCGTTACCAATTCCACGTTCGGTGATTTGGTCACCAATCCACATAAGAAGAAGCGTTCCCGCCACGATAATCAAGACAGTCTGGGCAATGAAGCCAGGACCGAAATCCGGGACAAGATCAGAGCCAACCGCGTCGATCGCTTTTCCAATACCTCCGAGAAGCGGGTTGCTTTGTGGATTTTCAAGCGACTTGGCAAGGAAGAATCCCTGAACCGTGGCAATCGCAATCGTCACGAAGCGGGTATACTGATTAATCTTCTGCTGACCTCCGTCTTCCTTTTTCATGCGGGCCAGTTTTGGCACCACCGCACTGAGGAGCTGCATCATAATCGATGCCGAGATATAGGGCATGATTCCCAGAGAAAAGAGGCCCATTGCCTGCAATCCGCCACCGGAGAACACGTTCAGAATTGCTCCGACGCCACCACCGGCTCCGTCAGCACTATCGGTCGCCAACATATCGAGGTAGGTCTTGATGACGTCCATGTTCACTCCGGGGAGTGGCAGGGCGACACCGAGACGCACGATCACGATCATGGCCATGGCGAAAAGAATGCGATCCCTCAGCTCGGGGATTTTCCAGGTATTAGCAAATGCAGAAATCATAATGAGATGATCAAACGAGCGGTTAAAAATTAGTTAAGACCCTCCCCCATCTGGGGCTCGGGTGCTTGATGAAAGCCCTGAAGGGCTGCGAGAATTTCAGCGGTCATCTTTCCCGATTGGGTCAGTTTCTTTTGGGCTTCGAAAAAAGCCTTAACGGCCTCGCTGTAGGCCTTGTTGTTTTGAAGAGCTTCCAATGCGACATCACCTTCGGGCTTGACCATGCTGTTGCTCTTTTCTTTCAGCGTCATCATTTGAGCAACCAATTCGCTCACTTTGTCGGCGGCCGATGGAACATCCTTCCCTTCGGAAAGTTGATTCATCATTTCAGCCAACTCTTGATAAGTGGCTGCTTGCTTTTCCATGTTTGCCGCCCGGGGGTCTTCCTCCCCGCAAGATGGCAAAATGAATAGAGTCATCAAAAACGCAAAAAACGCTGCAGCCCGGGGAACCGGGCTCAACGTAAACTGTGTTTGCGAGGAGATTTTCACTGGTGGGGAAGAAGCTCTAAATCAAAAGAAGCAGAGGACAAGATATCCCCTGTCGCTCTTCATGATCTAGACTTCAAGGGTGCCGCCGGCTTTTTCAATCTTCGCTTTGGCAGAAGCACTTGCTTGGTCAACAGTGATCTTCAGCGCTTTGCTGAGCTCACCTTGTCCGAGCACTTTCACCTTGTCGATCTGGCCTTTCACGAGTCCCTTCTCACGAAGAGTCGCTTCATTGACCTCGTCTCCGGCCTCGAAATAATACTCGAGTTGGGAAACGTTGACAGTCGCGATGGTGTCGCGGAATTGCAGGTTACTGAAGCCACGCTTGGGAAGGCGACGAGCCAGAGGCATCTGACCACCTTCGAATCCAGGGCGAACACCACCACCGGAACGAGACTTTTGACCCTTGTGACCCCGTCCGGAGGTCTTACCAAGGCCCGAACTTTCTCCGCAACCAAGACGCTTGCGGCGATGCTTGGCTCCGGGATTCGGCTTGAGATTATGGAGATTCATTGGAATGAAGTTTCTTTAGAGTTAGTTGCTGGGAAGAAGGATTAAATAGCCTTCTCTTTCTTCTTGCCTCGGAGGGTAAGAATTTCGTCGCGATTGCGGAGCTGTGAAAGCGCCTTGAGAGTAGCCTTGACCACGTTGGCGTGGTTGTTGGAGCCGATGGACTTAGCGAGAACGTCAGTAATTCCGACAGCCTCACAGACCGCACGCACCCCACCACCAGCGATGATCCCCGTTCCCGGAGAAGCTGGCTTCAGAAGCACTTTACCACCACCGGACTCGGCGTAGATTTCGTGAGGAATGGTGCCGTTATTAAGCTGCATTTTTTGCAGGCTCTTGCTGGCGGTCTCGTTAGCCTTGCGAATACATTCGGCGACTTCGTTAGCCTTACCAAATCCAACACCGACAGAACCTTTTTGGTTACCGGAGACGACAAGGGCAGAGAAACTGAAGCGACGTCCACCTTTCACCACCTTGGAGCAGCGGTTAATGAAGACGACTTTTTCAGTCAGCTCGTTACCATCCTTGTCCTGATACTTGGGAGGACTGAAGTCCTTGCGAGGTCCGCGACTGCCACCGCGGCCACCGCCACGGTTATCACCACGACGGGAGTCACCAGGCTTTCCTGCGTCAGCAGGATTGGCAGCTGCATCAGCTGGCTTGGCGCCACCTGCATTGTCAGCAGGCTTGGGAGTTTCGTTATTTGCCATTTTGAGTCAGAGGTAGAATTAGAATTTAAGACCACCTTCGCGGGCGGCATCGGCGAGTGATTTCACCTTGGCGTTGTATATGTGACCACCACGGTCGAAGACAACTGCTTCGATCTTGGCATCAACGGCGCGTTGGGCGACGAGTTTGCCGACGGCTTCACCGGTTGCTTTGCTGGCTCCGGTCGCTTCGATCTCCTTATCAAGAGTCGAGGCGGAACAGAGAGTCTTACCCGCGACATCATCGATAATCTGGGCGTAGACGTTTTTATTGGAAAAGTGAACAGCAAGGCGGGGACGCTCGGCAGTTCCGGAGATCTTTTTCCGAATGCGGCGATGCACCTTGCGGCGGAGTTCCTTTCGATTGAGAGTGCTCATTATAGTATGAAGTTCTTTGGTTTCGTCAGGATTTACTTAACGGACTTACCGGCTTTGCGGCGGACGTATTCACCAACATAGCGGACACCTTTGCCCTTGTATGGCTCGGGTGGATAGTAAGCACGCACTTCGGCAGCGAACTGACCGACGAGTTGCTTGTCAATTCCCTCAACCTTGATCTTGGTATTCTCGGTGACCTCAACTTTGAGACCTTCGGGAATGGCATGAAGGATGGGGTGTGACTTACCGAGGCTAAGGTCAAGATTCTTGCCCTTGACAGCAGCACGGAGACCAACACCTTGGATCTCGAGTTCTTTGACGAATCCTGCGGAAACGCCGATAAGGAGATTATTGATGAGGCTGCGGAATGTTCCGTGAAGAGCACGCACATGACGTAACTCGCTGGAGCGCTCCACGGTGATTTCTTTCTCGTCCTGCTTGATGGTGATTCCTTCCGGAAGCTCGATGGCTAGTTTTCCCTTGGGTCCATCGACAGTAACGTTCTGCCCGTCGATGCTAAGGCTGACCTTATCGACTACGGGGATGGGTTTGAGTCCTACTCGTGACATGGTTCTGTTTTCTGAGTTAGGGGTTTCTACCAAACGAAGGCGATAATTTCGCCGCCGACTTTGTCTTTTCGTGCCTGATGCCCGGTCATCACACCTTTCGAGGTGGAGAGGATGGAAATACCCATGTTGTTGAGAACGCGGGGAATTTCCTGGGATCCGGTATACTTGCGACGACCACACTTAGAGACCCGCTTGAGGTCAGTAAGGGCCGGCACACCGTCAACGAACTTGGTCTTCACCACGAGCTCGGGGAATTTCCCGGTGGTGTCGACTTCATAGTTCCAGATGTAACCTTCTTCTTTAAGGATACGGGCGATTTCTGTCTTAAGCCGGGAGTGCGGTGCGCGGAACGAGTCGTTGTTCGCACGCGAGGCATTCTTCAAGCGAATGAGGAAATCTGCGATAGGGTCGGTAAGAGTTGCCATGATTCTGTATTTTCCAGTTCGTGGGTTTAGGCAGCGGATTCTTCCTTCACGTTGTCACGGAAGGGCATCCCAAGTGCCTTGAGGAGGGCTTTGGCATCAGCATCACACTTCGCGGAAGTCACGAAGATGAAATCGAAGCCAATCTGGCGTTTGATCTGATCGAGTTCGATCTCAGGAAAGATCGACTGGTCCGAGAATCCAACGGCGTAGTTTCCACGTCCGTCAAAGGACTTGAATGGAAGGCCGCGGAAGTCACGAATGTTCGGGCAGGTGATGTTGATGAAGCGGTCGAGAAATTCCCACATGTGTGCACCGCGAAGAGTGACACGGGCTCCTACGGCTTCGCCTTCACGAACTTTGAAGTTCGCCACACTCTTGCGAGCGTATACGACGGATGGCTTCTGTCCGGTAATCTTGGAGACTTCCTGGACAGCGTCTTCGACGGCAGCCTTTCGCTCGTTGGCGTAGTGACCAACATGACTGTTGACCGATATTTTCTCGAGGCGCGGAACCTCGTTAACGTTTTTGAAGCCGAGTTCTTCCTGGAGAGCTTTTGCAAGCGTCTCCTCGTATCGGCTTTGGAGTGTTGGTTTCATTGTTTTTGGCGGGTCAGCGTTTGGTTAAACGTGCTTAAGCGCGCGGGTTGGTCGGGTTCCTGACATAGTCAGGCAGTCTGACCTAGACTTTTTTTACATTGGAAATGTGAATGGGGCCGTCCTGCTCCTCGATTCCCCCATCCTGGTTCTCTTCGGTGCGGCGCATGGCCTTCTTGATCTTGCGGACACCTTCGACGATGACCTGATCTTTGGCGGCATTCACGGAGGTAACAGTTCCCTGTTTTCCTTTGTGGTTGCCGGAGATGACGACGACTTCGTCACCAGCTTTTACGTGAGTCTTGATTTTCATGTCTCGAAAAATTGAGGGTTGGTGGAGTTAGAGCACCTCGGGAGCGAGGGAAACGATCTTCATGAAGTTCTTTTCGCGAAGCTCACGGGCAACGGGTCCGAAAATACGGGTTCCCTTTGGATTGCCGTCCTTGTCGATGATGACCACTGCATTCGAATCAAATCGAAGAACAGAGCCGTCGGCACGACGAACAGGATAAGCGGTGCGAACGACAACTGCCTTGACGACGCTGCCCTTCTTCACAGAAGCGGTGGGTATGGACTCACGGATGTGAGCAGTGATGATGTCGCCGACGCGAGCAGACTTGGTCCGCTTGCCGATGACACCGATCATCTTGGCCTGACGGGCGCCGGTATTATCGGCAACCTCGATTTTTGATTCCATCTGGATCATGGCTAAATAGGTATCGTTGGATTAAAGGTAATGATTACGGAGCGTTCCGCAGTTCGATTAATGAACGAGAACTTCAACGAGTTCCCAACGCTTGAGTTTTGAAATTGGCTTGGTCTCCTGAATCCGGACCTTGTCTCCGACGGCAGCTTCGCTCTTCTCATCGTGTGCGTAGAATTTCTTCGACTGCTTGATGATTTTCTTGAACTTGGGGTGCGGGACGCGGTTGACGTATTCGACAACGATTGTCTTGTTCATGCTGGTCGACTTAACGATGCCCACACGGACCTTCTGGTTTTTTCCTTCTTTGGCCTCGGAAGGCACAAAGTCGGTTTTGGCAGCAGGAGCGGCTTCGGCAGCGGCGGTATTTTCCTGATCTTCGTTCATTTTGGAAATAAGTTAAATGGTTGGATAGCTCAGGAGCTAGGCAGACTTGCGTTGATTGAGAGTGGTCATAACGCGAGCAATTTCGCGGCGGACCATACGACGACGGGCGGTGTTTTCGAGCTGGCCGGTGGCCTGCTGAATACGGAGAGTAAGAGCCTCCTGCTTAAGTTCTTGCAGGCGGGACTGAAGTTCATCAGAGCTGAGCTCTGCGATTTCTTTAAATTTTGGCTGTGGCATGACAGAATTCCTTTCGATTGGTTAGGATCAGTGCTTGCTGCGGGAAACAAAGCGGGTTTCAAATCCAAGCTTGTAGGAAGCAAGGCGCATGGCCTCACGAGCTTGGGACTCAGGGACACCACCTACTTCGAAAAGCATGGCGCCAGGACGGATCACGGCGACCCAGGCATCAACAGAGCCTTTACCCTTACCCATACGAGTTTCAGGTGGACGACGAGTAATGGACTTGTGAGGGAAAACCCGGATCCAGGTCTTACCTTTACGTTTGAGAAAACGGTTAATGGTGACACGACAAGCCTCGATCTGGCGGTTGGTCATCCATGCGCGACCGACGGCCTGGAGACCGAAGTCACCGAAGCTTACGTTCGTTCCGCGCTGTGCGTTACCACTCCGGCTCCCACGATGGGACTTCCGGAACTTGGTTCTTTTGGGCATTAAAGGCATGATTCTATCCTCCTAAAAATTTTTGGTTAAATAAGGTGCCGGACTAGGAAGCGGGTGTCGCTGGAGCGTCGGCGGGCGTGTTAGAATTATTATCGGGCCGGGCTTGGCCACCGCCGCCTCCGCGACGATCACCACCACCTCCGCGGCGATCACCACCAGGGCCTCCGGGGCCGCGGCGACGAGGACGATCATGACCCGGAGGGCGTGAACCCTTGTCAGAATCTTCGTTCTTGTTGATCCAGCACTTCACACCAATGATTCCGTAAACGGTCTTGGCTTCGGCAAATCCATAATCGATTGGAACGCGGAGAGTCTGTAGAGGGACTTTCCCTTCGCGATACCATTCGGCGCGAGCGATATCAGCTCCACCGAGGCGGCCTGCGCAGCGGATACGAATGCCGTTGGCACCGAAATCCATGGCCGTCTGGATGGAACGCTTCATGGCGCGACGAAAAGCGATACGACGCTCAAGCTGAATGCAGACCTGCTCGGCAACGTGCTGGGCATCAAGCTCAGGCTTACGAATCTCGATAATGTCGATTTTCACCTGCGATCCGTTACAGATCTTACCGATGTCATTGGTCATCTTCTCGATCTCAGATCCCTTACGCCCAATAACGAGTCCGGGACGTGAAGTGTGAAGTGTGATGCGGACGCTGTTCCAAGCACGTTCAATAACGATCTTGGAAAGAGCAGCGGTCTGAAGGCGGCCAGCAATATACTTACGGATCTTCAGATCTTCGTGAAGCTTGGTAGTGTAGTCCTTGCCTTCGGCATACCACTTGGAGCGCCAATCTTTGTTGACTGCGAGGCGAAACCCGATTGGATTAACTTTTTGTCCCATGATTCTTAAGGTGTAAAATGATTAATTGGCTTACTCGGCGGCAGGCTCGGTTGATTCTTCGGTGGCTTCCACTTCTTCAGCGGCTTCTTCTTCGACAACTTCCTCTTCGGCGACGGGCTCTTCGGCGACGGGCTCTTCCTTGGCTGGAGCGGCCTTGGCCTGTCCAAACATGGGCTTCGCGGTGTCACGCTTCTTGGCTTTGCCGGAACGCTTCTTCTCCTCGGGAGCTTCGAACTCATCGGTGAGAGTAATAAAAATGTGGCTGGTGCGCTTGCGAATGGCGCCAGCGGATCCTCGGGCACGCGGCTTGAAACGCTTAAGGGTTGGACCCTCCCCAATGACGGCTTCTCCGACGATCAATTCGTCAGCGGAGAGCTCGTGATTGTTCTCGGCGTTTGCGATCGCGCTTTTGAGAGTTTTCCCGATCAGGTGTGCCGCCTTACGGGGAGTGTATGTCAGAGCATCGAGGGCTTCAGAGACAGCGAGTCCCTGAATTTCACGAGCGACGTCGCGCATCTTTTTCGGAGAAATCCGAGCGTATTTGGTAGTCGAGCGAACTTGCATCAGTTTTGCGGTTCAGTTGTTGAGAATAAGTTTGGCGGTGTCGCCTGGGCGCACCTGATTGTCTTGATTTGTCAGTGACTGCATCAGCAATCCGCTGACGTCAGGTCGGGTGGCGGCGACGATGGCGTCACCAATATAAGTTCCGGAACGTTCGATACGAAAACGCATCCCGACGTTGAGGTCCGCATCGTGGCCGGCATTCACTACGACGAGTCCGGTGTTGGAGTCAATAGTTACTATGCGTGCTTCTTGAGCGGTCCCCTGCTCGATTTTACGCTTGGGTTGCTGGCGCTGGCCCAGAGCAACCTCGAGTTCGCGGATTTTCACCTCTACATCGGCGCGGGCATCGGGATCCGAAGCAACGGCGGTGCGAAGGTAGTTTCTAATCGCTGGAATCAGGTCGAAAGTAGCATTCTCAAGTTCAGTGAGATTTTCCCGGGCAACCTGATAGTCGGATACGGCGTGGCGCAACTTAGTGTCGGCATCTTCAAAGAAATCCTTCCCGAAGAGAGCGAGGCGTTGCTTAACGTCCTTGAGTGATGCGGTCTTGGTCCCCTCACGGGCCAGAGCGGCACCAAGGCTAACCGAGAGATTATCGACCTGAAGCTTCAGGAGGCGATTTTCGCGCTCAAGTTCAACAATCCCCTTCACCCCATCCTGGGCAACAGCGGTGCTGCCGAATACTCCGAGAAGGAGCAATCCGCTGGCAAGAGCGCTGTTGAATAAGAGAGGCATGAGGAGAGAGATGTTGAGGATTCCTTAAGGAGATTACTTCTTACCAATACCGCCGTGGGCCTTGAATATGCGGGTGGGAGAAAACTCACCCAGCTTGTGGCCTACCATGTTTTCAGAAACGAAAACAGGGACGAAGGTTTTGCCGTTGTGAACAGCGAAGGTCTGACCGACGAAGTCAGGAGTAATCATGGAGCGACGGCTCCAGGTTTTGATGGGCTTCTTGTTGCCGGATTCGACAGAGGCATCAATCTTGGCGAGAAGCTTTTGATCAACGTATGGGCCTTTTTTCAGTGAACGTGCCATAATGGAGAATGGTTAATGATGAGTTAGGAAAGAGGTCTACTTCCGCTTGTTCTTGCGACGATCTTCGATGATGAAGGAGTCGGTAGGATTGTGCTTCTTACGAGTCTTCTGACCCTTGACGTGTCCCCAGGGAGACTTGAGGTGCTGACGACCACCACCGGACTTGGACTTACCCTCACCACCACCGTTCGGGTGATCGACGGGGTTCATGCACATTCCGCGAACGCTTGGGCGCTTGCCCTGCCAACGTGTGCGGCCGGCCTTACCGGAAATTTCCTTCATGTGGTCACGGTTCCCAACGGTTCCGATGGTCGCGTAACTTTCTTCGTGGAACTTGCGCAGTTCGCCGGAAGGCATCTTGATGAAGGCGTATCCTCCTTCACGGGACTGGAGAATGGCTTGCTGTCCGGCAGAGCGGGCAACTTTACCACCTGATCCGGGGCGGAGTTCGATGTTGTGAATGGCGGTTCCGAGAGGAACGTTCTTCAGAGGCATGGCGTTACCAACCTTGGGCTCGACAGATTCACCAGAGACGACCTTGTCACCATCGGTAAGACCGGATGGAGCGAGAATGTAGCTCTTGGTTCCGTCTTCGTATTTCAGAAGAGCGATACGGCAAGTCCGGTTGGGATCGTATTCGATACCGACAACTTCAGCAACCTGGTCACGCTTGGTGCGCTTAAAGTCGACGAGACGATACTTCTTCTTGTGTCCCCCCCCAATGTGGCGACAGGTAATACGACCCTGATTATTGCGGCCCCCGGAGCGCTTTTTGACTTCGAGGAGGCTTTTTTCAGGCTTGGACTTGGTGATTTCGTCGAACCCCGGAAGCATCTTGTAACGATTCGCGGGAGTAACGGGCTTAAAACTTTTCAGTGGCATTGGAATGATCCTTTCTGACTGAGATTCCTAAATAAGGGAGAATTGAAAATTAAATGAGGTCTAGGGAGTCGCCATCCTTGAGACGGACGATTGCTTTCTTCCAGCTTGCGGTGCGTCCGGCGTCGGCACGACGGCGGCGCTTGGCCTTTCCTGCGTAGTTGCTGGTGCGAACGTCCAGGACCTTGACCTTGAAGAGCTTTTCAACTGCTTGCTTGATCTCGATCTTGTTGGCGCCCTGGGCAACCTTGAAGGTGTAAGTGTTATCGTTCTCCTGGAGAAGGGCAGCCTTCTCGGACATGCGAACGGTATCGATGACTTGGTAAATGTCTCTCATGACTGTGTCAGGTTAGGCGGTGCGATTAGCGAGGGTTTCAAGAGCGTCATCAAGGATAATGATAGCATTACTATGAAGGATCTGCTCGACGTTGACGGACTCGGCGGTCTGCAAAAGAGCGGACTGGACGTTCCGGGCGGCATAGTAGGTTCGATCAGTGAATTCTCCACCGATGACGAGGACTTTCTTGGCGTCGGTCAATGCCTTAAGCGCGGCGACGAAATCCTTGGTCTTGCCGGACTCTACATCGAGAGAAGCAGCGCGAAGGACCGCTCCATCGTTAACCTTGTCACCAAGGACGCGCTGCAGAGCGAGAGTGCGGACTTTCTTGGGAACGGTCTTGGCGTAGGAACGATTGCGAGGGCCGAAGGCGACACCACCACCAACAAAGATCGGGGCTTTACGATCACCGTGACGGGCGTTACCGGTGCCTTTCTGGCGATACATCTTCTTGCCGGTTCCGTTGACTTCTCCACGGGTCTTGGCTTGAGCGGTTCCGGAGCGGCGGTTGGCCTGGTAAGCAACGACGAGGTCGTGCACAGCCTGGCTTCCCTTGGACTCGTCGGAGACCAGTTGAATATTGGCGCTTTGAGCGTCTTGGATTGTGAATGCTGACATGGATCAGGTTCTTTCTATCAATCTAAATGGTTTACTTGGCGGCCGACTTTTTAAGGGCAGGACGAACGGTGACATAGCCAGTCGTTGGTCCGGGGATGGCGCCGGAGATGAGGATGACTCCGTCTTCAGGACGGACTTGTACGATTTTGAGATTCTGTGTGGTGCGCTGACGAACACCGTCGTGTCCTGGCATCTTCTGGTTTTTCCAGACACGAGCGGGAGTTGAGCCAGCACCAATGGCACCAGTTCTGCGGTGCATCATGTGACCGTGACCATCGGGCTGACCATTGTGGCCATGGCGCTTCACATTGCCCTGAAAGCCCTTACCTTTGGTGGTGCCGATAACATCGACCCACTGTCCGGCTTCGAAGATGTTGGCACCGGGATGCCCGTCTTCTTTGCTAGGGATATCTGCGTCGCTGTCGAAACGAAACTCTTTGACGAGCTTCTTGGCAACAGTGGCGCCGTTCTTGGCCTGGTGAGTGCGCTCAGGAAGGTTGAGGCGCTTCTCTTTCTGGTCGTCATAGGCGACCTGAATGGCGGAGTAGCCGTCCTTCTCTGAGGTCTTAACCTGGAGAAATTCGTTTCCGTTCACGTCGACGACAGTGACGGGGATCATGCAGCCTGCCTCTGCGTCAAAAACGCGAGTCATACCGACTTTTTTACCGAGGATTCCGAGTGACATGGGTCTGGTTCCGTTTGGAAGTTAAAGTGAAAAATTAAATGTGAATCTGAATATCAACACCGGCGGGAAGATTGAGCTTCTTGAGCTCATCCACGGTGCGGGCGGTTGGATCGACGATATCAAGAAGGCGCTTGTGAGTACGGACTTCGAACTGGTCGGCAGCTTTCTTGCTCACGTGAACCGAGCTGTTGACCGAGAACTTCTCAATCCGAGTGGGCAGAGGGACAGGGCCGGCGACTTTGGCTCCAGTGCGCTTGGCGGTCTCGACAATCTCGACGGTTGAGCGATCGATGGCCCGGTGGTCGAATGCGCGGAGGCGGATGCGGATTTTCTGATTCATGATGGAAAGGTATCTTGGTGGATGATTTTTTCTTAGTAACCGCCACCGCGTTCGGCGACGAGTTTCTCAACGATGTTGCGAGGAACTTCCTCAAAACTGCTCGGCTCCATGGTGTAGGAGGCGCGACCGGATGAAAGGGTGCGAACGTCCGTGGAATAGCCGAACATTTCGGCAAGTGGGACGTTGGCGGAGACGTTGGCGACGGGGCCTTTGGTGACGATTTCCTGAATCTGGCCACGACGGCGGTTCAGGTCACCCATGATGTCTCCCTGGAACTCGTCAGGTGTCGCAATTTCGACATCCATGATGGGCTCGAGAAGAACTGGCGAGGCCTTTTCAAAGGCGTCTTTGATTGCGAAGATGGCCGCAATCTTGAAAGAGTTGTCGTTGGAATCGACTTCGTGGAAGGAGCCGTTTTGAACATTCACGTGAACGTCAACAACCGGGAAGCCAGCGACTTGACCATTGGTCATTGCTTCGGAAACTCCGCTCATCACTGAGTCGATATACTCTTTAGGAATGGCCCCGGCAGTTACCGAGTTTTCAGTGGTAATCCCCTTCCCTGAATCGTTGGGAGTCACTTCGAGAATGACGTGGCCATACATGCTCTTGCCGCCGGTGGCAGCGTCGCGAATAAATTTCCCTTCGCCAGCCGCTTTGGAAGTGATGGTTTCGCGATAAGCAATCTGAGGCTTACCAACATTGGCTTGCACTCCGAATTCACGCTTGAGGCGATCAATGATGACTTCGAGGTGAAGCTCACCCATGCCGGCGATGATGGTTTGTCCGGTGTCCTCGTCCTTATGAACGACGAAAGTCGGATCCTCATCAGAAAGGCGATCAAGTCCGATGACCATCTTGTCCGAGTCAGCCTTGGTCCGGGGCTCAACAGCCATGGAGATGACGGGCTCGGGGAAACTTGGTGGCTCAAGAAGAATGCCAGCCTGCTGGTGCGAAAGAGTATCACCGGTCTGGACATTCTTGAGACCAACGAGAGCGGCGATGTCGCCAGCGAAGCAAGTTTCGATTTCTTCGTGCTTATCTGCCTGGACTTGAATCAAACGACCCACGCGCTCCTTTTGTTGAGTGCGTGGGTTGTAGATCATGTCTCCCTTGGAGACGGTGCCAGAGTAGACACGGAAGAATACGAGTTTGCCAAAATATTTGTCTCCCCAGAGTTTAAACGCGAGAGCGCAGAACTTTTCGGAGTCGGAGGTTTTCACCTCAACGGCCTTCTCTTCGTTCTTGGGGTCCATTCCGGTAGCGGCCGGAATTTCGAGCGGGCTGGGAAGGTAATCAACAACGGCATCGAGGAGATACTGGACGCCTTTGTTTTTGAAAGCAGAGCCTCCCGCGATGGGCACGAGGTCGTTGGCGATCGTCGCGCGGCGAAGACCGGCTTTGAGATCTGTAACCGTGATGGGCTCTTCCATGAGGAACTGCTCCCCCACTTGTTCATCGACGTCAGCAACTGCTTCGAGAATTTCGGAATAAGCGTCCTCGGCAATCAAAAGCTGATCTTCGGTAAGATCAGCGAGAGTGTAGGTCGAACCGAGAACGTCGTCGTCGGTGTAGAGAACGGCCTTTTTATTAAGAACGTCGATCTGGCCCTGGAGATTCTCTTCGGAACCAATTGGGATCAAAATGCGAACCGTTCTTACGCCGAGTTTCTTCTGCACTTCTTCGACAACATTGCCAAAGTCGGCTCCGACACGGTCCATCTTATTGACGAACACGATGCGGGGAACGTTGTATTTGGTGGCTTGTCTCCAAACAGTCTCGGATTGCGGCTGCACTCCGGCGACCCCGCAGAAAACAACAATCGCTCCGTCTAAAACACGGAGCGAACGTTCAACTTCGGCAGTAAAATCAACATGACCAGGAGTATCAATGATGTTGATGCGCTGGCTGGATTCCGGGAAGAGTTTGGAAACACCCTCTTCTGAGCGCTGGTTCCAGGTGCAAGTCACGGCAGCGGAGGTAATGGTAATCCCCCGCTCGCGCTCCTGCTCCATATGATCAGTGGTGGTGGCACCATCGTGCACCTCACCGATCCGATGGATCATTCCGGTGTAGAAAAGAATCCGCTCGGTCAAGGTGGTCTTCCCGGCATCAATATGCGCCGCAATCCCAATGTTCCGTGTCCGCTCAAGCGGGACGGGACGAGTTGGAATGGATGCGACTTTAGACATGATGAGTGACCCTTTCGGGCGGTGGGAAGTTACCTTATAAAATCAAATTAGAAGCGGAAGTGGGCGAAGGCGCGGTTGGCCTGGGCCATCTTGTGAACGTCGTCACGCTTACGAACGGAGTTGCCGGTATTGTTGGCGGCGTCTTTGATCTCGTTGGCGAGGGCGACATGCATTGGAGTGCCTTTCTTGGCACGGGCAAAATTGATGATCCAACGCATTCCAAGTGACTCGGAACGAGCGGCATCCACTTCGAGAGGCACCTGGTAGGTAGCTCCACCGACGCGGCGGCTCTTCACCTCAACGCGAGGCTTGGCGTTCTCAATCGCACGAGTGAGGATTTCGAGAGGATCGATGGTGTCGGTGCCTTCGTTAGCGCGATCAATCGCGGCGTAAACGATACGCTCCGAGAGGGAACGCTTTCCATCCTTCATGACCTTACTGATGAGACGGCCAACAACGGGGCTGTCAAATTTCGGATCACGCTTCTCAGGCTTGGTGTAAACTCTTTTTCTGCGAGCCATGGGTTCGTTAGTTTAAAATTATTGGGAAAGTTGGTTTAGCCCTTCTTAGGACGCTTGGCTCCATACTTGGAACGACCTTGCATACGACCGGTGACTCCGAGGGTATCGAGTGATCCACGAACGATGTGGTAACGGACACCTGGCAAATCCTTCACACGACCACCGCGAATCAACACGATTGAGTGCTCCTGGAGGTTATGGCCTTCACCACCGATGTAGGCGATGACTTCATATCCATTGGTGAGACGAACCTTGGCCACCTTACGGAGAGCGGAGTTCGGCTTCTTAGGTGTGCGGGTGTAGACTTGCAGACAAACCCCACGACGCTGTGGGCAGTTGTTCAGAGCCGGTGACTTCGACTTGGTGACTGCTTTTTTCCGACCTTTGCGGACGAGTTGGTTAATTGTAGGCATAATGCGATCGTTTTGGGATGGCGGTTAAGCGGGTTTGTTTAAATGAGGTTTTCTGAGGAAAGAAAGTTTGTTGCTGATTCTCAACCGGAGGGTCGCCGGGAAACTCAGCGAGATTCCTCGCAAGAGCCATTTTTCCGGTGTGCACCCGATAGTTAAAAACCTGATAAAGGGCCTGAATCGTTGATTCTTTAAAGGAATTTTTATCTCCAGACCCGATTTGGGGGCGCGACTCTAGGAATAAAAGAGCATCTGGCAAGGCGTTTTTACAAAATTAGGTGAAAATTTTTCACGATCGCTATCAACCCTCCCCCTTCGCCACCTCAATCCACACAAAATGAATCAATTAGGACGATTTCACCGCAACATCCACCAACAATCAGCTTCATTTCATTTATTTAAGATATCTTAACTAAATTCTTCTCAGCCCTAATTCCCTGTTTGCGGGCCCCTCTTTCTCCTCCTAGATTCCCCTCATGACCTTGCACAAATCCCCTCTCACCATTTTTATCTCGCTCTTCGCCTTTCTCCTCATCCCGGCTCAAGCGGAATTATCTCCAAAGTCCTACCGAAATCTTCAAGCGAAAGCTCCCGAAGTCCTGCAAATCCAACTCAAAGCCCGAAAAAGCAGCCGATTGAGCCTTCTCAACTTCAGCAGAGACCGAAATGAACGACTTGAAGCCACCGTTCTGTCCGTCACCCGAAGCAAGTCGGGCCTCAAAGCCGGCGATAAGATCGTCATTACTTACCAGCACCGGAAATCCCGCGGACCTGGTCCGCGTCCCATTCCCAAGCTGGCCAATGGAGGGAAATACCCCGCGTGGCTCAGCAAAACAGCTGAAGGGACCTATTCCCCTGCCGCTCGTGGCTTCAGCTTCAGCGTCGTCAACTAAGAAGAAAGCCCCAACTCCGAAAAACGGAATTGAGGCTTTCAATATAATGGTAGCAGCGGGCGGATTTGAACCGCCGACAAAAGGCTTATGAGTCCTCTGCTCTACCCCTGAGCTACGCTGCCATAAATCTATAGGGACACGCTTGCGCGCGGGCGGGAATTATCTCCCATCGACGGTTCTGTCCAATAAAAAAAGAGTCTGGGCGGGATTCCCACTCAATTTCACCCTATCCAGATCCCGTTACCCGCTCAGTCGTCAATTTTTTCGATGGGAAATCAATGATCGCTCGGGGCAGCAAAAAACCAACGAAGTAACTTATCCCCATAGAAGCTGCCCTGCTCCAACAAGCCATTCAAAAAGCTCCTCTCCAGCAATGGGCTCAATTTTTCCTGAATACGGGCCTCACTGGAGAAGGCCACATTCTTAAAGCCCAGATTACCATCGATGGAAAATCCTACTATTTTTCGGAAACCAACGGGCGCCCTCCTAGATTTGAAAAATTGGCTGAAGCTATAAGCTCGATAACCAAAAAATAACACCATCTCACAAGAGGGATAGAGAATGAAAAAAACCCGACTGATTGCTCAGCCGGGTTTCTTGAAATTTTGAAATCTCGGAAAATCCTAGAGGGAGTCGCCGAGCATCTTCATGGCGTCAGCGGCGCGGTTGGAGTAACCCCACTCGTTGTCATACCAAGAGCAAACCTTCACCATGTTGCCACCGATGACGGTGGTCAGGCCACTATCGAAAATCGATGAGTGAGGATCACCCACGATGTCCTGAAGAACGAGAGGCATCTCGCTGTAATGAAGAACTCCTTTGAGGGGACCTTCGGCAGCTTCTTTGAAGGCTGCGTTGATTTCCTCTGCAGTTGCTTCGGACTCAAGCTCGGCTACAAGATCAGTCAATGATCCGGTTGGAGTAGGAACACGGAAAGCACCTCCGTTAAGTTTTCCATTGAGCTCGGGAATGACGAGGCCAATGGCACGGGCCGCACCGGTGGAAGAAGGCACGATGTTCTCAGCAGCGGAACGAGCGCGACGAAGATCTTCGTGCGGCGCATCGAGAAGACGCTGGTCTCCGGTGTAGGAGTGAATGGTGCTCATGAAGCCACGCTTGAGGCCCCACTTGTCGTTGAGAACCTTGGCAAGAGGAGCCAGGCAATTGGTGGTGCAGGACGCATTGGAGACGATGTGATGATTCGCAGCGTCATACTCGCTGTCGTTGATGCCGAGACACATCGTGAGATCGGGATCTTTGGCAGGAGCGGAAATGAGAACCTTCTTGGCTCCGGCAGAAATGTGCTTGGAAGAACCTTCGCGACTGGCGAAGAATCCGGTGGACTCGAGAACGATGTCGGCATTCCACTCACCCCATGGGAGGTTCGCAGGATCACGCTCGGCGGTGGCGTGAATTTTGTGACCGTCGACAATGATGTAGTCGTCGTCATAGGAAACCTCACGAGAAAACTGACCCTGAGAGGAATCATATTTCAAAAGGTGGGCGAGAGTCTTGTTGTCGGTGAGGTCGTTGATAGCGACGACTTTCTTAAGTTCGTCGTCGCTCATTGAGCGAAGCACCATCCGGCCGATACGGCCGAATCCGTTAATTGCATAATTTGCCATAGGTCTGTCCTAGTAATTAGGTTGTGAGTGATTTCCCAAGCCAGCTTGGCTGGGAAAACGGCGGCATTATGCAGGGAAGCCGTCCCCCGTCAAGGATGGCGGAGATTGTTTCCGCATCCCCTACGATTTCATGGAATTACCTAGCCTCCAGCCACAGCAGCATCCTTTTTGAGCTTGGGTGGTGGCACGTAAAACTCTCCCCGATGGAAAAATTTGACCGCTTTCCGGGGGTTCTTTCCCTGCGCCTGATAGAAAAATGCCTGAATCCGTTGCTTCGGCTTCATCATCAGTTCATTCTGAAAAATCACTTCCCGGACATTGTTTTTGCCGGGAACAAGATACCCCACAAGAACAGGGTGATTCCCCTGTTTCAATTTCTTCAGCAACACTTTCCCAGGAGCAATGACATCCGCCTTTTCATTTCCGAACCTCACCAGAGCAGAGCAGTGTGAGACGTTCACAAAACGAATAGACCCGAGAGGGAATGTCGACAAATCATCCGGAACCATCATCATCTTCGGATTAAACCAATTTTTATTTTGGTGATTCGCATAGAGGACTCCCAAGCTTTGCGCTTTCGATGCAAAGCGTGAAGAAATCCATGGCTTGCCGACGATCTGTTTTCCCTGAAAAAGCTTCACTCCTCCTGCCGTGGGATTGATGGATGACCACTTGGTAAATTCCTTGAGCCGAAGAGGGACATCCCGACCTTCCCTGAGATCAATGGCCAGAGTGGTCGGCTTGGGAGGAACGGTTCCCGGGGCCGGAGGGAATTGAATTCGCACTCCATCTCTAATCGTTTCCCGGTGAGGAGGCAAATCACCCAGGGGAATAAAGCGCATATGCTTGCGGGGTGCCTCTTGCGCAGAAACCAGCAAGGACAGACTGAACAAAACAAGGGCAACTAGTTTCATCGGATGTTTAAAAATTGATTCTTAAATTTCTTGAGGAGAGAGCCAACGGAAGCTTTGCACAATGAACCTTCTCCCAAAATTTGGGAGACCTGATTCTTTCTCCGGATTAATTCCCGAGGCGTCGGGACGCACCGGCACGGGCATACGCTGCACCACGGCTTCACACCAGGCCCTTGCCTGCACCTTGCCATTCATGGCGACCGACTCTCCATAGGTCCGAATCACAAAGGTATCCGACCGGGCTGACAAACTGGATCCGATTGCCTGGAGAACATCAGCCTGGGTAAGATAATTTGCGGAGCCCCACGCCTTGCTTTGAGGCTTAAGCCTCTGCTCCATCCGCGTGGAATCCTCGATATTATCAGGGTGGTCGTAATCAGCCAGAGACGTTTGGTTCTCCAAAGAATATAACGAATCGGTATCGAGCACTCCGTTGATGCCAGCATTTTCAATGGCGGCCTCAAGAGCTCCTTTTCTTCCCTGCACTCCGGAGGTGAGCCTTCGGTTCACAAAGTCCGCCATTGAGAGGAAAGGGCCTCTCTGCTTGACCTGCTGGACGATGGCTTGGGCGAGGGTCGCAATTTCTCCATCACTCAGAACCCGCAAACTAGCCCAGATCAAATCCTGATCAGAATTACTGACGTAAGACTCTTCCTGGTTCCCCCCAAGAACACGCGGGAAAGGAGTCATTCCTTCTTCGCGACGGTTTGCCGAGAGCGCCGCTTTCCAGGCTTCCACACTGGTGGAATTCACATTGAAAGCACCATTTAACATCAATCCGCTGGCGGCGCGATGGAAGTCAGCCAACTCATCACCCTCAAATCCTGCGAGAGCCAGCATTCGCGCATTGGGGAGACGACACTTATCCGGTTCGCTGGCCATCAAGCGTAACTCCTCCTCCGTGCCGGAACTCAAAAAATAACGATCCCACAGTGTATGGTTGAGTTCATAAGACAGATCATAGACCACATGATCGTCTTCTGGAGTTTCCAGAAAAAAGCCTCTCCCGTGTTCGGCCCAGATTTCCTTACCCTGTCCGCGTTCGCTATTCTCGGACCAACCAATTGCCTTCCCAATAAATCCACCTAGCTCCCCTTCCTCTTCTTCCATTTTTGGAACGGTTCCACTCATTCCATCCAAACTCAATCGAGGATCGACGAGAGAATTCCCCATCGGGTAAGAAGGGTGCCAGACAAACTCAGAAAGTTTGGCGTGCTGGAATTGAGCCATGGAAATCACGCCCAAATCCCGTCGCGGAACATCAAAGAGGACATACTTGTCGGCACCTTCGTTGGGCGGACCAAATGGATTCCCAAAATTTTCACCACTTTTCCGGATCGGCGTCTGGTCCTGCCAGCCGACCGCTTCGTCATAAAGATCCTTGGAATAGAGACCGAAAAACCATGGCCCGCTTGCCAGGCTATCTCCTATGTTCCCAGCAAGGTTGTCGAACGGTGAGCGGGCGGCATAAGCAGCTCTTACATTCCACGATCCAATGGGCGATTCCTCCCAAAACTCCGGCTGCGGCGCGAGAGGATTACCCAAAATCGAAAGATGGGAATCATGCTCCCGGAACCAGCGCATCCGATACCCCTGCCTCGTCCGCCGATCCGGCGGGAGGGTGATGACTGGGTTTACCCGATCAAGAAACTCCATGCGAACTCCCTGCGCGGGGGCGAAGTCATGACTCCAGGCCTCTGCCGGTTCCTTGCCAGCCCCGTATTGCAATGAACAGGACACCGCGGCCACCTGCTCGAGGACATCGAAATCCTCTGGAGCAACAGTTGATGAAGTTCCCAGCCTTTTCAAAATCATCTGGGAATCGTCACCCTGCACGGTCTGTCCCTCACCATCAAAAAAAGCGTCTGATGGGGCATACCAAAAGTGCTTGGGATACCAGTCCATGCCGCCCCCATATTCGGACGATGATTGATAATAATTAAGCGCCTGATCGTAATTGGCGGATGACGAAAGAGTATTGTTGGTAAGATCTTCACTATCGTATTCAGCCGCACGATCGGGGAGAAAAACAAGGCACTTCCCGGCTCCAATTGTCGTTTCCTTCAATTTAAAATAGTAGCTCCCAGTATAGGCATCATTGTAGGACGAACTCGTGGTAATCTCACCCTCTACCACCGGATTCCGCCCTCCCCAGGAAAGCCAGGATGCATATCCCACTTGGACTTCTCTTCCCTGTGACGTCCGCATCCAGGCATCCGTTCGAAACCCCCTGCGGCCATTCACTTGAATCATCGCCATGCTGTCACCCAAAGTCAGTGGGACATTATAAGGGTTCCAGAGAACAACCCTCGGAAAGGTATGTGAGCGGATATTATATTTGAACTCACTTCCCGGTGGATTCAGGTGAATGCTATGGGTGACGAACATCGAGCCCTCCACTAATACCGGCGCCAGATTCGCTTGATCATACGAACTCAAAGTCGCGGGATTTAGGTTCTGGGAACTCCCAACCAAGACATCCGGAGTCGAAAAATCCGGCTCACTTTTGGGTATGCGGACAGTCACCGGAGGAGACTCCAAAGTGATTTCCCTCCCCAGGCGCGCCCAATCCCGAAGAAGGCCGAACTTCGGCGAGGTCTTTTTGAAACGGCTTGATTCCCAATCGCCACCCCGCCGCCCGGCGTCCTCTTTATTGGCGTATCCCACCAGATTGTCACCGACGGCCAATCCCGGAACAGATTCATTCTCGCCGGTTCCCAGAGAGGCAAGATCACGATCCTCATTCAAAAAAGTGGTTAAATTCCCCTTCAATCCTCCATCCCTAACGTCAGCCAGAACTCCCCGGGAATGGATCGTCGAAGAGTGAAAATGATCTTTCCTCCACTGCTCGCCATTTTTGCCCACAAGGTCGAGGGAACGATCTGAAATTAGCTTCTTCTTGGTATCTTCGTCTAGTTCCAGCCTTATCCCGCTCTCCCCCTCCATCACCTCAACCGAGACATTCATGCCTGAAAGCAAGGGGAGATTTTTCGTCTGCCCCGGGGAATTTTTATAGGGGTTCGGAGAGCGCATATTGGCTCGGATTCCTAAATCACCCACCCAATATCCATAGCTCCCCGTTTTCTTTCTCTCCCTGAAAACCCCGATCTTGGGAACAGAAACGTGTGCTCTTTCATCGCTCCCCGCCGATCCATTTCCGACAACCTTCACATCTTGGCCCCGAATAAGGTCCTCTGCTTCGTATTTCAGCCCTGTCCTCGATCTCAAACCTTGTTCGTTCCCACTGACCAAGTAACTAATACGAGTTTCCGAGGGCATGGAATTGGGATCCCGGGTATCGGCAAGGCCCCCAGTCACCTCGTCTCGAACGATTACCGGTCGGCCGTCTTTTTCAACGGTTCTCCAAACTCCGGTCCAATGAGGATTCGCCACAAAGCCCTCTTTTCCCGAGAGAATATCAGCAGAAGCCGAAATCCGCTGATCAGGACCCAACTCCCGCTGAAGTTGCCCCATGGCAATCATTAAGGCCATCCGGGCATTCGCCCGGGCCTCCTCCTTCGCCCGATCTTGATTCGACGTTCTCACGGTAACCGTCGCCAGACTGAGAAAAGCAATTGCCAGGAGTCCCAGCAAAATCATCACGGTCAGCGTGGCAACTAACGCAAATCCACGTCTTCCACCCAATTGGCAGAAAACAGTGGAAACAAGCTTAGTCCGTCGAATCACAACAGTCTAGAATACATAGCACATACAAGAATTGCAAATGAGAAGCTCTCATTTGATCAATTACTACGTATGAGAAGAAACCCCGGACAACGAAACACGCCGCCCGGGGTGAAATCTCAGCTGAAATCCCTATGATTCTTCAGCCTCTGAACTTGGCTCGTTATTTTCGGCGCCTCCCTCTTCATCGGTCTCCTCCTCATCGTCAGGCATTACTCTGGCAATCGCCTGAAGCTTTTCCCCTTTCGTCAGAGTGACCAATTTCACCCCCTGGGTATTTCGTCCGCACTCCCGCACATCGGAAACTCGAATCCGAATACTCTGACCTCCATCAGTCATCAGCATCAATTCATCTTCCTCTTCTACCGAGAGACTGCCAATGACCTGCCCCGTCTTCTCGGTGCACTTCATGGTAATCATTCCAAGGCCTCCGCGATTCTTGGCAGTGTAATCATCAAACGGAGTTCTCTTACCGATCCCATTTTCGGACGCCACCAGCAGGCGAGCATCGTCACTCACCACGGCCAGACCGACAACAAAGTCGCCTTCACGCGGTTTAATACCCCGGACTCCGGCGGAATTTCGGCCCATCACACGTGCTTGCTCTTCGTTGAAGCGCGTGCTCATTCCTCGATGTGTCACCAGCATGACATCGTCTTTTCCTGAAGTAATCCGAACTCCGATGAGTTCATTTCCTTCATCAAGTTTGATCGCGATCGTTCCGGCCTTCCGGTAATTTCGGAAATCATTGAGGCTAGTCTTCTTGACCTTACCCGAACGGGTCGCAAAGAAGACGTTTCCGCCATCTTCCCTGAAGGTGATATCCTCACCATCGTCGTTCGTGCAATACTCCAATCGGAGCACGGCCGCAATAGATTCATCGGGCTGCAAATCGAGAACGTTCTTAATGCTCCGCCCCTTCGAGGCACGGGATCCTTCGGGCAAGCCATAGACACGTTCGACATAAACACGCCCGGTGTTGGTAAAGAACATGAGGTAGTCATGCGCCTGCGCAGTAAAGAGGTGTTCGACGAAATCATTCTCATCCTCGTCATTGGCGGCCCGGGTTTCCATCCCACGGACACCCTTCCCTCCACGCCCCTGAACACGATATTCACTAGCCGCAGTGCGCTTGATGAATCCACGATTGCTCAGAGTGACGATCATGCCGTCATTGGAAATCAAGTCCTCGATGGCAATCTCCCCTTCGTCGGGAAGAATCGGGCAACGACGTGGTGTCGCGTATTTCTCTTTAATTTCAAGAAGCTCGTCCTTGATGATCGCCAAAACACGCTCTTCCTTGGCCAGGATATCGAGAAGGTCTTTAATCTCCTCAATGATGGCATCATATTCGGCTTTAATCTTATCCTGCTCCATCGCAGTGAGCTGGTAAAGTCGCAACTCAAGAATGGCGTTCACTTGTCGGTCAGTGAAAATATACTTATCCCCAACGACACTAGGTTGGCCCCGAATCAAGACGCCCAAAATCTCGGCCGCCGGTAATTCAAAGTGATAGGCCTTCAGTTTCTGCCTCGCTTCATCGCGATTCTTGGAATCTCGAATCATCTTGATGAAGTCATCAAGATGCCCCAGAGCCAGGAGGTAGGCTTCCAAATTCTCCGCTCTCTCCTCTGCTTTCCGAAGGAGGTAGCGAGTCCGGCGAATAATTACTTCGCGGCGGTGCTCAATAAAGGCATCCAGGGCATCGAGCAGCCCCAATTGCTTGGGACGACGCTCGTGAATCGCCAGCATGTTGACTCCAAACGAAGTCTCCATGGCGGTAAGCTTAAAGAGCTGGTTCACCACCACCTGTGGGCGAGCGTCACGCTTCAGGGTAATTTCGATGCAGGTATCATCCGCTGAGAGGTCCCGCATTCCCGAAATATCGAGAAGGACTTTTTCACGAACCAATTCCGCAATACGCACCTGTAATGTCGCCCGATTCACTCCGTGAGGAACCTGACGGATGATGATTTGGGAAGCGCCGGTCTTGCTCTCGGTGACTTCCATGACCCCGCGCATCTTGATGCTGCCTCGACCCGTTCTGAAATAACTATCAATCCCTTTGTATCCTCGAATCTCACAGGCAGAGGCAAAATCAGGCCCCTTGATGTATTCCTTCATCTCGTCAACCGTGATATAAGGATTATCAATTCGAGCACAGACGCCATCGATCACCTCTCCCATGTTGTGGGAAGGAATATTGGTAGCCATACCGACCGCGATACCGGTTCCTCCGTTCACGAGGAGGTTTGGAATGGCCGCAGGAAGCACCACCGGCTCGGTGGAGTTTTCATCGTAGGTTGTTTGATGATCGACTGTCTCCTTTTCCAGATCAGTCAACATGGCCGAACCCATGTGCGTCAGACGGGCCTCGGTATATCGCATCGCAGCCGGGGCATCACCCTCAACCGAACCGAAGTTCCCCTGACCATCAACAAGCGTTTCACGCATCGTCCACGGTTGGGCCATATTCACCAAGGTCGGATAAATCGCGCCATCACCATGCGGGTGATACTTACCCATGGTCTCACCCACAATACGTGCGCACTTCAAATGCGCCTTTGATGCCGACAAGGAAAGGTCGTGGTGCATCGCGTAAAGAAGGCGGCGCTGGGAGGGCTTCAATCCATCGCGGGCGTCGGGAAGTGCACGTGAAATAATAACGGACATCGAGTAGTCCAAAAAGGACTTCGACATTTCGTCAGCGACATTGATCGACTCAATATAATCGCGCGGTGCTTCGGGTTCTGGTGTGTCGTCGGACATGGAAATATTTTAAAGTGCTGTTCGGACAATCAGTCGATTAGACATCGAGGTTTTGCACGTTGAGGGCGTTGTCTTCGATGAAGCGTTTACGAGGTTCCACGACATCTCCCATAAGGACATCGAATATTGTCTCCGCTTCGATCTTGTTCTCTTCATCGAATTGGACCCGGAGAAGCTGTCGCGTCTCCTTATCCATTGTGGTCTGATAAAGTTCCTTGGCGTTCATTTCACCTAGTCCCTTAAATCGCTGGATACGCATCCCCTTCTTACCAATTTCAAGAATACGGCTCAAGATTTCAAACAAGCTGAAGATCGGTGTGATCACCTCTTTCTCGCCATCTCCCTCCACCAATTCATAGATTGGTGCATCATCAGAGAAAAATGGTTCGCTTTGCACCCCAAACTCAGCAAGTCGCTCAAGAAGTTTTGAAATTCCGATGGCTTCGCCCAATTCTCGGCGAACCGCCCGACGCATCTTCCCTTCAAATTTTTCTTTAAAGGCAACATCTTCCTCCTCTGTGATTTCTTCTCCAAACAAACGAAGATCACGATTGTCAGCAGCAAAACCTCTGACTTCGTCTTCGCTTTTGAAGTAGTAGACAACTTCTTCGTTTCCGGTACGGACACGAATCATATAGGTCGGCAATTTGTTGCCATCTCGAGCGGCGAGAAGATGTTTGAAATTCCCGCCATGCCCTTCGAGCGTTCTCACAAAACTCTGCAACTTGGCAAGGGTCGCAAGAACACTTTGCAATAGGTCTGAATCAACCGAATCACTTGCGCCAGGTTGACGAAGAATCACGTCATCCGAGCCAAGCTCAATCAGAATTTTGTTCATCGCATCATCGTCGGCGATATACTCCTCACGCTTCTTACGCGTGATTTTATAAAGAGGAGGCTGCGCGATATACAAATATCCGGCTTTCACCATATCGGGCATATGGCGGCAGAAGAACGTCAATAGTAGCGTACGAATGTGCGCCCCGTCGACGTCAGCATCCGTCATGATAATGATCTTGTGGTAGCGAACCTTCTCAAGTTCGAAAGCTCCTTCCTGATCTCCATCTCCAATACCGGCACCGATCGCAGTGATCATGGCCTGAATTTCCTTATTCTGAAGAGCACGATGAAGCCGGGCTTTCTCCACGTTGATCACCTTACCTCGGAGCGGCAGAATCGCTTGAGTCGTCCGGTCGCGACCGGACTTGGCAGAACCCCCAGCGGAGTCACCCTCCACAATAAAAATTTCGGATTTTTTTGGATCGCGCTCCGAGCAATCGGCGAGTTTTCCGGGAAGACCGCCACCGGACAAAACAGATTTTCGGACTGTCTCACGAGCCTTCCGCGCAGCCTCACGAGCGCGGGCAGCATTGACCGCTTTATCGATCACCGTTTTGGCGAGATTCGGATTCTCGTCGAAATAATTCTGGAGACCCTCGTAAACGATCGACCCAACCACTCCTTCAATCTCGGTATTGACCAACTTGTCTTTGGTCTGCGAGCTGAAACGCGGGTTCGGCATTTTGACGCTGATAATGCAGACAATCCCTTCCCGAACATCGTCTCCGCTCAGAGCTGGATCCTTATCTTTTAGAATCTTGTTCGCTTTGGCATACTGGTTGATCGAGCGGGTTAGTGATCCTCGGAAACCAGTCAGGTGAGTTCCCCCGTCAGCATTGGGAATGGAGTTGGCAAAACAGAGAATCTGATCGTTGTAGGAATCATTGTATTGGAACACACAATCAACGAAGACATCGTCTTCGACGACCTTTCCATCATAATCGACCTCGACTTTGCGCTTCCCCTTAATGACGACAGGCTCCGGATGAACCAAGGTCTTATTGGCACCAAGCTGCTCAACAAATTCCACAATTCCCCTAGCGTAGAAAAAGGTCTCCGTCTCAGCAGATTCGGCTCTGACATCTTCGAGATGAATGGTTAGGCCTGGATTCAAGAAAGCAAGTTCACGAAGACGCTTCGAAAGGCGCTCGAATTTAAAATCGATGGTATCAGTAAAAATCGTGGCATCAGGGAAAAACGTGACCTTGGTCCCGGTCACTCCTGCAGGAACTGAACCCACGACAGCCAACTCCTTTGTGGTCTTGCCCCTCTCGAACGTAATTTGGTGCAATTTCTCCTCTCTAGAAACCTCCGCGACAAACCAGTCGGAGAGAGCATTCACACACTTCGCCCCCACTCCATGAAGACCACCGGAATACTTATAAGCTCCCTGACCAAATTTACCACCGGCGTGCAGACTTGTTAGAACCAGTTCGATTGCAGGAATCCCGAACTTGGGATGGATATCAACGGGAATTCCCCGTCCATCATCCGAGACACTAATCGAGCCATCCTCATTGATCGTGATATCGATCTTATCGCAATACCCCGCAAGATGCTCATCGATCGAGTTATCCAAAACCTCGAAGACGCAGTGATGCAGTCCACGCTCATCCGGGTCTCCGATATACATTCCGGGACGCTTCCGAACGGCCTCAAGACCCTCGAGTTTGTCGATCTGGCCGGCACCATATTCCTGGTCACCGGAAACACTCATTTCATCGACATTTGGCTCCTCGCTGGGCTCCTGATTTTCCTCGGTCATAGACCCACGAAATGTCTGAAATTTCAGGGCTTACCGCAAGATTGTTTCGCGATATTTAAACATTTTTTTCACCCTCCGTCGCCCCAGAGATGAACCGCGGAGATATCTCACTCAAATCAGGCTCAATTCAATGAAATCGCTACCCAATTTGACCTAATATCCCAGTAAACCAGCCTGCCACTGCAGCAAGATTTCCTCTGGCTGAACTCTCTCGCCCACGATCTGCTCCAGCACCGGCCGGGAGGCAATTACCGAGGGATCAATTTTGAGTTTTTCAGCGATTCCATTCCTCTTCGACATCAACCTCTTCAGCTTCTCCTCGAAGGCTTCATCCTTTTGATGTCGCTCCCTCTTTACCCTCAAAGGCCATTGCTCTTTGGGCACCTCTTGAGCCAACTCAATCGCTCGCAGCAGTCGCCTCCGTCGGTCGGGGCGCATCTTGGGAGATAACTCAATCTCGCCTTCATTCGATAGGATATCGGACCAAGCGATCAATTGCTTGTTCGTGGCGACCATAAAACTGGGACGATTCCAGGAAGCGGCCTCCCCATCCCGCCATTCCCATAAACTCTTCAAAAACACCATCCCTCGGGGGCGAAGTTTCCCCGAGCCATTAATTCGCCAGAACTCCTTCTCCTCACCCTCTCTCGCAAGAACGCGGTCCCGCGAGGCATGGCAGGACTCAACGAACCATTCATAGCGCCCCAACTCCTTCAGCTTCTCTTCTACCTTGGACGCCAAGGGCAAGAGATACCGGACATCATTTCTAGCATACTCCAACATCGTCTCACTCAGTGGCCGCTTACCCCAATCGGCTTTTTGCGAACTCTTGGAAAGCTCGACTCCAAAAAACTGTTCCACGAGACTGGCATACCCAAACCGCTCATATCCCAGCAACTGGGCTGCGATTTGGGTATCATAGAGGACAGGGGGGACCATTCCCCACTCACGAATCATCAAGGACATATCGTAATCTGCACCATGCATCCAGATCCGGGCTGTTTTCAGCCACTCAACCAAGGGGCTCACACTTTCCCCGTTCAGAGGATCAACCAGATCAACACTCTCTCCGTAACAAACCTGCACCAAGCAAATTCTCTCGGCATACCGATACAAACTATCAGCCTCCAAATCGAGCCCCACCAAACCATCTCCATCCGGAAGACAGCCCATCAACGGTCGAACCAAAGTGTATTGATTTTCAGACATTATAAAAAAGGAGCAGGGGCTGATCCCTACTCCTTTGGATTCTATTAGACCTAAGTGAAGATCAAGCCAACAATCGATTAAATCTTAATTACGACTTGGGTTTGGCGATCACACGATAATACAAGTGATTATCTGCCGCCGAAGGCTCAACCGGAATCCGGTAGAACTCCATATTCCCTTCCCTGCGGTCCATCACAGCACCGTCAGCATCTTCCCAGCTTTCCAGGTCTGGGGAATGCTGCGCCGTAATAGTCACATCACCCAATTCAAGGTTGACCCCAAATTCCAGGAATGAACCTGATCCGTCTTTAACAAACTTGGGAAGGTTGGAGGGAATATCCCGGACATTCGGGTCACCACCAAAGACCATTTCCTGATGGGTAGTGTAGCCATCTCCGTCATAATCCTTATCCATGTCTGAAGGATGCACTCCAAACCGGGCAGCCATAGAAGCTGCGGTTCCGGTGGGTGTGAAGATGACATCATCGAGAAGTGCAAAATCTTGCCCGCCATCGACAGTGAAGTCCTTGCGGTATCTGAATTCGATGTAGTGCAAACCTTCGGGAAGGTCATAGCTGACTAAACCTTCCGGGGAACCCAAAGCAACAGTCCCTGAAAGTGTGCGTCGTGGAGCGCCATTCACCAGGAATTCGAAGACATCATTTTCTTCAGAACTGACCGCAACCCGGAAATCAACCGTTCCCGGACCCTCAAGCCATGCTGACATCGAGACCGTCTGACCGTTTCCAACTGAGGATGTCCTGATCAATTCCCTCGGGCCCGCTGAGCCATCGGTGGGCTCACTCCCCAAAGGGAACTCAAAGGGGAGCCACATGGTCCTGCTTCTGAATTCGAAATCGAAATTCAAATTCCCCGCACGTCGGACATCGTCCATGAATGATTTGGTATCAACGAACTGAACCTGGTCCAGATACGCAGCATCTTGACCACCAGAAAAGGCATCATCTTTTCGATAGATCCACCGAGGGTTATTTGAACTTGCCGGCATTGGAACCGCAACGGTGCCCCGGGGGAAAAACGGAGAACCGAATGGACGCTCACCGTCGATAAAGGCTGACCAACTTTGCGGGACATTCCCTCCAAAATTAAACCATAAACGATCACTCGGACTGACAGGCAGTCCCGTATTGATGTCGGTGTTCGCATCACTAAATGACTGGGAGGACACGGCCCAGTTGAAAATAACTACGCCCTCCGGAATGTCATTAAATCCGAAAATGGAATCCTGACCGTCACCCAATCCAACCCCGCTTCGAACGGCGTCCTCCTGATCAAAAGTCACCCCTTTCTCCAAATCCCAGGGAATATCGCCACCCGCAAAAGTGGGAAGATCCACCTCAACAGACCCTCCAAGAGCTCCGGAAATCGGACGGACAACAAGCGTAATATTAACAATCGATTGCCCGGTAGGCCCCGTCAGAGTGATTGGGAAGGAAAAAATACCCGCCTCCTGCGGGACTCCCGTGATCGAGCTTTCAGCCTCATTGTAAACCAGAGCAGACGGCAACACCCCAACAGTGACGTCGGTGGCATTAATCGTCTCGATAGAGTAATCAACCGACTCCCCCAAATCAGCCAAAATCGTCCGTGCTCCAATAAGAACAGGCCCGGGAGTGATCGGAGCGTTGGCATCCTGCACCCCATGCACCGTCAAGGTCGCGTCATTATAGGTGGCTTCAATCCCGTTGCTATATTTGTCGGCAATGTTCAGCGTCCATAAGCCGGCGCTCCCTTCCCCCCAATTACGAGTAGTCATGAAGACATAGTTCACAATACTTTGCTCGTCATCGTTGTTCTCTTGAGACGGAGAAAGGACACTCCGCGTTCCGCTCGGAGAGACCAGAACAACTTCCAAATCTCCCTTTCTGTCAGTAAAGACTCTCAACCGCAACTCAACATGCTCAATCTTCATGTTAGGATCACCGGACAAATCGAAAACCCGCTGAATACTTTCGCCTTCCGGAATATCCTGCTGCCCTGTGAACGAAAGAGTGCTCACTGGAGCATCTCTGGGTGGAAGATTGTTAATCCGTGTTGTGGCAGCTACCACTGCGGCCTCTGCATTCACAAGACCCGCTCCGTAGTTGTGATGGAAGTTCAAGCCGGCTGCGTTGGTATACCAGTCCGTGTTGTTTGGATCATTTTTTGTGGCGGTCCGAATCAAAATGTCCTGAACATCCCGCCAACCCAAATTGGGATTGGCCTCCAGCATTAGCGCAACAACACCACTCACGAGAGAGGCTGAAGCCGAGGTCCCGGTATACGAATCAAAATGAGTTGGGATCCTGACAATGTTTCCATCGATATCAAACCCCACTTCATAGGTTGTGGTAAGCATCGACTGGGTTCCCCCGCCACTTGGCGCACTCACAACCAGATTTGCACCCGGCTCCGAGTAGGGGGCAGCAGCACCGATGTTGGTGACAGCGCCCACCGCAATTGTGAATTGCGAGGATGTCAAGCTACTGAAGTTGGAATTGTCCTCGATTCCGGCATCATTACCTGCCGAGAACACATAGATCGCTCCCGCTCCTCCACGCCCTTCGTTAACGCCCCTTTCAAGAGCACTCAAAACAACACCAGACTCCTGAACCAGAATAGCCTCCAACTCGCCAGGTCCCCAGCTATTGTTGTAAATATCGATCTGATCCAGTCCCGAGGTGAGAGCCGCGGCAGTTTGCACATCGTCGGTGAGTTGTCCTTCGCCGACCAAGCGAATCGAAGCAAAATTAGACCCAGGGGCCGCACCAGCCATTCCGAATGCATCCTCGAAGGACGCACTTGCCAAGCCCGCTACTGCGGTCCCATGAGTATCGTTAAAACTCGCACCAAGAGTTGCGCCTCCCGGGCCATCATTAAAATTCTCATGCGGTCCTGACGCATTTGGATCCAAATCCGGAGACCCAGCGACGACCCCATCACCAACGAGAACGCCATCGTCCACGATCCCGATAACAACCCCGGCACCTGTTACCCGATCCCAAGCACCTTCAACATTAATATCAACACCGGCAATTGAACCATTCGTCCCCTCATTCTTGAGATACCACTGATAACTATCTTCGGCCAACAGATCATCTGGATCAAAAGGAATTCCTCCTTGTTCAAAGAACGGATCGTTTGGAATCAAGTGCTTCTTACGCGGACTAGCCAACAAGGGCTCTACTCGCTCGACACCGTGATCGTTGGCAACTATATCCAGTTGCTTGAGGACTTTTCCGGAGCTTTCCTCTTCGCAAACAAGAAACTTTGATCCCGGTGCGACAGGCTCCATTTTGTGAATCCCACATCGCTCTCTGACCTCTTCAAGACTTGCACCTGGCTTCAACTCAACCAAATAACGCTTGCGTAGGATACGACGCGCATTCTCATCCCCCTCTTTTCCCGGAGGATAAAATACCATATAATTTTCAGCGTCGGTATCCGAGGCCA
>JAQWZU010000123.1 GCA_029253285.1 Akkermansiaceae bacterium | reverse complement strand
AGGAAGGTATTTTGCTCGTCGAGTGTCGGAGGGAGTCCGGTGAGATCGAGGGAGAGACGTCTGAGGAGCGTTTCATGGGATGCTTCGCGTTGTGGTGTGAGTCCGGCTTCAGTGATTTTTTTTAAAATGAAACTATCGATGGCATTTTCACCCCATTTTGAAGAACCCACAATCTGGGCCTTCTCCGGTGGGATGAAGGCCCAGTGTCCTTCGTATTTCCCGCCCTCGAGGACCCACTGCTTGAGGGTGTTTTTTTGTGTCTCGTTGAGTTGATGCGGATGATCGGGCGGAGGCATGACTTCGTCTTCGTCGTCATTAAAGATGCGGTAGATCAATTCACTCTCTTTGAGGTCGCCTGGGACGATGGCACGGAAGCCGTCGTGGTTTCTATAGGCTCCTTCGGCGGTGTCGAGCCGGAGACCGGCTTTTCGGGAACCTTCATCGACACCATGGCAATTAAAGCAGGTATCGGCGAGGATGGGACGGATGTCCCGGTTGAAGTGAAGTTCGCCATTGGCCGGGTAAATGAGGGCCAGGAGAGCGAGGAGGAATTTTCCACTTCGGAGCATAGTTTCGATACGTCGGGAGTAAGGTGATTCTTGGGTCAATTTGGAAAATTTTCAGCCTTTTGCGTCCTCCAGCATTTTGATCCAAGCACCGAGGTAATGACCATTATCGTGGAAGGTGCGTCCGGAGACGAGATTGCCGTCGATGACACAAGCTTCATCGACAAAAATCCCCCCGGCAACTTCGAGATCGAACTGGCATTTCGGGACGGTGGCCATGCGGCGGCCTTTCACGCAGTCGGCGTAGGCCGGAATTTCCACGCCGTGGCAAACCGAAGCGACTGGTTTGTTTTGCGCGAAAAAATACTTTGTGATCCGGACGAGATCTTCATCGTAGCGGATGTATTCCGGAGCGCGACCACCGGAGAAAAAAATCCCTAGGTAGTCCTCCTCATTCACTTCGGAAAACGCCAAATCGGCGTTGAGGGTGTAGCCCTCCCATTCCTTGGTGATGGTCCAGCCGGTTTTCACTTCGTGCATGACCATCTGATAGGGACGCTTTTCCGGAGCAATCACGACGGGTTCGATCCCGGCTTCGATCAAGCGGTAGTATGGATAGAGGGTGTCGAGAGTCTCGGAGGCGTCTCCGATGACAATGAGGGCTTTTGGCGTCATGAACTGAGCCTACGAGATGCTGCCAGGTCGTCTATCTCGGATTTTGACACAGAGGGAGAAAAAGGCCAGTCTCCCCCCGACATGTCCGTTCCGCAGAATACCATCGCCCTGGTCTATGACTACGATCAGACCCTGAGCCCAAGCTATATGCAGGACGATGTCTTGTTTCCAAAGTTCGGGATCGATCCGGAGCAATTTTGGAAGAAATGCAATCTGCTTGTGAAAGAGCAGAAGTGGGACGGGGAATTGGCTTACATGAAATGCCTGCTCGATTATCTGGGTATGGACAATGTTTCCAATGCCGATCTGACGGAACTAGGAGGTGGCTTGAACTACTATCCGGGAGTTGAAGAGTTTTTTGAAGAGATCAATGAATTTTACATCCTGCCCGAGCATGAAGCTGCGGGAATTAAGGTGGAGCATTATATTGTTTCGTCTGGCCTGAAGGCGCTCCTCGATGGTTGCTCGCTCAAGAATAAGGTGAAGTCGATCTTTGGGTGTGAGTTCGGTGAAGACGAACATGGCCGGATCAGTTTTCCCAAGCGTACGATTTCACACACCACCAAGACCCAATACCTCTTCCGGATTAACAAGGGACTGCTTAATCCCGACGATGATGTGAATGACCACATGCCGGGCGATGCTCGTCCGGTGCCCTTTGAGAACATGGTCTATGTCGGTGATGGGCCGACGGATGTTCCTTGCTTCACTGTGATGAAGAAAAATGGAGGTCAGGCGATCGCGGTGTATAATCCGAATGACCAAAGCGGACGAAGTTTTCGAAAATGCTTCCAGCTCTGCACGCATGCCGAGCGGGTTCAGCACATTGCTCCGGCGGATTACCGCAAGGGAAGTCACCTGCGATTACTCTTGGAGGAAATGGTGAAGGAGGTTGCTGATCGTATTCTCAGGGAACGCCTTGAGGAAGGCCAGATGGGACGAGTGGCAGCGCCGGGGTTTTAAGAAAGTTTCATGAGTAAAGAACAGTTTCACTTTGTCGGGGTATGCGGAACCGCGATGGGCTCGGTGGCCGCCGGGATGATCGAACAAGGCTATGTTGTCACCGGATCGGATCAGGCGGTTTATCCTCCGATGTCGTCATTTTTGGCCTCGAAGGGCCTGGAGATTATGGAGGGATATCGGGCTGAGAATATTCCCGATGATGCCACGACCGTGGTGATTGGGAATGCCATCAGTCGTGGAAATGAGGAGGCCGAAGCGATTTTAGATCGGCGCTTGCGATATGTGTCGCTGCCAGAGGTGCTGAAGGAATATTTTCTTCGAGGTCGTAAGAATTACGTCATCAGTGGGACGCATGGGAAGACCACTACGAGTTCGATGCTGGCCTGGTTGTTTGAATCAGCGGGCGAGGAACCCAGTTTTATGATTGGGGGAATTCCGGCGAACTTTGGACAAGGGGCTCGGTTTACGAAATCGGATTACGTCGTGATGGAAGGCGACGAATACGACACGGCTTTTTTCGACAAACGATCCAAGTTTTTGCATTACCTGCCGGAGCTTGTCGTAATGAATAACATCGAGTTCGATCACGCCGATATCTACGACAACCTCGACGAGATTATTTTGACCTTTCAGCGTTTGTTGAAGGTCGTTCCCCGGAATGGCTTGGCGCTGATCAATGGTGATGATGAAAACTGTCTCACGGCAGCGGTTGACTCCCCGTGTCCTATTAAAAAAGTGGGATTCGGTGAGGATTGTGATTTTCGAATTATCGAAGTGGAGTATGTCGAGAGCGGGAGTCGGTTTACGATTAATGGCGAGCGATACGAAGTGCCCATGGTCGGTGAATTCAATGTGCGAAATGCCGCGATGGCGGTGTGCTCGGCGCGCTTTGCCGGACTTTCGTCGGATCAGATCTGCCAGGGCTTTATGAGCTTTGAAGGGATTGCCCGCCGCCAGCAGGAACTTGGAGAAGTTCGTGGTGTGACGGTGATCGATGACTTTGCCCACCATCCTACCGCGATTGGCTTGGCTATCGATGGTTTGCGGCAGAAGTATCCATCGCGTCGTTTGTGGGTGTTGTTCGAACCGCGATCAAATACCACGCGTCGGAGTATTTTTCAGGATGATTTGGCCGAGGCACTCCAGAAAGCGGACCTTGTGGTCATTCCAAGTATCCCAGATCCCGAAAAATTTGCGGAAGATGATCGGCTTGACCCGGATAAACTTGTGGAGGAGATCAAATCCAAAGGGACCGAGGCCTGGTATCTTGGTGAGGTTGATGAGATCGTTTCCCATGTTTCAGGCATCGCCCGAGAAGGTGATGTGATCGCGGTGTTGAGCAACGGTGGGTTTGGTGGGATTCACACCAAGTTGCTCGAAGCGCTTGCAGAGTGAGAATGGCGACGCTCGCTTGATAAGCGGCGTAGACGCCGCGACTCCTTTGCGGTCTAGAATGTCCCGTTCAATTTCCGTCCCATCCAGAAGAGGGATAAAAGAATAACGAGAATGGTCGGAGCCAGCCAGTGGGCCCAGAGTTTGATCGAATTAACAAGAGGCTGGGGTTCGGGAAGGGCGTTGATTTCTTTGACTAATTCCTCTAATTGGGCGGCGGTGACGAGTCGACCACGTGACACTTTGGTCATTTCTTCGAGAACTTCGAAGCGGGCGGGAAGGCCTGTTTTTTCGATGTCGTCGGTTTGGGAAATGATTTTCGTTTCGATGGAGGCTGAATCATCGCCGGCGATGAAGGCTTTGACGCCCCAGGTTCCCGGTTGGCTGATTTTAAACTGTCCGCTGAAGGAGCCCCAGGAGGCGTCGTCTTGGGCTAGTTCGATGCGTTGGCTGGTGCCGTTTGGAGCGGTGAGGTCGATCTGAAGATTACCCTCGGTGAGCGGAGCGCCATTTTCTGAAAAAGCGTTGGCAGAAAGGAAAACCGGGTCGCCGGGTTTGGGGCGTTCGGGAGTGTAGAAAAGGCGAACGCGTTCTCCGGCGGCCATGTTTCGTTGGTAGGACATCCAACGGGCGACCTGTCCCCAGAAGCGATAGTGGTAAAGGTCTTCCACCCCACGACGCCATCGCCAGGCTGAGTCGGTGGCCATGTAGAGAACCTTACCGGCTCCGGCGCGTGAAGTGACGAGAATAGGGAGACGTCCGGAGGCATTGCTTCGATTGGCATTTACGGCGAGAACGGTAGTGCCAGCCTTGGCTTTCACGACGGGAGCCTGCCAGTAGAATCCGGGAAGATCCTGCCAGATCACTTCGTTCTCGGTTTCATCGTCTCCAAGCATCGTCAACAACGACTTCTCACCTTCGGAAGTAAGTCGCATCGACGCATCGATGGAGTCACTGAGCCCCGTTGGATTGTCTTTGTCGAGAATGACCGGGATTAGGTCGTAGAGTTCCGTTTCTTCCAACTTAAACTGGTTCCCCTGTGCCCCCGGAATGAAAACCACACCGCTAGCCTGATTTTCGACGAGGCCTTTGATCAGATTGGCCTGCTCGGTGGTGAGTCCGGATTCGCCGTCTTCGCTGAGGCCGACATCACCGACAAAAACGACATCATATTTTTGGAGGTCTTCGAGGTTTTCGGGAAACTCTTGAATGTAGTCGGGTCCGTCACCTTTGCCGAGGTTGGGGTGGAGGAGTAGGCAATCAACATCGACACCCGGGTCACGGGAAAGGGCATTGCGGATAAAGCGGTATTCCCAACGGGGAAGCGTTTCCACCACCAGGACTTTAATCGATTCCGGTTTCCCGCTGATAATGAAATCACGACTATTGTTGCTTTGCACCAGTTCACCATTGGTTGCCGGGATGCTGAGGCTGAGAGCGGAAGCACCTTCTTTTTCAATTCGCCATAAGATGGAATCATAATGCGTGGAGTTGGCGCGAATGGTGATGTCCTTGGTTCGTTCTTTTCCGCTGTCGCTACGAATGCGAACGATGGTCCGGACATCGCGTCCCAGAGAGGACTGAATGGTGAATGGAATCTGCACGTTCTCACCAACAATGCCGTAGGTGGGAGCATTCACCGAATCCAGATCAAGGTCGGGGAGGCGTTGCTGGGATCCGGTGCCCAGAGCGTATAGCGGGACATCTTTAAGGCGGAATTGTTGGGCTGCCGCGACAGGAGACTTGCCGATGTTCCAGTCGCCGTCTCCAAGCATAACGACTGCGCGGAGATTGCGTCCTGCCTCGAGGATCTTCTGCAAGGCATCATTGATGTCCGTGCCGGCCATGGCGCGGAGAGCCGGGTCGGTGTCTTCAGGCGGGGCGCCGAAGGTGGAAAGGGTGACGCGGTTTTTGCTTTCTGCCTCGAAGGGTTTCCAGAATTCCGAAGCAAGTAGGTTATCGACGAGCTTCTCGCGGGTAATGACTTTTTCTTCACTCTCCATAGTCTCGGGAACACGGGCATCGGTCGTGCTCATGGAGAGGGATTCGTCGGTTACGATGACGATTTCCGGTTGCAGGTCGGATTCCTGAACGGTGCGCCACTCGGGTCCGAGCAGCATGATGGAAACGAAGAGAACACAGACGAAGCGAATGGTTTCCAGGGTTCCGGTTCGCCTGGGTCGGGCCGAGCGTCGGACTGCGGTGATGCAAAGACCTGCGGTTACGATCAGGACGATCACGACGAAGGCCAGGACGAAGGTATTCGTCTGGAAGTGAAGCGGTCCTAAGTTGAAGTTGTTCACGACGCGGGCGAGGGATTGGTGACGGGAGCAACGCTGGGGCGTGGCTGCAAGCAGAGGATTGCTTCAGCAAGCATGAAGAGAAGAACGGCAACCAAAAATGCTTTCCAGGCTTCGCTGATGAGGTCGTCCTTGGTCTTGGTGTCTTCGAAAAGTGAGTAGGGCGTGTCCTCGAGAAGTTTGTCGAGGCTTTCCTCGTTGACCCGTTCGAGATCCCCCTCGCTGTTGGGGCGGTTGACGGCCACGGTGCGTTCGCCGAGTCGGTAGACGCCGCTTCGGTAAGGTCCGAGTGATGGTTCGTAGTCTTCGAAGCTGTCGAGGCGGGAGCGGATTTCCTCATCTTGCGTTTGCGACTTTTCGCTTCCAGCAATGGCGCGGTAACCGGCGTGAAGGCGGTCGGTGCCGAGTTGGATCATGCGTTGGTTTGCGACGAGATGAAGCGCGGTGTATTCCATGTTGGACCAACGGTCATCGGGAAGAGTTCCGACAAAAATAGCCGTGCCAGCACCATCGATTTGACGGACGAGAAGCGGTGATTTGTCATCCCATTCAGCGAGAGTTGCGGCGTCGCCCTGAATGCTGCGGCGTTTGATGCTTCTGAGTTCCTTTACCGGGAGGGGCGTGCCGGTTTGACCGTCCTGCCACGGGCCGTCGTCGCGGGTCCAGACCCCGTTGATGAAAAACTCGTCGTCCGGAGCGTTGATCACGGGGCCCCAGGACATTCCCAAGATTGCTTCTGTGGATGGTTCCTCGGGCGGATAAAAAATAGCGGACCCACCGGATTTTACGAATTCCGCCATCTGTGAGGCGACGGCACCGGTGGGCAGCGGAGCCTGCCAAATAATAAGGGACGCGGTGCTCCAGTTGATCTTGGTTGTTTGAACCGGGGAGACGATTTCGCAGCTGAAGCGATCAAATCCGGTTGGGGCGGCTGATCTTTGAAGGTATCCCGCGACTTCGCTGGAGGGATCCTCGGTGACCAACCATGAATAGACCGGTTCTTTTTCACCGAAGGCAAAAAAGACGGCGTTATCGCGCGGGTTGTTGTCGGTTTGCAGTCCGACCCAGCCGTATCCGCTCTCTTTAATCTCTCCGAGGGGAATACGCTTTTGTAGACGAAGTTCCTGTCCGCTGATGGTGACGCGTTCAGGGTCGGTGCTTCGGGCGCCCATCAAAGAAATAGTGAGTGGTATAGAGGTCTCGGATTGGCCTTTGCTGCGGGAAATTTTGAGATCGAGAAGGAGGTCGTCTTCGATGCGGCGGGAGGCCAGAAGTTCGAGTGAGTAGTTCGGGCTGATTTCGGATCCCGAGGCAAGAATACGAAGGGAGGTTTTGGTGGGCAGCGCTTCGATGCCGCTTTGAATGGCGAGCCATCTCGAGTCATCGGGACGCCAATCACTTCGTTGGAGATCCGAGGCGACCCAAATTTCTGATTTTCCGGGCTTGGTTTCCTGAAGGTAGTCGATGGCCTTCGTGATCAAGACAGGGATGTCGGCTTGTGTGTCGGTGGCCTGGGTTGAAGTCAATTCGGGGAGGACATCGGGTGAGGGAACGTCTTGAATCTCTCCGGAGGCACTATCGATGAGAACGAGGCGGGGGGAGCCCATGTTTTTGATGGCGTCGGCAATTCGATTGACGACGGCTTCGCGCCTGCTGGGGGAGCCGTCACCCTCGCGGGTTTCCATACTAGCTGATCGGTCGAGGACGAGGACCACTGTTTCCACCGAGCCTCCGCCCCAGCCCAGCCAGTTGCCGATGAGCGGACGCGCAACCGCAAAAATGAGTGCGGCGATGGCGAGGGTCCGGCAGGCTAGAATGAGGATGTGTTTAAGGCGCTTTTTGCCCCGTGACTCCCGGGAGGCTTTTAACAAGAAGCTCGTTGCCGCCCACTTGATGGTGCGGAAGCGCCGCCGATTGAGCAGGTGAATGATCACCGGGATGGCGGCGGCAAAAAGCCCAATGAGGGCGGCTGGAACGAGGAAATTCAACTGAGAGGGCTAGCTTTTTTTGGTCAGGCGTGAGGTGATGAAATCGGAGACGACTTTTTCGTAGTTCGCGTTGGTTTGGAGAAGGTGGTAGTCAGCATGCACGTTGTGGCACTTGGTCTCCACGGTCTCGAGGAATTCGCGGAGAGCCTCGTGGTATTCGTCGACGATAAGGTTCGGTTCGGCCACGACGACGCTACCGTCTTCAAGGTCGACAAAGCGATGAGGTCGCTCGAAATGGAAATCCACCTCCTGCGGATCGAGAAGATGGAACATCGCGATGTCGTGCTTGCGGAAGCGAAGGTGCTGGAGAGCGTCGGCCAGTTTCTCGGTCTCGACGAAGAGGTCGGAGAGAATGATGACGAGAGCGCGTTGTTGGGTTTTCTCGGCGATTTGGTGGAGGGCGTGAACGAGTCCGGTTTCGCCGGTGGGCTCAATGTCTTTGAGGGTTTCGAAAATGTGCTGCAGCTGGGCGGCGCGTCGGCTCGGTGGAATTTCGAGGTGAAGTTTTTCGCTACAACACGAGAGCCCCGCGGAGTCGCCTTGGTTGACGATGAGGTAGGACAGAGTGGCGGCAATCTTCTTGGCGAAGTCGATCTTGGAGGGGTTTTCTCCCGAGGTGAAATCCATCGACCCGGAAGTATCGATAACGAAATAGGCCCGCAGATTGGTGTCGGCCTCGAACTCCTTAATGTAGTAGCGGTCGGAGCGAGCGTAGGCCTTCCAGTCGAGACGACGGGTGTCGTCACCGGGAACATACTTGCGGTATTCCGCGAATTCGACGGAAGATCCCCGGTGCGGAGAACGGTGACGTCCTGCGACATTTCCCACCATGGGGAAACGGGACTCCAACGGGATCGCCCCAAGTCGGGCGAGGACGTCAGTGTCGAGGAAGTCGTATTTCATACGGGAAGCCTGGGGAAGTCAGGAGGGATTCCGGGTGGATCTTAATAATCCTCCCGCATCTCTTCGACGAGGCGTTTGACGATCCTCTTGGAGGTCATTCCTTGGGACTCGGCGGCGAAGTTCGTGAGAACACGGTGGCTGAGAACGGGCTGGGCGACGGCTTCGATGTCTTCGAGGGAAGCCATGTAGGTTCCACGAAGCGCAGCGCGGGCTTTGCAACCAAGAATGAGATACTGCACGGCACGCGGTCCGGCACCCCAACCCACATATTCCTTGATCCACTCCGGGGCATCTTCGCCATCGGGACGAGTTCGGCGGACGATCTCAACGGCATAGTCGTAAATATGATCGGGCACGGGGACGCGGCGGACGAGGCTTTGGTATTTGAGAACTTCCTCTCCGGTGAGGAGTGCTTTGAGAGGTTCCTTGTCAGCTCCGGTTGTTTCGCGGGCAATGCGTTTTTCCTCGGCGGCAGTCGGGTAGTCGACATCGATGAGGAACATGAAGCGGTCGAGCTGTGCCTCGGGAAGGGGATAGGTTCCCTCTTGTTCGACGGGGTTCTGCGTCGCGAGGACGAAGAAAGGCGCATCGAGTTGGTAGGTTCGGCCAAGGACAGTGACGTGGCGTTCCTGCATCGCCTCCAGCATGGCGGACTGGGTCTTGGCGGGTGCCCGGTTAATCTCATCAGCGAGCACGACGTTGGAAAAGACGGGGCCTTTAACGAATTCGAACTGGCGTTTGCCACCGTCGCCGTTGTCTTGAATAATATCCGTTCCGGAAATGTCGGCAGGCATGAGGTCAGGCGTGAACTGAATTCGGTTGAAGTCCAGATGGAGGGTTTCCGCGACCGAGGAAACGAGGAGGGTTTTGGCGAGACCAGGAACACCCATGAGGAGACCGTGGCCGCGGGCAAAGAGACAAATCGCGAGTTCTTCAATGACGTCCTCCTGGCCGATGATGGTCTTACCGAGTTCGGTTTTGAGGTCTTGGTAAACTTTGCCGAGTTGGTCAATGGCCGCGACGTCGTCGGCCTCGAGACTTTCCGGAGCCGGTGCGGGCGTGCTTTCGGTTGGGGCTTCCTTGGCAGGCGCAGGAGTTGATTCGGCGGCGGTTTCCATTTCTGGAGCTGGAGTGGATTCTTGTTTCTTCACTTCGGGAGCGGGGAGAGTTTCGATCGGGATTTGATATTCAACTTTGGATCGCTCGATGGGGCGGGCCGACGGTGCTTTACGGAAAGTGGCGGGAGAAGAGGAATCAAGCATGATGAGAATTGGAATAGTCGTCGGTGGATCTGAAAACGATTTCTTTAATAGCGGATGGGAGGGGGAGACTTGTCTGTGGGATACGGAGCCGGGGCGCTTTTTTCTTCGATTAATCAGAAGAATGTTTCCTCGTCTCCAATCTAGGGGGAAAGACTACAGGGGCGACCGACCTTGGCAAGCGATCTGGTGGGTTTCTCGCAAGAAATGAGGGGCGTTTCCCGCGCGGGGAATTTTGGGCGAGACCGCACTGGATTTTTTGGAGCGAATCTGTCAAAGAAGGACCGTCCCATGAATGCTCCATTCGAGGTTTTGCTTTACTATAAATATTGTCGGATCTCCGATCCGGACGCTTATGCTGACGAGCATCGAAAACTTTGTTACCAGTTGGGGTTGAAAGGGCGGATTCTCATCGCTGCGGAGGGGATTAACGGCACGGTTTCGGGCACGGCGAAAAATTGTGAGAAATACCGTGAGGTGCTGGATGAAGATCCTCTCACCGCGGAGATTGCCTGGAAAATTGACCCGTCGGAGGAGCACGTCTTTGCCAAGCTATCGATTAAAGTGCGGGATGAGGTGGTGACTTTGGGGCTGGCCGAAGAGGACTTCAGCCCCGAGGAACTCACCGCAACCCATTTGAAGCCAGCCGAGTGGAAGGAAGCGATCAAAGAGGATAATATCGTTTTGATTGATGCTCGAAATGATTACGAGTGGGAGGTGGGGCGATTTGAGGGGGCGATGCTTCCTCCGGTGGCAAGTTTTCGAGATATGCCCAAGTGGGTGCGCGATCATCGCGATGAATTGGAAGGGAAAAAGATTCTTACCTACTGCACGGGCGGAATTCGCTGCGAGAAATTCAGTGGCTTTCTTTTAAAGGAGGGCCTGGAAGATGTCTACCAGCTGGACGGAGGGATCGTGACTTACGGGAAAGATCCTGAAGCTAAGGGCGAGGGGTTTGAGGGGGAGTGCTATGTCTTCGATGAACGCTTGACCGTGCCGGTGAATCGGACGGAGGGAGCGAAGTTGGTCTCCACGTGTGTTTCGTGTGGACTACCGTCGATTCGCTATCGCAACTGTCTTTGGCAGCCATGCAATGCCCAGTTCATTGTGTGCGAGGAATGCGAAGAAAAGTCGGGACGCTATTGCGATCCGATCTGCGAGGAAGTTCACCGAATGGGAACGGCAGCGGAGTTTACTCCGTAGCGGCGGGCCTCAAGGTCACCTTCATGGGCTTTGGTTGGTCAAAGCTGACGTGGGCGGGTTGGTAGCCGCGCTTGGTGACGGTAAGCCATTCGATCCTCGGGAAGTCTTGATAGACCTGAACTTCTCCCCGGGCGTTCGTTTGACTGGCCGGCTTGGTGTATGAACGGGTCATAGGAACGATGGTGGCTTCCTCGATAGGATTCCCCAAGGTGTCAACGACCTGAATGTTGGGTCCGCCTCCACAGGAGACGCCAAGAAAGGCGAGACCAATGATGGAGAGGATCCCGGAGAGTTTCATTTAGACACTGGAGAGGAACTTCTCCTGCTCGATTCGTTCCTTCGATTTGAAATCGTTATCTTCAGAGGTTTCTCCGACGAGTTCGTCGCGGAATTTATCGATCATCGCTTCGACCGGCCAGGCGGAGGCTTCTCCAAAGGCGCAAACGGTCTTGCCGTCGATCTGGTAGGCAATTTGTTCGAGAGTATCGACGTCGGTCGGAGTGGCGGTGCCGCCCTCGATACGATCGGATACTTTCTTCATCCAAGTGGAGCCCTCACGACATGGGGTACATTGTCCGCAGGATTCGTGGGCATAGAAGTGGGTGATGTTGTTGAGTACCCATGACATGCGACGTGAGTCGTCCATCACAATCACGCCACCGGAGCCAGCCATTGAGCCAGCCGCGGCTAGGGTGTCGAAATCGAGTGGGATGTCCCAGAAGTCCATGTCCTTGGCGTCGTCGCCGCGTCCGATTTTGAAAGTTTCGTTGCAACGAAGAATCTTGGAGGAGGATCCGCCGGGAATGACTGCTTTAAATTCGCGCCCGTCCTTCGGCCCACCGCACATGTCGTAGAGGAGCTCGCGGAAGGTGATCTTGCCGACTTCGACTTCAAAATAGCCGGGTTCCTTGACGTCGCCGGATACGCAGAGGATGCGGGTGCCCGAGTTGCGTGGTGTGCCAAGCTTGACGTATTCCTCGCCGCCCATGCGCATGATGTGCACGACGTGGCAGAGGGACTCGACGTTGTTGACGATGGTCGGCGCCATGTAGAGGCCGATGGCGGCCGGGAAATATGGTGGCTTGATTCGCGGGTAGGGGCGTTTGCCTTCGAGTGATTCAATGAGGCCGGTTTCTTCACCGCAAATGTAGGCTGCGGCACCACGGTGGATGTAGATTTCGAGATCGAACCCGGATCCGAGGATATTTTTGCCGAGGAAGTTGTTATCTTTGGCTTCTTGGATCGCTTTTTCGAGGGTGATGGCTGCTTCGGGGAATTCCTCGCGGATATAAATGTAAGCGGTGTGTGCTCCGACGGCGTGTGCGGAGATGACCATGCCTTCGATCAGCTGGTGCGGGTCTTGGTGAACGATGTAGCGATCTTTAAATGTGCCGGGCTCGGATTCGTCGCAGTTGCAGATGAGGTAGACCGGTTTGGTATTGTTGGGTGGGATGAAACCCCACTTGATGCCGGTTGGGAATCCTGCGCCACCACGACCCCGAAGGCCGGAAGTTTTGACCTCGTTAATGACATCCTTGGGATCCATCTTGAGAGCTTTCTTCAGTGACTCGTATCCGTCTTCTTTGAGGTAACGCTTAATGGAAGGGTTCCATCCACGGCGATCGACGTTTTTGAAGATGAGCCGGTGCTCGTTGGGATGAGGTTTTTGGCCTGGCTTGTAGGTAATACTCATTGGGATTAGCAATTAAGCGTTTTGATAGCTGTTGAGGAGTTCCTGGGCCTTGTCGCAAGTGACGCCCTCATGGAAGTCATCGTTGACGAGGCAGACCGGAGCGGTGCCGCAGGAAGCGAGGCATTCGGCAAATTCCACAGAGTAATTTCCGCAAGGGGAAATCGCGATGGGATCCTTGTGAGGGTCGGAGGCGCTGCGATCGATTTGGGCGATCTCGCAGAGTTTGTCCATGAGTTCATAGGAGCCTCCCATGGCGCAGGAAAGAGTGCGGCAAACGCGGATGTGGAGTTTGCCCGGAGCTTTTTGGCGGAAGCCTGGGTAAAAGGTGACAACCTCGACGACCTTGATCGGTTCAATGTCGAGCTTGCCCGCGACCCAGTCGATGGATTCGGGGCTGATGTATCCGAAACGATGTTGAACTTCGTGAAGAAGGGGAAGGACGGCGGAGCGTTTTTGATCGTCTGGATACTGCGCGATGCGTTCGTTCGCCTTTTCTTCAAGACCCTCCGTAACGGCGAAGCTCGGGAAGAATTTCTCGCCCGGGGTCTTTGCTGAATGGATGTTTTCCTCCAGAACCGACAAGGCAGGTGGAAGATTTTCGACCGCAGTGGGATCTGTGGGGCGGGGAAGAGGAGTGTTGGTGCCGTCGGCTGGAGGGCCTGACTGCGTGGCATCCTCCGCTTTTTGATCGGCGGGGACTTCTGGGACTTCAGTATTGGAGCTCACCTTGAAAAAGAGAATCGGTTGGAAAAGAATTAGCGGTCGCACTCTCCCATGACGAAGTCGAGAGAGCCGAGAATGGCCGGGATATCGGAGACCATGTGGCCTTTGAGGAGGTCGGCGCAGATGCCGAGATTGACGAAGGACGGGGCGCGGATTTTTAGACGATACGGCACGCCGCCGCCCTTGGAATTGATGTAGAAGCCAAGTTCCCCCTTGGGGTTCTCGGCGGCAAAGTAAACCTCACCCTCGGGGGCTTCGATGCCCTGGGTGGCCACGATGAAGTGGTGAATGAGTTCCTCCATACTCATCATGACGCGCTCTTTCTCGGGGAGCGTCGACTTGGAATTGACGACGTTGATGTCGCCTTCGGGCATGGTTTCGATCACCTGACGGATGATCTTTATCGACTGACGAATTTCTTCCATCCGGACGAGATAGCGGTCGTAGCAATCACCGTTTTCCGCAATGGGGATATCGAACTCGTATTTCTCGTAGCCGAGATACGGGCTGTCCCGGCGAAGGTCACGGTCGACGCCACAGGCGCGCAGATTTGGCCCCGTCATGCCGTAGCTGATGGCGTCTTCTTTGCTGATCACTCCGACATCGCACATGCGCTCGAGATAGATCTTGTTCTTGTCAAGAAGTCCGGAAATTTCGTCCACCGTCGTTTCGCATTCGTCGAGGAACTTCAGAATGTCTTGATCGAGTCCTTCGGGAAGGTCGCGGATTTGGCCACCGATGCGGGTGTAGGACGTGGTGAATCGGGCTCCGGTGATTTTCTCACAGAAGTTGTAGATTTTTTCGCGCTCGGCGAAGGTATAGAGGAAGACGGTCATCGCGCCGACGTCCATGGCGCAGACGCCCACCCCCAGCATGTGGGAGGAAATGCGGGCCAGTTCGCAGCAAAGAACCCGCAGAGCTTGTCCACGGGGCGGGAGTTCCCAGCCCATGAGTTTTTCTACGGCGCAGGCGTAGGCTACGTTATTAGCAAGGGGGGCGAGGTAATCGAGACGATCGGTGTAGGGCACAAACTGGTTGTAGTGCATGTTCTCCGCGATCTTTTCGTCACCACGATGCAGGTAACCGATGTGGGGCTCGGCTTTCTCAATGATTTCCCCATCCAGCTCGAGAACGAGGCGCAAGACACCGTGGGTGGCGGGGTGGGATGGTCCCATGTTCAGCACCATTTTTTCACCGAGCACATCGTCGGTTTCGGCCTGATAATCGTTCACAGCTTTCGCCGCTACTGCGGCAGCATCGGGGGCCTCGTAAGTCGTCGTCTCGCTCATAGTGCGGTGCTCTTATAAAAGTCTGGTTAGTCGGGGCTCGCAAGGACTTTGTGAAATTTTTCACAAAGTCTGGAAGTGGGGCGCAAGGAGCAGTTTTGCCCGTGTTTAGAAATGGGGTCCCGAATTCGAGGGTTTCCGGGGAAAGTAGAGGGATTAAAACCGCAAGTTTCACTTTTGGCGCAGAATCCTTGGTTTCCGAAACCTGTTCGGGGATACCAAAAGCACCGCCTTCGGCCCCTCTACGGCAGCAGTGTCAGGCGCACCGGGCTGTAGAAGTCGTTGGGTGAGAAGAGCCAGCCGGGGTTTTGGTCGAGGAGTTGGTAGTTCGTGAGGAGGAATTCGGGAAGAAACTGGTTGCTGTTGGGCTCGTACAGAGTGCGGCCGGTATAGCGTCCGTAGATCTTGTATTCGTAATTCTGGTCGAATCCGTAGAGTTTGCGGGCTCCGGCCTCGGGAAGGCGGTCAGGATTGCGCTTTATGGCCTCGTTAAAGATGACGAGACGTGCTTTTTTGGCGGATTGGCCGGGTTTGCGGAGATAGCCCCAAAAACGGGTCTTTTTGACGTAGTAGCGTCTGCCGTAGAAGAAGTCCCCGCGTTCTTCGGCCGCGATTTTTGCTTTGCGTTCAGAGGGAGAGGGGGTTGTCCCTAGATTCCCCGGTTGGTAGTCGGCGTCTCCTCTGCCATATCCGATGTAGGAGCAGGATGAGAGGGCCAGTGCGAGGAGAGAGAGGCAAAGAAGACGTAGCATCGGGGACTTTCTCTCTTTTTGTGTCCAGCGGGTCAAGCTTCAGGGCGGGGTGGATTACTCTTGTATCTTTCGGGCAGGCACTCTAGCAGGATTGCCCCGCACGATCCGAATTGTGCTGATTGTTTCTTATGATTAATTTTCGTCATTTGATCTCGCCCGAGTGCATTCTCCTCCAGCTTGATAAAACCGAGCACGAGGAAGTCGTTCTCGAAATGATCGGGCATCTCTCCGAGATCGGAAAAATCGCGAGCAAAGATTGTTACCGTTACAGCCAGGCCGTGATGGAGCGTGAATCGCAAACCGGGACCGGTTTGGGCGCAGGGATTGCTATTCCGCACGCCCGCGTTCCCGGGCTCAAAGAAGAGGTGGCGGTTTACGCACGTTCTGAAGAGGGGGTCGATTTTGAATCTCCCGATCAGGGACTGGCACACCATGTTTGTTTGCTTCTCGTTCCCGAGGATGGCGCGTCGAATCATTTGAAGATCCTTCGTGAGTTGGCCAAAGTCTTTTCTCAAGTTGATCTCCGTAAGAAGATCCGCTCCGCACAAAGCGCCGAAGAAATTTCCGAACTTCTCTGTATCGGAGCGGCCGACCTCTAATCAACTTTACCGTCATGACCATTCCCAAACTTCTCAGTGGTAAACTTCTGGCCGCGCTCGAAGCGCTCGGAGTCGAGGTGCCCGATTCGTCGCGAATTCAGGTCGCCACGGCTGCCGATCTTCGTTTCGGTGATTTTCAAAGTAATGCTGCGATGGTCCTTGCGAAGGCCGTTGGCAAAAACCCCCGCGCGCTGGCTGAGGAGATTACCGGAGAGCTTTCCGTCGATGAGCTTTGCGAGGTGTCTATCGCCGGGCCTGGTTTTTTGAATTTCACCTTAAAACCAGATGCTTGGGCTGATTTGGCAAAAGCGCAGTGGGAGTCTGATGATCTTCTGATCCAGCAGGTTGAAACCCCGCAAACGATCGTTCTGGATTTCTCCGCACCCAATGTCGCGAAGCCGATGCACATCGGGCATATTCGATCGACCATCATCGGGGAATGCCTTTCACGAATCTCGACCGCTCTCGGTCACAAAGTAATCAAGGATAACCATATTGGTGATTGGGGAACGCAATTTGGCATGGTCACCTGGGCCTGGAAAAAGGGCGTCGATGAAGCCCAACTCGAAGAAGCTCCCTTGCAGGAACTGTTGCGACTGTATCGCTCTGCTTCCGATGCTTCGAAAGAGGACGAGGCGATCAAAGATGAATGTCGTTCCGAGCTGGTGAAGCTTCAGCAGGGAGATCCCGAGAACACCGCGATCTGGACCCGTTGTCTCGAGCTTTCCCGAAGGGGACTCGATGCAATGTATGATCGCCTCGGCGTGTCATTCGATCACTGGATGGGGGAAAGTGCCTACAATGACGCTCTTGCGCCCTTGGTTGAAAAATTAAAAGCGGCCGATCTGGCCCGAGAAAGTGACGGAGCGGTGTGCGTCTTCTCCAGTGAAGCGGTAAAACCCAAGGCTGATCCGTTTAAGATCAATCGCGATGGCGAGTGGCAGGATTATCCCATGATGATTCAAAAATCTGATGGTGCCTTCAACTACGCTACCACCGACATTGCCACCGTTGATTTTCGAGTCAATGAATGGCAGGCCGATCAGATTTGGTATGTCGTTGATTTCCGTCAGGGCGGGCACTTCGAGCAGCTTTTCGATGTCTCGACGCGTCTCGGTTTCGACCAGGTAAATCTGGTGCACGTTGCTTTCGGAACCATTCTCGGTAAAGACGGCAAACCACTCAAAACACGTGCCGGGGATCTGCCCCAGCTCAATGATGTTCTCAATGATGCGGTGAAAGCGGCTCGTGCGGTGGTCGATGGTAAGAGCCGTCTCGATAGCGATGAAGAGAAGGCTGCTCTGGCCGAGCTCATTGGGGTGAATTCAGTAAAGTTTACCGAACTCTCGCATCATCGCATGTCGGACTACGTGTTTGATCTGGAGAAAATGGTCGCGCTCGAAGGAGACACCGCGCCCTATCTTTTCTACAGCTATGTGCGGAGTCGTTCGATCTTCCGGAAGCTCGAAGAAGGAGTCGCGGAGAATTTGTCCGCCGACAATCTTGCCCTTACCGAGCCTGCCGAGATTCATCTCGTGCGCATGCTTTCCCGCTATGGCGATCAGGTAAGCTTGGTTCTCGATGACTATCGCCCGAATCTCCTCGCAACCTACTTGCTGGAAATCGCGCGAGCTTTTCATTCCTTTTTCGAAGCCTGTCCCGTTCTCAAGTCGGAAGGGCAGACCCGCGAGAGCCGTCTCGTGATTTGCGACCTGACTTCACGGGTCTTGCGTGAAGGCCTGAACCTCCTTGCTATTGACGTCCCCGAGCGGATGTAGATTCTCTTTCCTATGAGCGATATCATCGTCATCAAGATCGGCACCGGCGTGCTGACGCGTGAAAACGGAACCCTCGACGGTTCTTCGCTCGTGCGCCTGGTGACTTCGGTGGCTGCTCTTCAGGCCCAGAGTCATCATTGCATCATGGTGTCTTCCGGTGCGGTCGGGGCCGGGGTTTCCGCGCTCGGACTGGAATCCTATCCCGACGATGTCGAGAGTCGTCAGGCTGCCGCCGCCGTTGGTCAGGCTCGTTTGATGCATCGATACGAAACGCTCTTCCAGCAGTTCGATCTTAATGTGGCGCAGCTTCTCCTCACCAGTTCCGATCTCGAAGAAAACCGCGACCGGGTTTCCGCGACGATGCGCCGCCTGCTTGATCATGGATCAATCGTTCCCATCGTGAACGAGAATGATTCGGTCGCAATTGAAGAACTCCGTTTCGGCGACAATGACATGCTCTCCGCGAAAGTGGCCGAATTGCTCAAGGCGAATCAGCTGATTTTGTTCACCACCGTCGATGGTCTGATGCCACCTGAAGGTGGAGATATTATCGAGGAGGTGTCGAGCGTCGAAGAGGTTCTCGATTTCGCCCGTGATGAAAGTGGAAAGTTCTCGATCGGTGGCATGGCTTCGAAGTTAAAAGCCGTCGGGTATGCTGCCAATTGCGGAGTGCAGGTGACCATCGCGAACGGGCGCAAGCCCGAGCAGTTGTCCGACCTGGTTGCCGGAAAAGGACGTGGTACGCGGTTCCTTTAAAGTTCGGGAGCAGGGAAGGCGAGAACGCGGTAGTAGACGGCAAAGCCCTGGGCGATGGCCACGTTTTTGGTTTTGGTTCCACCATTGCCAAAAATAATCGGCGCAGCATCCGCCCAGGAATCTTCTTCCAAAGTCAGCGATGATTGTAGTCTGTAATGAACTCCGAACTCGGATTCCCAAGTAAGGGCGAGGTTGTCGTTTGTTTTGAGCAAGCTAATCACGGGCGTCGTCGGAATGAGGGATTCGTTGAAAACACTTACCGAAGTAGGATCGAGGGAGAATAAAACTTTGTTCGACGGTCCGTTTTGAAAGGAGCCGGAGGCTGCGGTGATCAGTTCATCTTGGATGGCACTGGCGGAAATTTCATCAGTTAAGAAGTCGTTATCGCTCGAGGAAAACTGTAGCTGAATGAGTTTGTTTTCGGGACCGCTGTCCAGAGGGAAAAGATCAAAGGTCGCGCCGTCGGTTTCTTGAACGGTGGCGGTGAGGCTTTCTGATCCTCCGTCAGTTCCGTTGAGTTTCAAAAAGAGGGTATACGGAGATCCTGATGATCCTGTCTCGACCTCCCCATGCCATAGAACCTCTCCTATTGTAATTGAGATGGAGAGTTTAATTGCGTTACGATAGTCGAGATCTTTGATTGGAATCCCCAATCCGCTGAGATCTCTGGGGACATCCCG
>JAQWZU010000119.1 GCA_029253285.1 Akkermansiaceae bacterium | reverse complement strand
TTCTCCTCCCGCGATCTCATCGTCGGACTCCTCCTCATCGCCGCAACCCTCAGTTGACTCATGTCAACCAACGCGAAACTCTACGACAGTCTCGATCTCCTCTACCGGGAACTCTGGGGTAAAACCCTACACCACGGGCTCTGGATCAAGGGGAATGAATCTCCCCAACAAGCCCGCAATAATCTCACCCAAGCCTGCCTCACCGCACTCGCTCCTCAAAGGGGCGACACCATCGCCGACATCGGGTGCGGCTACGGAACATTCAGCCAACTCGTTGTCAAAGATTCAGACTGCCAGGTTCACTCCCTCACCAATTCCCTCGCCCAAATCCAAGCCGCCACGTCCCACCCAAAGATCACCTTCCACTACACCGACTGGCTCGACCATTCTCTTCCCCCACGCTCCCTCGACAAAGCAATCGCCCTCGAAAGCCTCTCACACTTCTCCAACTTCGACACCTTCCTCTCGGCTACCTCAAAATCACTTCGCCCCGGCGCCCTTTTCGTCATCTCCGATTGGTATGCCACACCTCACCTTTCTCTAATCGAACAACTCCTCCTCCGACACCTCGCCAAAACCGGAGCCATCCCAAATTGGCGACCGCTCGATCACCTCCTTACCGCAGCCTCCCGCCATCACTTCACTTTGCAAAACCACCAAAACCTCTCCCCTCAAGCAGCCCCAACCTGGACCGCCTTTTTCAAATCAGCCTGCCTGCTCCCATTTCAAAAGCCAAAACTCATTCCCTTCCTTTTAAAAAACGCCCTTCGCCGTCCTCCTCTCCTCATCTCTTTCCCTCTCCTGCGACTTGCCTACCATCTCGGTATTCTCGAATACCATCTGTGCATCTTTAAAAAAGATGCCTAGCGCTTAACCGAATACTGATGTCCGGAAAGCCATTTGATCACCATGTCATCTGAAAATATCTTCCCAAAAGCGCGATACTGATGATCGGAAAAATTATTCCGCCCAAGCTGCCTCTTTCCGGATCACCTCAGCATTTCTCATGCAGACACTTTCTGTATCTTTGAATCAATAGCTCCATAGAATACCCGCCTTGACCAACCCTCTGTTTAAGCGGCTTAAGCTGATCTCTCCAATAATCAACCCACCCACCTACGGACTCTGTAACATCCACCTGACGCGCACAAATTTCCTGGGTGATCCGCTCATGGTGACGCGATATTTTACCAGGCCCACTCCATTGCCTAGATTCGTTTCGCTCACGTATTCCCCATCGTCGGCCCAGCTCATGAGATCTTCGGAGCTTTCTACAACCAGATCGAATTCATCGACAGCGCGGAGATTTCGCTGAATCTCAACCTCAAAAAATCCACTCACAACTTGTCCTGTGATTCCGGCTCCCGTTCCTCTCACCTGAAAATCCGAGCCACTCGCAAACTCCCCGAGATTACTCAAGCCATCCCCATCAGGATCACCAAAATCATCAGTGATGCCATTCGCTGATTTCCACTCAGCATAGCTGACACCATTTCTTCCTCCCGGGGCGCCATGAATATCCGCACTCGACCTCCAATTGAGAGGATCCATGTGATCTGGATTTGTCGCCGGAGCAATCAGAACCAGGGAATATCCCGCACCGTCTCCCGCGCTCGGCCACGGATCGACATCCTCATAGGTGAAGTCCCGAATCACTCCCGACGCAAGGCTGGCCAATACGACTTGCTCGCTCCCGTTCCTAAGATTGCCCGAAGAAAAGACACCGCCAATTCCCACCGTGGGGTAGCGTTCGGAGAATGCGGCGGTATTTGAAACCAAAACCACACGCTCCCCCACTCCGAGCAAGCTATTCGCTGGAAACGAAAAACCAATCCCACTCGTGAATTCCACTCCCGTCAGATCAATCGTCTTGTTCCCGATATTCATTAGCTCAATAAATTCGTAATCATCGCGATCGGTGGATACCGCCACTTCATTGGGAGCAACGGGCTCCGCAGGACGATAGCTAAACTCCGAGACGACGAGGTTGGCAGCATCTGCCGGCTCCGTTTCGACACTGAAATAAGCCGCATTCAACGCGCTCCAGTCACCGGTTCCCGGATTGTATGATCTGGAGTACAACCAACCCGACTCCACTAATTCAAGCGGAGCTGAGCTGAGTATTCCTCCGCCCCCAGCCGGTTGCCCCCGTAGCTCCAGATCAAAACTCATGTCAGAACTGTCTCCATTCAGTTGATGGATCTCCACCGCGATCGTATTGTTTCCCGGCACAAACACCGCAGGATCCAAAATCACCGTTCCCGTTTCATTCTCATCACTCTGTAGTGTGGCGTATTGGTCATAGGGGGCCCCATCCTCCAGGTGAATCCGTTCGACTTCACTTCCATTCACGTAAATCGCAATCGCGTCATCAAAAACGTAATCTAGCTTAAATTCTCCGTACGCCGAAGGAGTGGCAATCGCCACCACCTTTCGGAAATAGGTCGTGGCGTTCTTCTGGATCCCGCCTGTTCCGGGGTCAGCATCCACAAAGCCCACCACTTGAGCCTCATCCCCGTCCCCATACCCCAGAGGAGATGGCCCCCCAGCCCATGATCCATCCGCAAAGCCAGTCCCACGCCAAGCTATTCCTTGATCGGAACCATCATCGAGATACTTCCACGAATCGCCACTCGAAACAAATTGCGTCGATGGGCCGCCTCCCCCCCCGTCACCGAGAGAGATCAAGGTCGCTGATGGTGAGATCCCTCCCCCTGTCAATCTTGGATCCAGAGGATGATTGTAAGAAGTCTCATCAAAATCATCATCCCCAAAAACGTAATAAATCTGCGGGATCGAAACCGGAACACTCAAGGAGGGACCACCCCCCAAGGAAACATCTCCGCCGTGTTGACTGTAACTCGGCGCATCCAGATCAGGATAATAATTTGACGCGCGTAAGATCTCCACTAACTCGGGCGAACGATCCGACAGCCATTGATCTTGAATCTGGTCATAGGCTGATTCCCACTGCGCAATCGTTCGCTGTGTCCCATGCTGATCGCCCCACCGGGCCAGTTCGGGAATCAAAATACTCCGGTGATCCTTCGTGATGTCAGCGTAACGCACCATCGCTTCATCCGCCGTCAGCGCTCCTCCGTTAAATAACGCCCGATGTGCCCGGTCTCCCATTCTCACCTGGAATTCCTTGCTCCCGCGAAGGGAGCCAAAAGGGACATTAACATTACTCACGGCATCTGTTCGATCGCGATCCGAGTTCAAAAACATCGAGGTCTCGACATCCCACATGAAAAAGTGCGTCCCCGAACTCGTCCGGGATCCCCGCCAGGCAACAGGATCAAGCACATCCCTCTCCCTTCCCGTGTAGTAATTTCGCTGCGGCCAATCGGCATTTCCGGTGTACCAATTCACGAGTAAATAATCACACATGTTGTCCACGTTCAGAAAATCGGCCCAGCCCTCATTGTTCGAGCCATCGGGATTGAGCCCCTGGACTTTCATGTAAGCTGCCGTCCGTGCTGATTCGCTCCCGGCGCTGTTCACCTCCCCGGCAAGACTCACCAAAGTATTCCAGGAATCCCCCAGGCTGTCATTGGTGGGTGTCCCAAAATTAATCCCATCCCAGTCTTCCTTCTCCGCCCCAAAATGAGTTTTACCAAAGGAGACGTCTGGCCGCTCCACAACATTATAGACGCCCCAATAAACTCCATTCAGGTAGATGTGGAAATAACGGCCGCGCGAAGACGGAATGCCAATCTCAGATGCCGAGCGTCGGCCGAATTGATCTCGGGCATACTGCACGTTGGTCCGATTGTCCCACTGATATCCATCGTTCGATTCCATCCGAAAAATCAGCGTATCGAATTCATCTGTCGTGAGATCTCCGAAAAGAGGGTAGCGCAATTTGGTGTCGCCATAGGCTCCCTTGAAGAGGAGCCGGAACGATTTCTTTTTCGTGAGATCAAAGCGACGAAATGCGCCACCTTGAATCCGCATGCCGCAATCAATCTGGAAGTTCATGCTCCCATCGGGACGAGACGGATCGATCAATTCCAGGGAAGTCGCCCGCTCCCAGTTGATCCCGCTGCTGAGTGGGTTGGCATAAATTCCATTGGATCCAAAAAGATCCTCCTCCGGCATCGAAAGAGACAAGCTTGGGACAGTTTTCAAATCATCTTTGATCGTCGCGGCGTGGAGCAAGGCCACACTTGGGTTCATTCCGTAATCCGGCGAGGTTCCCGACCAGTCCCCGGGGAGACCCCAAATGCTCTGCGTCGTCACCGATGATTGTGTCACTACATCATCCACAAAGAGGTAGGTTTGCGTATCGACATTGGTCGATCTTAGTCCGTCCAAATACGCAATGGCCCGGACCGGCATCGTCCTATCCACGGTGATCGGCCCGGTATAGAGGAGCCCCTCCGTCTCGTTTGGCGTTGCTCCGTCGGTAGTGTAGCGGATACTCGCACCCTCAGTCTCCGAACTAATTTCCAAGCTAAACGAATCGGTGAAGTGCCCTCGATCCACACTGAAGATCGTGTCGCTCACATAGCCGAGAAATCCACTCGAATTCTCCGTCCCTGGAGTCGCCGTTGAAAAATACCCTTGCTGCTGCCCCTCTCCAAATCCCCCAAAGGACACCCCCGCATCCTGATCCGGATAGTCGGCGCCTTCCGGCCCAAATTCCGAAACAATGGTGATGCCATCCGGCTTGACCAGAGCCAGATACTCCCCTCCGGACTTGAGGCTGAAATTGGTGTGCATCTCGCTCCCCGCTACCGAACGATCTTTTCCAGACGCCCACACCAGAAGGTAGCCATCAACTCCCAATGTCCCTTCCGGGAAAGCCCACTTTGTCAGATCACTCGCATCATCAGTCAAAAAGTAGCCCTCTAAATCCGCTACCGCTCCACTGGGGTTGTAAATTTCAATCCAATCCGAATCCGCGCCATCTTCGTCAACCACCAAATCGCCGTCATTGTTCGCCATGAACTCATTGATTACTGGAACACCGGGCTCCACTACCGTCACCGAAACCTCTCGGGTCACCACGCCATTCGTATTTGTCGCCGACAGGGTAAAAGTCTGCGACGCGGCCAACGTTTTCGCCAAAAAATCCCCCGTCACCGCAACACCATCCAGCGCCAAGCTGTCGGCATTAAAAACCTCCCAACTTAAAGTTGAACTCTCTCCCGGCCCCACAATGACAGGGGTCGCGAGTAACTCGTGGATCACGGGCATGTTGGTTACAGTCACCACAAGCTGTGCTGTTGAATCGCCGTTGGCATGAGTCGCCGTGATCTCATAAACAGTCGTCACCGTTGGACCCGGATCAAGCGAGATGGAACCCACACCATTTGTTGTAACCCCCGTCACCAGACCGACACCTTGATTGATCGAGAGCCCGGTCGTTCCCGGATCAACTTGCCACGAGAGGGTCACCGGCACTCCGGATGAAATCAGCGAACGATCCACCGTGAATGACTGAACTGCCGGCGCAGAATTTAATTCAAGAGTAGGAGTGTAAGTATACCGAGCACTTGGCGTTGGGAAATCTCCGTCTACCCGCTCATCGACAAGGTCCCAATTTGTTTCATCATCACTCCCTTCCAAAATCCACCGCACCGGATCACGCTCCGGAGCATCATTCGCAGTAGACCAGCGATACCCACCCACTGTCGTCGCACTTCCGAAATCAAAAACCAGAGGGCCTTGATTAAAGTCCAGCCACTTCGTTGTCAGCGAACCATCAACCGCCAAATCAGGAGTCTCCCCGTTTGGGTTACTTCCACCCGGATTCAAAACCGAGGGATTACCCACTTTGACACCGTCCAGGAGAAATTCAAATTCCGCCAACTGCACGCAGCAATCATTGGTCACCCTCAATTGCGTTGGTGTAAAACGATAGTAGCGATACTCAACCTCGCCAGCCTGCAAACTTGACCAAGCGACTACCAATAACCACAAAGTAATTTGAAATCTTTTCATCCAGACTTGGACTATTAGGCCAAAAATTCCCAGTCGCTACAAGTATTCTCGCCGATTGCGATGAAACCAGCCAAAGATTCTTATTGGCCTCTGGAGTCTTGCACTTTCACGACCCACAGCTCCTCCCCATCTTTGGATAACTCCAGTGAACCTTGAAGCCCGACCTACTTTCCGAACCTATCCCTATCCATCCCCAGCGAAAACCCCGTGCCTTTCCTCCTCGACTCATTCCGGCTGCCATCGTGGAATACACACATGTTTCTTCGACTCCTTCTCCTCCCCGTGCTCGTTCTTCAAGCCGAGGAACCCAAGCTCCGTGTCGGCCAAGCCGAAAAACCAGGAGCAGCGGCCAAAGAACTCAAAGATTTTCAAGCCAAGTATTCCACTCTCGCCGAGTGGGAGAAACGCAAAGCCAAGCTCAAAGCGGGCATCCTCGCTGGAGCCAAGCTGACTACGCTCCCGGAAAGAACTCCTCTCAATCCCAAGTTCTATAAAAAGCGCACCTACGACGGATACACCATCGAGCAAGTCGCCTTCGAAAGCGCCCCCGGATTCCACGTCACCGGCAGCCTTTTCCGCCCTACCGAAAAATTCGACTCCCTCGCTCCCATCCTCTGCCCCCACGGACACGGTGGACGCTTCAAAGACTCCCGCCAAATCCGCTGCGCCGTTCTCGCCTGCATGGGCGCGGCCGTCTTCCAATACGACATGGTCGGCTACGGCGATTGGAAGGAAGCCGGATGGGATCATCGCAAAGTCCCCGAAATCCTCCGCCTGCAAACCTGGAACAGCATGCGCGCCGTTGACTTCATGCTCACTCTTCCCGGAGCCGACAAAAACCGCATCGCCATCACCGGGTGCTCCGGCGGCGGCACGCAGAGCTTTCTCCTCACCGCCCTCGATGATCGCATCGCGGTCTCCGTTCCGGTTTGCATGGTGTCCTCACACTTCTTCGGTGGGTGTGTCTGTGAAAGCGGCATGCCCATCCACTGGGGACCACACCACAAAACCAATAACGTCGAAATCGCCGCCCTGGCCGCTCCGCGCCCACAACTCGTCATCTCGAATGGCAATGATTGGACGAAACACATTCCCACCATCGGCTTCCCCTACATCAAAAACGTCTATCAACTCTACGGCGCCACCGACAAGTTGGGCAACGCGCATTTCCCGAAGGAAAAGCACGACTACGGCGTCTCCAAACGTCAGGCCGCCTACCCTTTCCTCGCCAAACACCTCGGACTCAAAGCCGACCGGGTCCCCCGCAAGGACGGCAAGGTCGACGAATCTTTCGTCACCATCGAAACCTACGAGCAACTCCTAGTTTTCGACAAGAAAAACCCGCGCCCAACCAACGCCGTCAAGCCCAATACCCCGCTCCCCTGATTGCCGCGCATCTGCGCTGGCACTTATGTAATTTTCGCGCTATCTCTTCGTCTATGAAAGCAATCTTCTTTCTCTTATTGTTCGGAGCCAGCTCACTTCTGGCCGAGGTTTCCATTAAAGCCGGAAACTTTAAATTTATTCCCACTGCTCCCTGGGTGGTGCAGGAGCCAGGCAGCCACATGGTCAAAGGCGCCCTCACCCACACGGCCAAAGGTCCACTCGTGAAAATCTACCACTTCGGCGAAGGTCAGGGCGGAGGAATCGAAGCGAATATCAAACGCTGGCAAAAGCAATTCGACGGTGAAGTGAAAGTAACTCCCGAGGAAAAAACCTACGGAAAGCAAAAAGTTGCCATCGTCACCATGGACGGCACTTTCCTCGAGGGAGGCATTATGCAGCGCAACAAAACTCCACGGGCCGGCTGGACTCTCCTCGGAGCGATCATCCCACATCCGTCCGGCGATGTCTTCTTCAAAGCCGCCGGCCCGACCGCTGAGATCATGAAGGCCAAAAAGGACTTCGAGACCCTGATCGCGAGCGCCTTTTTAAAGCAATAATTCCCTCGCCCCTTTCCGAAGATCTCGCTAGACTCCCGCTAATGAGGAAAGCCCGCCTGCCAAAAACGATCGTCCTCGTCGTGGCCTTCTACTTGGTCGCGGCCATCAGTGCAGCGGTGACCCAGCAGAACTGGGAGTTTCTCAAAATCTATATCCCGTCCATCGTTCTCTTTGCCTTTATCATCACCTACATGCACCGTAGCGTTAATTTCACCGGAGGCCTGCTCTGGTGCATGACTCTCTGGGGCGCGATGCACCTGGCCGGGGGTCTCGTCACCCTGCCCGATGGTTGGCCCTACCATGGTGAGCAAAAAGTCCTCTATTCCTGGTGGGTCATTGGCGAAACGATCAAGTATGATCACGTTGTGCATTGCTTCGGCTTCGGCTCGGCAACTTGGCTCATTTGGGAAGCACTCCGGGCCAGCGTGCAGTATCGCCTCGGCCGAAAGCTCTATCCTTCCGCCGGAATGATCGCCCTCTGTATTCTCGCCGGCATGGGCCTCGGAGCGATGAATGAAATCATCGAATTCGTCGCCGTGCTCAATATTCCCGAGACCAATGTCGGAGGCTACACCAACACCTGCCAGGACCTGATTTCCAATCTCTGCGGCAGCCTCGTGGCCGGACTTCTCATTATGTTCCGCGGCTAGCTTCTCCCTGTGACCCTCACCATCACAGATTCCGTTGGCGAGCGACTCGACGCCTATCTCGCCGGAAGACTTCCCTCGCTCTCGCGTTCAAAAATCCAGTCGTTGATCAAGGCGGGGCAAATTCAGCTCAACGGCACCAAGGTCAAAGCCCGCACCCCTGTGAAATCAGGCGACACCATCACCGTCGACATTCCCGAAGAAGTCCACACCGAACTCATCGCTCAGGACATTCCCCTTTCCGTCCTCCACGAGGACGACGACCTCATCGTCATCAACAAGGCCCACGGCATGGTCGTTCATCCCGCTGCTGGAAATCCCGACGGCACCCTCGTTAACGCCCTACTCCACCATTGCGCGGGGCATCTCGCCATCGACGAAGATGAAACCCGCCCGGGCATCGTCCACCGGCTCGACAAAGACACCTCCGGTTGCATCGTTGCAGCCAAAACCAAGCCTGCCCTCACCGGCCTCGTAAGCCAATTCGCCGACCGCTCCACCGCCAAGCTTTACCTCGCCGTCGCGCAATCCCCTCCCAAAGAGACCCACCAAACGGTTTTCAACAACATCGCCCGCCACCCGGTGCACCGGCAGCGCATGGACGTTTGCAATCCCGGATCGGGCAAACCGGCCATTACCGACTTGCACCTCCTGCACACCGAACCCGACGGCACCTCGCTCATTCTTTGCGCCCTCCACACCGGACGGACCCACCAAATCCGCGTCCACAACCGCTACCTCGGCCACCCGCTTCTCGGAGACCCGATTTACGCCAAACCCGCCCGCCAGGTTGTTTCCGTTCCCCGCCTCATGCTACACGCCTGGCGACTCGGCGTCGCGCATCCTGTCACCGGCGAATGGATTCAAAATGAAGCACCTATCCCCGAAGAATTTCATCCCTGGACCGATCAGGTCACTAAAAGACTCACGCAAATCTGCGCCATTCGGGACAGCAAGGAATTCGACGCCCTTTGGTAATCGAAAACTTGTAAGATCTGCCAGCCGCGAACACTATTCTTCTAGAGGCGGAGTTGAGGCATGGGCATTGAAATTAAAAAACGGTATCTTAGGCTCGTTCGGCGTGCCCATCGATTTCTGCGAAGTCCGCAACTCCGGCGGCATCCCTGGCTCAAAAAGATCCTCCAGCCTATCTTCGACCGCGAACTCTGGCACCCTTGCCGCGATACCGTCGCCTCGGGACTCGCCATTGGGCTCTTCGTCTCAATGCTCCCCATCATCGGACAGATGATCCTCGCTGCCATCGGAGCGGTGAGATTTCGCGCCAATGTCCCCATCGCTACCGCCGCCTGCTGGATCACCAACCCGATCACCCAATTCCCGATCTGGTTTTTCCAGGAAAGCTTTGGCGACTTCCTGAGACAAGAACTTCATATCCCGATCCACCCGATTCTTGAGAAGATTCAGATCCCAGTCCCTGAACTCGCTGGCATGGCGGCGACCACCCTGAATGCCGGAAGCTTTATCCTTGGCTTTCTCACAATGGCCTTCCTCCTCTTTCTCCTAGCCTACCCCTTGATCTATCTTATCTCGGCGATGCTCCCCAGGCTCCTCCCCAAAACCCGCTACCAACGCGCCAAGGCCAGAGTGATGAAGGCCCGCCTACGTGAGGAAAAGCGGGAAGGTTAGATTCCCTCGCACCCCACTAGTCCGCCGTGACAAGTATCATGGTTCACCTCATTGAGGCTCCTCACCATTTACTCCCCAGCTTTCTTTTCCTTCTTATCCTCCGGTCGGAAGGCTGAGAGAAAAAGACACACCGCCGCCACTGAGATACACGAATCCGCTACATTGAAGGTTGGCCAATGTCCTCCGCTCCGGGGGCTGATCTTGTCGTAACCGGGAATCTTTACGTCGATAAAATCCACGACGTATCCTTTGGATAAGCGGGTAAAGAATGACTTCTCAGCATGTTGCTCCAGGAAAAACCCCTGAAAGAGCCGATCCGTCAGATTTCCCAAAATCCCGGCCACCAAAAGCACTGCGGCAAAGCGAGCCAAGCCATTGGCAAAAGCCCCCTTCTTCCAGAAAATCGTGATCATCACAAGCGCCGCAACCAGCACACAGAGGAACACGTAGGGCGCCCAGGTCGTGCCGTTTCCAATTCCAAATGCCACGCCCTGATTGTGAATCCTCCACCACCAAAGCACGCCGCCAATCACCTCGATCTTCTCATCCGAGGTCGCGAAGAACCCCTCGGTCGGCTCCTTGAAGCGAAAAACCACCCACCACTTGGTAATCTGATCCAGAATGAACAGCGGGAGGCTGACCCAAAGAAAGGCTTTCGGAATTTTATTCATCGCAAAATCAAGCACCCCGCATCAGGGAAATTTCCGCAAGGCTAATGAAAGAATTCACCAAATCTTCCCGGCTCGCCACTTTTAAATCCTCCACTTTTACCGCACGCTCCAGAGTAAATTTCCCGGAGCGGGTCCGGCGCAACGAACTCAGGTGCGAGCCACACCCCAGCGTCTGCCCAATGTCATGGGCGTAGGTCCGCACGTAAAAACCCTTCGAACAATCGACGGTGAAATCGACTTCCGGAAGCGCCACCCGATCAATCTGATAATTGGTCACAAAAACCGGACGCGGGTCGCGCTTAACGACCTGCCCCTTGCGAGCCAACTTATACAATGGCACGCCGTCCTTCTTAATCGCCGACACCATGGGCGGGATCTGCTCAAAGTTCCCGGTATACTCGTCAAAGGCCGCCTTGAGATCCTCTTCAGTGAATTCAGGCACTTCCTTCTCTTCCTGAATTTCGCCTTCCTTGTCCTGGGTCGAAGTCGTCGCTCCCAGAGTCAAGGTTCCAACATAGGTCTTATCCTCGCTCATGAGGAGGTCCTGGATTTTAGTGGCCCGATTGATCACGAGCATCAAGAGACCGGTCGCCATGGGATCAAGTGTTCCGCAGTGGCCGATCTTTTTCATATTCAGCTGCCGACGGGCAATCGCCACGACATCGTGCGACGTCATATCCGGCGCCTTATCAATCAAGAGCACTCCGCTCGGGAGTTCGTTGGAGTTTTGCATCATCTAAAAATCTAAAGTTGTTCAATCGTCTTGCGGAGTTCCGCAAGCACCTTTTCCCGCGCATCCTCAATCGGTCCCGGCATACGGATTCCCGCCGCGAGAGCATGTCCGCCACCACCGAATATTCCGCAAATCTCACTCGCGTTCACGCGACGATCTTTCGACCGCATCGAGACGCGAATCTTGCCCCCATCTAATTCCTCAAAGAAAACCGCCACCACCACGCCCTTCACGGAACGAATAAAATCGATCATCCCTTCCGTGTCATCGTCAATCAAACCAAGACGCTCCTTGGTCTCGTTGTGCAACTCCCACCAAACCAGTTTTTCATCCACACTACGCTCCAAGGTATTAAGCAGCGAACGCAAAAGCTCCACTTTACGATACGGTTGGCTGTCGTAAGTCAGTGAATTAATCTCTCCGACATTCAGACCGCGAGCGACCAGATCGGCGGCCATTTCATAAGTACGCTGCGTCGTACCCGGATACTGAAACGATCCGGTGTCGGTCGAAACCGCGACGTAAATCGAATCCCGCGAAATTTCCGAAATTGGTAAATCAAGAGCAGTGAGAAGATCGTAAATGATTTGCCCCGTTGCGGGACTCTTGTCGTCGATAAGATTCAAATCCCCATAGCCCGGATTGGAAATGTGGTGATCGATGTTGATGAGCACCTTGGCTCCGGAAATTGCCGCGAGACTGGACTCTCCCACCCGGGTATGCGCCGCCGTATCAAGAGTAATCGCAACCTCAATTTCCACGTCCTTCGCTTCGCTGGAAACTTCCACCAATTCCGACCCGGGAAGAAACTCAAGACTCTCGGGACACCCGTCCTCGTTCAGATAGCGCACCTTTTTTCCCAATCCCTCCAAAGCATGCCCAAGGGCCAAAATCGACCCAATGGCATCGCCATCCGGACGCACATGACTCACCACGGCGAAGGAGTCATACTGGCGCAAAACCTCTCCGATTTCTTCAAAACTGGCATTCTTACTCATAGTCTCAACTCCCGCCTGAGATCGCGGGACAGCGATCTTCCTCAGCTTTGCCCAACGATCAAGAACGAACGGAAGGATTACTGCTCTTCCGAAAAAAGTCTCTTCCCACGAAAACTGGTGAATTACGACTCCCGGGAGACATTATCCCCTACGACAGCGCAGCCAGACTTCAGCACCGACAATGTCACTTTCGGCGACGACTTTCTCCTTATCGAAACCAGGCCCTGCAGTTTTCCCGAGATCTCCACCGTCCTCGTCACGATGACCTTCATTCTCGAACCATCAACCGACTACCGGGAGTTCTTTGATTTTGGCTTCTCAAAAAGATTCTGGGCCCGGTCGATGTACTCGTGGATCGGGTCTCCTTTGATTTTTGGTGACTCCTCGAGACTCTTCTTGAGCTTCAAATACTCTTCAAATTCACCGCTTTCCTTTTTCACGGTCGAGAGATGCAACCAGTCCATCAAGTCCAGTAATTGCTGGTAACGCTCTGATTCCGCTTCGCGAAAAGTCTGCATCGAGGCGAGCGTTTCATCGACATCTTTTACCTTCCCCGCTCCAAGTTCGGCCAGGAGCTGCAAATACCCCGCGATCACCTGGCGATAGGTTGGAAAGGAACGATAGCTGAGCTGCACCAACTGATCCGACGAAGCCCGCACGGCTTCCCTTCTGGCTTCATCTTCGAGATCCAGCACCTCCGCCCATTCATCCAACCCCGGCGACTTCTCTGTTTTTCCCTCCCGGGGAATGAGTAAATAAAGTCCACGTTTTAATTCGGCCTCTGTCTCGGCAATCGTCATGGCATTGGCCAGACGTGATTGCGCCATCGCCGCCACCTGCAACATCCACATCCGCTCCAATCCCTTGCGACTGAGATTCACCTCCGAAAAATGATTCTGAATCAGGGAAATCTGCTCCCCCTCAAATGTTCCGACCACCGAAACCAATTGCGCCATTCCGTCTTTCCCCTTCGGTTGTTTCAAAAAGGCTCTCACGAGCGCACAGGTCGATGCCCGGTACAAATCGCGACTCAGCCGGTCCATCTTCTCAACCTCTTTTTGATCCACCAGTTTCTCAACCTCCATCCAACCACCACTTTTGAGAAGAGAGCCATAAACACGTCGGTCCATCTTGCCATCATCCCATTCCAGTGAAGCCATCAATCCGTAAAGTAACCAGGCCGGCACTCCCACCTGGGTCGCCCTCTCGCCATCCGGCAGACTTTTCAATCCCCGCTCGATGATAAACATCTCCAGGAGAACCAAGCGTAGGTTTTCCTGATCAAACGACTCCCCCGTCCCCAGTCGCAAATCAACCTGCAAGCGATAGCGGTTCTCATTCTCCGGCAGAGTCCGGAAACTTCTCACGATCCGAGAGGGTGCTTCCTCTTTGGCAGGATGAATCTCAAGCACCACCGGATAAGGCTTCCCCGCGGGCTCCCCGGCAATCGTCGCCATTGATCTCAAAAGGCTCTCCCCTTCCTGCACAATCACCGCACGCAATTTGGAACTTCCTCTGTGCACCACCAACTCCTCATTCTGGGTCGATGCCCTCTGCCCCGTCAGTGGATTGTCCTGCCCCCACAGCAAGCCGCTGAGGCAAAAGAAAATGGCGAGGGCAAATTTCATGGGACGAGCGACTTTCCGGTGCCAGACGGAACTGCACAAGCGCGGAATTATCAGGAAAGCGACGCTGATCACCGGAATCGCGCTTTCTTTTTCCCGATCATACCGTATTGCACTCCCCTCACCTATGAACAAGCTGGACGAAATCATCGCCTATAAGAAACAGGAGATCGAACCCCTCGTTCCCCTCACCAGGAAACTCCGGGCCTCCGCCTTGATGAGAAATGACTTTGGCGGCTTCCGCGCTGCCCTCGACCGCGGACCCGAGAAACTGGGAGTCATCGCCGAAGTCAAAAAAGCCTCCCCTTCAGCTGGCATCATCGATCCCAACTTCGATCCCATCCGCCAGGCCAAGCGCTATATCGACGGTGGCGCGTCCTGCATGTCGATTCTCACCGACGAAAAATACTTTCAGGGGCACCTCTCCCACCTCATGGACATTTCTAAAATCTCGCCCATCCCGCTGCTGCGAAAAGACTTCACCGTCCACGAATGCCAGATTTATGAAGCCAGCGTCTCCGGAGCCGACGCTATCCTCCTCATCGTGGCCGCCCTCGATGACGACGAACTCCGCAAGCTCTATGACGCCGCCCGCGATGTCCAACTCGACGTCCTCGTCGAAGTCCACGACCTCCCGGAAATGGAACGCGCCCTCGACCTGGGTGCCGACCTCATCGGCATCAATAACCGGAATCTCAAGACCATGACGACCGACCTCATCGCCACCGAGCAACTCGCCGATGAAGTCCCCGACAATGTCCTCCTCGTTTCCGAGTCCGGCTTAAAAAATCCCGCCGACGCCCAACGCGCCCTCGACGCCGGAGCCTCCGCCATCCTCATCGGCGAAACCCTCATGCGTGCCGATGACCCCACCCGCGCCATCGAGGAATATCTGACCCTGCAGTCCAACCCAACCGAGTGATCGAGTCATGACCTTCGACCTCCTCGCCCTCAAGCCCTCCGAGCGATATCGCATCCTCGCCTCCTTCGTCACGCCACGCCCCATCGCCTGGATCACCACGCAGGACTCCGAGGGCAAACTCAACACCGCCCCCTTTTCCTTTTTCAACGTCTTCGGCTCCAACCCGCCCATCGTCGCCTTCGCGCCGGGAAACAAAGACCGCCACACTCCGAAAGACACCGCGCGCAACATCCGCGAGACCGGCGAATTTATTGTTCACATGGTCGACGAACCACTTGGCGAAGCCATGGTCACCACTTCCGCCACCCTGCCTCACGGCGAAAGTGAATTAGACAATCTGCCACTCACCACCCTGCCTTCCGAAAAGATCGCCGTCCCCCGTATCGCCGAGGCACCCGTGGCGTTCGAATGCACCGAACATTCCACCATCGAAATCGGCTCCAACCGCCTCGTAATTGGTATCGTTCATTTTGTCCATATTCGCGATGGCCTCGCCGACGAGAAGGGCTACCTGAAACACGACGCATTTCACCCTCTGGGCCGCATGGCGTCGCCTGATTGGTATACCCGCACCAGTGATCAATTCGAAATCCCACGCCCCGATTGAAATGATCACCTATCAAACTCTCGGATCGGCCGACGGCACTCCGCTCGTCTTCATCCACGGGCTCGGTGCTGGCAAAAAGCAAATCAGCTCCGCGCTCACCAACCTCCCCGGACGCTGGCTCATCACACCAAACATGCCCGGCCACGGCGACTCGACCGACATCGATCCCGCCCTCTTTTCCTTCGATTTCTTCGCCGACCTGGTTATCGAAGTCATGGATCACCTTGGCATCGACAAAACCGATCTCGGGGGACTTTCCATGGGCTCGGGCATCAGCCTGAATATTGCCCTCCGCTATCCCGAGCGCGTGAAAAAGCTCATCCTCCTCCGGCCCTCCTGGCTCGACTCACCACGCCCCGATCACCTCGAACTCGTCGCCCGGGTCACCACCGGAATGGGAGCCAATGATCCCGATTTCCGGGCTCTCGCCGGGCGCAACCCGCCTGTTGCCGCATCAATCGCCCCGCTCTTCGACAGCCCCGACATCGCGGTCCTCGAAAAAATGTGGAGCGACAGTCCCTTCGACTCGCTCGATTCCCTAAAAAAAATCACCGCCCCCTCACTTGTGCTTTCCAGTCCGCGCGACGACCTCCATCCTCAGGAGGTCGCCGATGCCATCAGCGAAGTCCTTCCCAATGTCCAAAGCGCCATCCTTCCCGCGCGCTACCACGAACCTGAACAATACCATCTCGAACTAAACAAACAAATCAGCCAATTCCTATGATCACAAAACGCATCACCACCCAGCAGATCCTCGCTAACCTTCAAGCCAAGGTCGAGGCCCGTATCCCCATCATGATCTCCTCCGCGGGATCAGGACTCGTTGCCAAGCTTCAAGAAGCCGCCGGCTCCGATTGCATCAATACCTTTTCCGGCGCGCGTCTCCGCTCCAATGGCATGGGCACCATGGCCATGATGTGGCCCATCCTCGACTCCAATAAGCAGACCCTCACCTACACCCGCGAGGACATCATGCCCGCTCTCGACGGCAAGTCCTTCGTCTGTGCCTGTCTCAATGCCAACGATCCCCTCAAGGATATGCGAATGGTCCTTCAGGAATGTAAAGATATGGGCGTCCAGTCCGTGTCCAACATCGGACCTTCCATCTCCTATATCGATCACGACTCTGAGATCTTCAAAGTCATGACCTCCGCCGGCATCACGCTGCAAAACGAAATCGACATGCTCATCCTCGCCAAAGAGGAAATGGACATGGTCTCCGTCGGACTCGCCTTTACCGAAGAGGATTCCTACGACATCTGCGAGCAGGCCAAGCCGCACATCTTCTGCTACCATGCCGGGACAACCAAGGGAGGCATCAAGGGCTACGACAACGGCATGACGATTGAAGAAACCGCCGAGCAAACCGAGAAGGTTTACCAGAAGTGCCGCGAGCTTAGCCCCGACACTCTCCTCGTCGCCCACGGTGCCGCCATGGAGACTCCTTCCGACGCACAATATATTCTGGACCACACCAGCGGCCACGGCTTCTGGACCGGCTCCTCCACCGAGCGTCTCCCCATCGAACGCGCCGTCTCCGCCGCCGCCAACGAATTCCGCGACCTGACCTTCAACGACTAAAACGTGGCGGCGGTCAAAGTGCCCACTGGGTATTCCGGCCGCCGAACCAAAAATTTCCACCAAGCCCAGGACTCCGGTCCCGGGCTTTTTTATTTTTCCTCCTACAAGAACGACAAGAAAAACTCTCCGCTGGCGACAAAGTCGATGTCACTCTGAATTTCGATTCCGTAGCCCAACAGACGATCATCATCCCCGTGATTGATCAGTGAGCACTCACAACTATTTCCTGTCAAAATCCCTCCACTCTGCTCGTAATCCCGCCATGCGGTTTTGCTCCATCATCTTTTTTTCTCTCTCAATTCTTTCCACGACCTCGCTCCCGGCCCAAAAACTCGCTGTCATGGAAACGGCCTTCGGAAACCGCGGCGTCGTCGAAAGCATCGCGCTCACCAAAAAAGCAGGCTTCCAGGGCGTACAAATCCACACCGGCAAACTCGACGCCAACGGCGTCCTCACACTCTCGGTCCAATCCCTTCAGGAAGAATTCCTTGTAGCCTCGAAAAAACACGAGGTCGAAATCATCTCGCTCTGCGCCGGCAGTATGAATCGCATCAATGTATGGAAAGACGGGCCCGATCGCGACAAGGGGCTCGCCATCATGAAGCAGTCTATCGAAGCCTGCGACGCCCTCGGCTGCAAAGTTCTCCTCTTTCCCTTCTTCGGCCCCTCCAATTTCCAAAAAGGCGAAGAGAAAATCGCTGGCGTGACCAAGTTCATCGAAGAAATTCTTCCCATCGCCAGAAAACACGGCGTCACTCTCGGCATCGAATCACCCATCACCTACGACCGCGTCCTTGAGCTCTTTAAACGCCTCGAAAATTCCCCCAACGTCAAAATGTATTACGACACCGGGAACATGATGCGGGGCGGCGAAGACATTTACGCCGCCCTCCAAAAACTCGGTAACGAAGCGATCTGCGAAATCCATCTCAAGCCCGAAGGCAACATCCACTTCGGCAAAGGCAAAACCGACCTCCCCAAACTCGCCGGCAGCCTCGATAAAATTGGCTACGACAAATGGCTCGTCTTCGAGGCCCGCGGCGGCATCAAAAATGGCGACACCAAACTCTCCACAGAAAACCTCAAGGGCATGAAAAAGCTCGTTACGCTTCGAAAAAAATAATCACGACGTTTTGCCTGAATCGGAGTATTCTCAGCCATGCTAATTCGCTCCCTCTTAGCCAAGATTTCTCTCTGCATCATCGTCATGGAAGCCCTGGGCGGGCTGGGAGCCTTTTTGACCAGCGGCGCAATCCCCTCCTGGTACTCCACGCTCGTTCGTCCTTCCGGCACTCCGCCAAACTGGATCTTCGGCCCGGTCTGGACGACTCTCTACGCCATGATCGGTGCCAGCTTCGCCTTGATCTGGCACCGCAGTCCACAGAGTCTGGGGTTCACCAAATTGTCCTATGTCTTCTGCTTCCAGCTCTTCTTAAATCTACTCTGGACGCCGGTTTTCTTCGGAGCCCAAAACCCTGAAGCTGCCTTGATCGTCATCATCGCACTTTGGATCGCGATTATTCTAACCATCAGAGAGTTTAAGACCGTCTCTCCCCTGGCGGCCTTACTCCTTTTGCCATACCTCCTCTGGGTCAGTTACGCCACCTACCTCAATGCGAGCTATGCTTATCTGAATTAAAGCCCAGGTCGGACCTTCCAATGAGGCACATTTTCTGAGAGGAAGACTTTCTTAACCCGTATCAGAAAAATGCTCTCACGCTCATCTCTCCTCTCCATATTCGCCATCGGCGCTTCCGCTCTCAGTCTCAACGGCGAATCCCGCCCAAACATCATCATCATCATGTCCGATGACATGGGATATTCCGACATCGGATGCTACGGCGGGGAAATCAAAACCCCTAATCTCGACAAGCTCGCCGCCAACGGCCTGCGCTTCACGCAATTCTACAACACCGGTCGTTGCTGCCCGACCCGCGCCTCTCTTCTTACCGGGCTCTACCCGCACCAAGCCGGAATTGGACACATGACCGGCGACTACGGCCTCCCGCAATACCAGGGATTCCTCAATCAGGAATGCGTGACCATTGCCGAGGCTCTCAAGCCCGCCGGCTACCGCACTTACCTCTCCGGAAAATGGCACGTCACGCCAAAGATCGCTCACGACGCGCCCAAAAACAACTGGCCCCGCCAACGCGGATTCGACAAATTCTTCGGCACCATTCACGGCGCGGGCTCGCTCTTCGACCCAAATTCCCTCACTCGCGACAACACCCAGATCACTCCGGAGAACGACCCCGAATACAAACCGAAAGGCACCTGGTATTACACCGACGCCATCTCCGACAATACCGTGATGCACCTTGAGTCACACTTCAAGGAACACCCCGGAAAGCCCTTCTTCCACTACGTCGCCTACACCGCGGCGCACTGGCCCATGCACGCCCTTCCCGAAGACATCGCCAAGTATGAGGGCAAGTACGACGACGGCTACAAGCCCGTCTACGAAGCCCGCCTCAAGAAGATGAAAGCCCTCGGCCTCATCGATCCCAACTGGACCATTCCCGGCCCCATCGGCGATTGGGATAAAGTGAAACTGAAGGAATGGGAGTCCGCCTGCATGGAAGTCTACGCCGCCATGGTCGACAACATGGATCAGGGCATCGGCCGCATTGTCGCCACTCTCGAAAAGAACGGCCAACTCGGTAACACCCTCATCCTCTTCCTGCAAGACAACGGCGGCTGCGCCGAGGGCTTCGGTCGGGGCAAACTCGTCGGCCCCCTCGAACGCCCATCCGCTCCCACCCTCAAGCCCATGGGCAAGGACGAACTCCAAACCAACATGGTCCCGCCCCAATCCCGCGACGGCTATCCTCTCCGTCGGGGCGACGGCGTCATGCCCGGACCTCCCGAAACCGAAATCGGCTACGGGAAAAACTGGGCCAACGTTTCCAACACACCCTTCCGCGAATACAAGCACTGGGTCCACGAAGGCGGCATCGCCACCCCGCTCGTCGCGCATTGGCCAAAGGGCATCACACTGAAGAACAAATGGACCAAAGATCCAAGCCACCTCATCGACCTCATGGCAACCTGCCTTGAACTCGGCAAGGCCTCCTACCCCGATGGAAAAATCCCCGTCGAAGGAGTCTCCCTTGCGCCGGCCTTCACCGGAAAGCCGCTCGAACGCGGCAAGCCGATCTACTTCGAACACGAAGGCAACCGCGCCGTCCGCGATGGCCAGTGGAAACTGGTCGCCAAAGGCGTCAACGGCCCCTGGGAGCTCTACGACATCCCCGCCGACCGCACCGAGCAACACGACCTTTCCAAAAAACATCCCGAACGCGCACAGAAAATGGCCGAGCAATACGAAACCTGGGCCAAGGAACGCGGCGTCGTCCCCTTCAATTCCTGGAGAAAAAAGAAGGACAAAAAGACTGCGGCTTCTCAGAAGAAAGTATTCCACCTTAAACTCGGCGACACCTTCACCCAGGAAACTTCCCCCGACGTCGCGAAGCACGCGTTCTCCGTCATCGCCCAGCTCGAAAAACTCCCCGCGCAGGGAGTCATCGCGGCGCAAGGCGGCACTTCATCCGGTTGGAGTTTCTACCTCAAGGAAGGACAGCTCCTCTTCACCACGAGACGCGGCGGCAAGGATTTCACCGTGCAAGCTCCGCTCCCGTCCGACTCAAAGGGATTGCTCGAAGCCAAGGTCACTAAAAAATCTCTCATCCTCCGCTCAGACAACAAACGCCTAGCCATCAAGGAAGGCGACCACCAACTCAGCAGCCACCCCATCGACGCGCTCGAAGTAGGAAAAGACAACGGCGGCCTCGTCGGAGACTACGAAGAAAACTTCGACCTCAATGTTCCCTTAAAGTCGCTGAACATCACCATCAGGTAGCGGCAAAAGTAGTCGAAAGCTGCCCTTTTGATCCCGGGTGGCAGGCCCGGGACCCGCACAAAGATTAAAAATTTCGGCTACAATTATGGTCGCTCTCCCCGCCCGATCCGAAGTAAAAACGGGTAATGAACTACACCTCTCTCGCAGCACTGGCCCTTTTCACCTCACTCGCTACCGCCAAAGACTGGCCTCAGTGGCGCGGTCCCGACGGCACCGGAATTTCCTCCGAAACAGGAGTCATCAGGGACTGGAACAAACAAAAACCCAAACTCCTTTGGAACACCGAAGGCAGCGGAAAAGGCTTTTCCTCCATCTCAATTGCTGAAGGCGTCATCTATACCAGCGGGAACTACAACGACAAAATCAAAGGGCAGGGCGTCAGCGCCTTCTCGGCCAAAGACGGCAAACTTCTCTGGCAAACGCCCATCACCAAACTCCCACCCAAGCATGGATACGGCGGGGCCCGCTCGGTTCCCGCCATCGATGACGGCCACCTCTATGTCACCTCTTCCGATGGAGCCATCGTCTGCCTCACCACTCAAGGAAAAATCGTTTGGTCCAAAAGCTTCAAAGATGAATGGGACGGCAAGATGATGTCGGGCTGGGGCTTTTCCGAATCACCGCTCGTCGACGGTGACCGCGTCGTCTGCACCCCGGGCGGAAAAAACGCCTTCATGGTCTCGCTCGATAAAAAAACCGGCGCTACCAAATGGAGAACTGAAATTGGTGACACCGGCAAGAAAGGTAAAGACGGCGCTGGCTATAGCTCGATCGCCATCTCCAATGCCGGCGGTATCAAACAATACGTCCAAATGACCGGCCGCGGCGTCATCGGAGTCCGAGCCAAGGATGGTAAGCATCTCTGGAGCTACAACTCCGTCGCTAATTCCACTGCCAACATCCCCACTCCAGTCATCGCAGGTGATCACGTCTTCTGCTCCACCGGATACGGCACCGGCTCCGCCCTCCTGAAGCTCGATGGCAAGTCCGCCGAAGAGGTCTACTTCCTCAAACCCAAGGTCCTCCAAAACCACCACGGCGGCATGATTCTCATCGACGGCCACATCTACTGCGGCCACAAGCACAACGGCGGCGATCCCATCTGCGTTGAACTCAAAACCGGCGAGATCAAATGGGGGCCTGTCAAAGGTGCCGGCAACGGCTCAGCCGCCGTCACCGCCGTCGACGGCCACCTTATCTACCGCTACCAAAGCGGCCACGTCGCCCTCATCAAAGCCACCCCCACCGCCTACGAACTCAAAGGCTCCTTTATGCCCGCCCACCAGGAAGCCCAATCCTGGGCCCACCCCGTTGTCTCCAACGGCAAACTCTACCTCCGCGAGCAAAACCACCTGATGTGCTACGAGCTTTGAGAAAAAGCTAGCTCTCGAGCTCCCGCACCTTCTCCCAAACCCCCTCCGCGCAACCCGCTTCCGTCCGGATAAACAGTTCCTGTAGCCCCTTGGCAGTCTGCGTCACCGCCTTTAAACCACCGGAAATTTCCCGCTGCACTCGAATCGTTCCTGTCGTGCCGCCCCGTCCGAGCGATTTGCCGCCATACGATCTCCCGATAATCACTCCAACCACACCTTCAAGCGCCTCCACCTTGCGGATCATCCGAAGACATTCCTTTGATGAACTCTGGTGACGACCCCGCGACGGCATGCCCTTCAGTAGATCAACTCCCGATCAATAAACAGCCGGAAACCCCGCAGTTACTCTTTCGAAGCCTCGGCAATGGCCTTGCGGGATTCTCTCAACTTCACCAGGAGCCACCCTGACAGCAAAATGACAACCCCTTGCCAAAACCAGAAAGCATTGGGCACGGCCCGAATAAAATCTCGCGGCATGTCATCAATCGGAATCGCCATATAGGCACCATAGACGGGCCAGAGCAAAGGACACATACCTGCCAACCAAATCGCGGCCGGGAGGAGTCGATCACTATTCAAGCCAACGATCACTGCGATCATCACGGGGACCATTCCCACCAACAAGACGGTCACGCCGGTATACTTCTTCCCTTTCGCCTCAAGCAAAGCCTGAATCGACAAACCACCCCCAAATATTACCAATACCATCGCAATCAGAGTCCCGCCGGTGAGATCCAGCCCCGGATACCATCGCGATTCCATCAAACTTTTCGCAAAGAAATACCAACCTCCTACACCCATCGCAGCCATCATCGCGGTCCATGGGGTGGAAGTGGCAGAATCCCATAAGGGAGGCAGCCCGGTCTTTCCAAATTTCCGGGCCCGCCGCCAACCTCTCATTTGATCGTCAGTCCTCGGCGTGATGAGCACAATCATTGCCCAAAGACAAAACAAGGTCACGAGACCATAAAGTCCAACCATCACCAAGGCCTCGGCCGGGGCAGGCGACCAGCCTTCCGCAGCCGTATCCAGGAACCTCCCAAATCTTCGATCGAACTCTCGTGACGGAAAAATATCACCCTGATTGACCAAAGGCAACGAGTTCCCAAGCAACACCGCCTGCAACCAGGCAAAGATCGCCACCGCGCTAAATTTCCCCAGAAGATGACAATCATTCTTTCGCCAACGACGCCAAAGCATCAACCCCATTGCAAAACTCAAAACCGCCTGGGAAATCAAGGTGAAGACATACTGCGGGAGATTAAGACCAAAGAATTTAGCCGAGGGCATCAATTGCTGATACCCCTCCATCACCATTCCAACCCGCGACTCGAGTAGAAATGGCAGCACTTCCTCAAGCACCGGGTAGATTGTAAGATACTTAAAATAGACCAGCCCGAATTTAGCCGCCTGGGGAATCACGGTATAGAGAAGAAACACCATGCCCATCGAGGCAAGAAAGGCCCACCGTTTGTTCTTCATCACCGTTCCCGCCACCAACCCCGTCAGGTGATACAAGATCGCCGCCATCACAAAGACCGCGTAGAGTTGCAGAAAGTAGTGTATCGGCACCTCGCCCTGCACCACCGACACAATCGTAAAAGGCATCGTCGCCAAAAAGAGAGCCCACTCCCGGATGGGCAGACCAAAAAGGTAACCCAGGACCTTCGCCAGAGGTGTCATCGGGGCCAACCGCTGGTAATCCAAAACACCCTCGTCTAACTCTGCCGTCATTCCCCCAGCCACCTGCCCGGTCCCTAACAAAAGCAACACGATTCCCTGTAGGACCAGCAAAGGAATGATCGGGCCACGCGCGGCACCCACCGCGTCAAAATTTAATTGATGAACCCCGGCGGCCCTCCCTGCGAAAAAGATAAATCCGGCAATCAGCATCACCACCATTAGCTGAACCCCAAACCCGGTAATCCGAAGACGGCTCCGCGCGTAGCGCGCTACGATGGGATTGGCCCAAATCTTCCAGGCCGGCACGGCAGCCTGACGTTTGCTTTTTTCACTCATGATTCACGATTCCCTTCTGCCACTTTCACCAAGATTTCTTCGAAGGATGAACTCCCCTCCTCAAAGGACCGCAATCCCAATTCAGCCGTTGCCAGATCACGTAACAACCGCCCCTGCTCCTCATCGCTTCCCACAAAATTAAAACTCGCCCGCGTGCCGTCAGCTGAAATTCCGCTCACCCCATTTCGCCCTTCTAGCCAAGACACTACCGGACTCGCATCACCCAAAACCACCGCAGTCAGACGACGCTCCACGCTCCCCAGCTGGCTCCTCACCTCTTCCGCAGATCCCGAAGCCAAGAGCTCTCCTTGATTCATGACACAGATCGAAGAACACATTTCCGCCAATTCACTCAAAATGTGCGAACTCACAATAATCGTCGATCCCTGCTTGGCGAGATCCTGAAGGATCATTCGCATTTCACGACGCGACAGCGGATCAAGCCCACTTGCCGGCTCATCAAGAATAAGAACCTTTGGCCGATGCAACAAAGTCTTCGCCAGCACCAATCGCTGTGTTTGCCCTCGCGAAAGTTCTTTGCACCAAGAATCAGATTTATCCAACAGATTGACCAACTCCAGACATTCATCGACGCGGGCCCGGCGTTCTTTTCCATTCCCCAGACGATGTGTATTGGCATGGAAATCCAAAAACTCCCAGAGCTTCAAGTCAGACGGCACCGGCGCCAGATCGGGCATGTATCCCATCAACTCCCTTGCCTCTTCCGCTTGTTCGAAAATATCCAGACCTGCGATACTCACCTCCCCATAGGTTGGCTCCATCAAGGTCGTCAGCACTTTGAAAGTGCTCGTCTTACCCGCTCCGTTTGGCCCGACCAATCCGAAGACCTCCCCGTAGGGCACCCTCAGACTAATATCACGCACCGCGACAAAATCTCCATAGTCAACCCGCAGGTCACGGATCTCAATTGCTTGCTCGCTCATTTAAAAAGTATCTCGATCCAACAAATCCCAGTCATTTGGCAAGGTCATCATCATCCGCTGCATCTCTTTTTCCGCCTCTGCTCTCCTGTTCCGCTGATGTTCATCAAGTTTCTCAATCTGATCCGGACGCAAGGTCGCACGGATTTCCGCATCCCGCTGAAGTCGATCAAAGGCGCTCTTCTCCCCCGCCAGTCCATCGACATTCAGACCGGGTTGGTAATCCTTCGCCCCGCGCGAAAGGACGCCGAACAGTTGCTCATGCTGTTTCGAGTCAAGCGCTACGATGCCATCCAATCTTGAGAGATTCCGGTCTGCCTCGTGCTGCACACTTTCGGCACGCTCCGCCAGTCGTCCTGATTTGAATTCCTCCAGTTGATCCCCCTTCAAAAAACCTTCCATCAAATCGTCCGCTCCCCGGGCATCCTTCCAGTCATACTCCGTTGCCCGGATTAGATCAACAAAGCCGCTGTTCTTGCTTTCAATGACATCCGCGAGAACTCTCGCACGCTCCGCACCTTGCGCTCGAAACCACTCCTTCAACTGGGCCCGCTGTAAAGCAGTGAGATCATATTGTCGCGCCCATTCAGAAGTGCGGACATCCGCCCAATCTTCCTCATTCACCTCACGCATCCGCTCAAAAATCGGCGACATCTGTCGCATCCAGGGTTTCATCGTCGCAAAAAGATCGTCCGGACTGATATCCTTGCCATCCCGGACATCTCTCGCCAGGCGACGAAGCTCATCCGGGGTCGTGTCCCTCCGGGCATTCCGTTGGTATGACCTGAGCATCCGCTCATTTTGAGCATTCGAATTGCGTAATATTTCCAACTCCTCCTCAACAGATCCCACCTCCGGAGGCAGGCTATTGGAAAAAAGAAAACCTCCAAAGGCTCCCACGACCAATCCCAGCACGAGTCCTACTACTTGTTTTAACTTCATCTTTGCGAATTCCTACAATGAGCGAACCCCAAAGCGAGATCTATGTAAAACTCTTCTACGAATATACCATCACCGGACCCACGCCGTCACCGCCTTGCACCTGACGGAGCTTCTTCACCGCTTTCTTGATCTTTTCAACGGCCTCATCGGTTTCTTCCCGCGTCGTGAAGGAGGAAAAGGAAATCCGTAAACTACTCTTCGCCTGCTCCGTGGAAATCCCCATCGCCATTTGCACATGGCTCGGTTGCTGTTTCCCGGTCATGCAGGCACTTCCGGTCGAAACCATCACGCCCGACTCATCCAAAAGTATCAGCAAGCCCGCTCCTTCACATCGCTCGAAGGAAACATGCGCACAGGTCGGCACGCGATGCTCACGACTTCCGTTCAAGGTCACCCCCTCGATTTCTTCACTCAGGCGCTTCTCCAAATGATCACGATTCGCCGCGATGCCCGCGTGCCGATCTTTCTCAATCGCCTCACGCATGATCTTCGCCGCTCTACCTAGGCCGACGATATACGCCACATTCTCGGTCCCACTGCGTCGTCCGTCTTCCTGTCCCCCTCCACGAATGAGAGGTTCAAACCGCACTCCCTCGCGAAGATAAATCGCGCCAATTCCTTTGGGCGCGTGAAACTTATGGCCGCTGATACTCAAAAAATCCACCGGCACCTCCTTCACGTCGATTGGAATTTTTCCCACTGCCTGAATGGCATCGGTGTGAAAGGCAATCTCATGTTCACGGGCAAGTTCACAGGCCTCGGCAATCGGCTGAATCACTCCCGTTTCATTATTCGCCCACATCAGACTCGCAAATCCCGTCTCCGCTCCGGCACAGGCTTCCTTGAATTGCCCAAGATCCAACCGCCCCCCGGCATCGACACCGCAACGGTGTACTTCGAAGCCCACATCTTCCATCGCCTGACAGGGCCGCAAGACCGCACTATGCTCGATTTCTCCGGTGATCACCCGTGAGGTCTTCCGCCCATAAATCCGGGCTAGCGACTTAAGCACCATATTATTCGACTCGGTGCCACATCCCGTAAAGACCACCTCTTCCTCTTTCGCACCAATCAACTGCGCCACCTCGCCACGAGCCTCCGCGATCGCCTTCTTCACCGTCTTCCCCGCACGATACCCGCTCGACGGATTATGATAATACTCAGCGAAAAACGGTAACATTTCTTCCACAACTTCCGGGTGAACTGCAGTCGTCGCGTGGTTATCCAAATAGATCATTGGTGAAAGCAGTAATCGCCCCTTATCATTCGGGCAAGTCGATACCTTGCCATGCGTCCCGGTCGTCTCCGAAAAATCCGCCAAATCATGAGCCTCATTCTCTTGGTTTTGGTGACTTTGGCGGCCAAACACTTCTACGACCTCTGGAAAACCCAAACCGCTGGGAAAGAAATTATCGAAATCTGCGAACTCCCGCCCCTCCCCGAAGAGCTCGAAATTCTCCATGCCCGGAACGATCCATCCGACGACCCCCGGCACATCGATGTCACTCTCACCGTGATCGGGCCAGTGAAAGATCTCGATCAATGGCTTGAGAAAGTGGACGCCTGGGAACTCGAACGTCCCTCAAAAATCCTCCGTCACACCATCCGTGAGTCCGAAATGACATACCGGGTGGACTTTTCCGCCGAGGTCTTCATAAAGTGAGGCATGAAATATCTCGCTCTCATTCTCCTCCTCATTTGCCCCGCCCTTGGTCAGGACAAACATCCCATCGACGTCCAATTCGAAAAGGACGTCGATAAAAACAGCTCCACCCACGGAATGGTTGCCGCCTATGTAAATGCCCTCAAAAGCTGGGACAAAGAACTCAACAAACACTACCAGAAGCTCATGGCCGGCCTCGACGCGACCGGGAAAGCCAATTTGAAAGGCTCCCAACGCGCCTGGATTGTCTACCGCGACAAGGAAATCCACAATATCGTCGAATACTACGCCAAGGTGGAAGGAACCATGTTTCACACCATCTCGGCAGCCGCCAGAACCAATCTCACCAAGAACCGCGCCCTCTCCCTGAGCTACATGGCGGATTTCGTCGAAATTCGGGAGAAGTAAGCGCGCTTGACCCCGCGGGCGGCTTTCCCTACTTCCTTTCTCCACAGTTAACAAACTACTTATGGCAATCGTCGCAACCAACCTCAAACGCGGGCAGTGCATCAAATACGAAGGTGACCGTGGCGTCGTCCTCGGACTCGAACACCGCACTCCGGGCAAAGGAAACGCCCTCATCGCAGCTACCATCCGATCCTTCAACACCGGAAAGACCAAGACCATCCGTTTCGCCTCCAGCGAAAAGGTCGACATCGTCGAAACCGACCGCCAGAAGCTCGAGTTTTCCTACGCTGAACCCGGCATTTACAACTTCATGGACATGCAGACCTACGACAACATTGCTCTTGCCGATGAATTTGTGGGAGATTCCAAAAACTTCCTCAAGGAGGGCCAGGAAGTAGAAGTTCTCTTCATCGAAGGCGCTGCGGTGAGCATCGACCTTCCCTCGACCGTGGAGCTGGAAGTCACCGAGTCCTCCGAGGGCATCAAAGGCGACACCGCCAACAATCCCACCAAACCCGCCACTCTGGAGACCGGCTTGATCGTGCAAGTCCCACTCTTCGTGAAGCCGGGCGACAAACTCAAGATCAGCACCGAGGAATCATCCTATCTCGGTCGCGCCTAGAGCCACCCAACTTTCAAGACCCCGGCTTTTCCTTAAAGCCGGGGTTTTTTTGTCGATTTCCAAAGCGATCCCCTTAACTTACCTCCATGAAGAATTTCATGCTGATGATTTTTGCCCTCCTGATCCTCGTGGTCTTTGGTGGCGCGGCATACTTCCTCACCGATATTTCCTCTGGCTCCCGCTTCGAGCGTGTCGCCCCTTCCGATTCCAAATAAAAACGGAGCCGCGGCGCCCCGCGGCTTGTGAACAAGGGCAAATAGTCCCACGCCGCGATTCACTTCTCAAATCGAGTCTTACTCCGGCTTTTTGATCGAAATCAGCTGAGTTTTCGAACCACCCCAATTTGAGGTAGTGACCGATTTCACCAGACCGAAGCCGGGAGCGAGCCATTCCGTCATCTTTTCTTTAACCAGGCTATCGTCTCCCAAAGATTCCGAATACCACACCAACTTGAGCGCATTCACTTCCACCCCATCCGGTCCTTTGGCCATCTCCCATCCGATAACCTGCACGTAGGTATCCAAGAGATAAACATCCGACTCTCCATCAGTCAGCCAGGTTTCGGTCTTGCTCACTTCAAAGACCTGGCCAGGCCACAAATCCGCAGGATAATCGTAACTCCCATTCCCCTTTTCTGGAACCAGCTCCGAATCCCCGCTCCGGGAAAGCAACCTCGACCCCTTCGGCCCAACCTCGGCCTTCTGACGCCCCGCCACGGCCACCTCACCCGTCAGGCTGCGAAAGCTTTCCTCATACACCGTCAACTCTCCATGTTGAGTCACCGACTCAGTCTTGGTCTCCGTCTTGTGCTTCTCGGCATCTTCGCCGTCCGAAGCCGAATACTCCGTCTCATGAACAACAACTGTTCCCACTGGCAAAGACACCAAATCGAGGTAGCGGACAACTTTGTCATCTGCGGGTCGAGGAGCGCTCTTCGGTATGGGTCGCTGAAAAGTCGATTTTTCATCAAGCGAGACGCGGAGATTCATCCCGCCATCTTCAAATGATGAATCCATTTCCAAAGTCTTGAACCGACTCAAAATATCGAGAGGAACCGCTCCTTCACGGGGCTTGGCCGGATGACCGTAGGCCACCGACTCCATCGTGAGATCTTCTTCGCTCCATTGATACCCCCGCCCTCCGGGACAGCTGATATAATTCGCGAACCGAGCACGGTGGAAACCCACCGGATCCTCCGCGGCCTGGCTCTTGCGCCATTCATTGAGAACAGGAAGCGCAGCCCAGCTCAAGAGCTGACGTCTCTCGTCCAAGCTCTGATTGCTACCCATCTCTCCCATTCCAATCAAAAACTCCGGTGAAGTCCGGGCAAAGACCTGGGTCTCACTCAGCTCACCTTTCTCGAAACCCTTCTCACGATCCAATGCCCGCTTGAGCATGTCCTCACTCAGGCTCACCAACAAAGCGGTTGGCAACGCCGCGTAGTAAATCGACAGTTCAGCGCCCACTTCTTGCTCATTGCCAATTATCGCGACATACTTCCGGCCGTGATGTTCGCGCGTCTTCCAGCGAACCAAATTCGGACTGGAGCTTTCGATCGCGCCCTTCATCGCCGTCAGGAACAAAGCCAGCTTAAGGCGACTCTCAACCTCGACCCTCAACAAGATCGGAAGCTCGATGAATGTTTCGATCCCAAAATCCGACCGCCATGCCAGAGAATGCCCCAGTGTCACCGATACCGAATTACCCATCCAGCCCAGAGGGTTCACTTTAAGCGACGGAAGAATTTCGACCAAGGAAACATCCGCTTGCTTAAACAAATTACTCTTTAAATCCATCGCCATCGCGAAGTGGAAAAGCGATTCCTTCGGCACCGTTGCAGCCGCCCTACTCAGTCGAGCATCTCCCGCAAGGGAAATCATCTCCTGATAGTCACTATCCACTCTCAGCGGAAGGATCGTCATATCCATTTCTTCCTTTGCCTTGGACAGCTTTAATTGAATCGCGATGGGGTCAAAAAACCTGGCCCAACCATTTTCGTATCCCCGACGCCAACGCTCGTAAGAGTCCTTCTCCACCGAAGACACACGATCAATCTGCAACTCCGAAATTGGTGTAAGAAATCCCAGGGAGCCATACTTCTCACTAAACACCTGATTCTCCGATTCCCTCACCTCACCCAGAAGCGGTTCAAATTCCTGGCTCAATTCCTCACCCGCAATCCGCTGCGAAGTCAATTCCCCCAGCGCCGCCAAAGCCCGGCTCCGACGCGAGGCCCCGATGCGCACCACCGGGCTGGACCAATGACGCAGGCAGGCATCGGAAATAAAGACATAGGCGCTTTCGCCGACTCCCATCGGATAGCGATGGCGGAAAAAGCGATATTCATCGGTGTTCCCCAGTGCGTGACTGCCATTCTTGGCGATCGCCTGAATCCGCTCCAGCTGTCGAAGCGAATTTGTTACCACCACCGCGCCATCCAACTTTGCGAAGTAGCTCGAAAATGAACGCGACTCATTGGCAAAACCAAGCTCGCCCACGGCAGCCGCTCCCGCACCTCTGGCCTTTGCCGAGATCGCTGTCTTCAAGAGCGAGAAAACCGAATCCACCTTATCGGTCTCCAGAATCACCGCAACATCCGACCCTGTCGGGAAAAATGGATCACCACCAGTCACCGCAACCGTTTTAATCGGCAACAAACTCGCCATGAGATCTGGCAAATCCATTCCCATTTGACGACGATAACGCGAAGGCAATTCCCGATACTGATCACCTACCGAGAAAGATTGCAGGATCGGCGTTCCGGCTTCCTCGACCCGATCTAAAAGCCCGAAGAGATGCTGAATCGAGGGCACCACCATGAAATACTGATCTTCCGGAACACGCTTCGACAAGCCATCAACTGCGATCTCCTCCTCCGGCAATCTCTCCCCCCAGGGAATCGCTTTGACCGTCACTCCTTTAATGCTCGCCAAATCAACCTCTTCACCAAGCTTTCCCGAGCCCAAGATCAACTCGCGATCCAAAGCCATATTTTCCGCCAGTGCCCGTCCTCCACTCAAGGTGGTGAAAGTCCGGTCAAAATCACGCTCCCGACGATTTCCGACATTCCCTTCAATCTGACTCCGATACCAAATCCCGCCGCGGGCTTTCACCGATAACTGGTGCCGCGCGTATCGCTCCCGAACGATCTCCACCTCTTTCTCGGAACATTTCACCAACTTGGCCGGATCAATGCGGCACTCAAGCGTCTGCCATCTTTCGCCCTCACGAGTCCAATAGTCCACAAAACCCTTAACCTCCTTCGGCTCATCCATCTCAATCACCACCCAGGCATCTTCCACCGCTAAATTCTCCCGCCTCGGCGCGTCCCGCACCAAACTCGGCACCACCATGGAAAACTCCTCAAAGCGGGAAATCGGATGACTACTTTGAAAGCCAAGCCCTCTTTGCCAACTTCGATCCAAGATTTCTTCTCCCAAATCCCCGGCCTCCGCCTTCATCTTCAGATCCACAATCTGTGCTCGAAAAAAAGCTCCTTCCGAAACAATCGAGAGAAGGAATAGGGACAGGAGGGACTTCATCATTCCGAAGTGAATCACAATCCTGCCACCAGCAACAATCGATTTGCGAAAACTCAATATTGATGAAATCGATGATTTTCCCAGAAAAACTGAAGAAACAGGCCCCAATGAGATTCGTAACTTCCGGCTGGGAAGGAGTTCGGAAGAAAACTAGCCAATTTCCTTTGCAATTTTCCCTCCCTCACCACGTTTCTACTGTATGGCCAATCGGGCAAAAATTCTTCTCGTAACCCTCCTTCTCCATTTCGGCGTCGCACCGCTCTGCGTCGCCGAGAAATTCTCCAGTGAACAGCTGGCCTTCTTCGAGAAAAAGATCCGACCAGTCCTCGCTGACAAATGTCATAAATGCCACTCTGTCACTTCAAAGAAACTCAAAGCCGATCTCTACCTCGATACACGTGAAGGCCTCCTGAAAGGGGGCGATTCCGGCCCCTCCCTCGTTCCAGGCGACCCCGAGAAGTCCCTCCTTATCGAAGTCATCCGCTATGAAGATACCGATATGGAAATGCCTCCAAAATCGAAGCTTCCCGATGCCGTCATCGCAGACTTCGAAACCTGGGTCAAAAACGGAGCGGCTTGGCCGGACGAAGCCGCCCCGACCGCTGGAGGCAACGCCACCGCCTTCGACCTCGAAAAACGCAAATCGGAACACTGGTGCTGGGAACCTCTCGCTCCCTCTCCTCGCATACCGGGCCTCATCGATCAACTGATCGGCGAGAGGCTCAAAGAAGCCAAGCTCCGCCCCGCTCCCCACGCCGAGCCCTCAACTCTTCTGCGACGCCTGACCTTCGACCTCACCGGCCTTCCTCCGACTCCGCAGGAAATCGACGAATTCAAAAAAGCCGCCGCCAGCAATCTCGATACTGCCGTCAAAACCACGGTAGACCGTCTCCTTGCCTCTCCACACTTCGGTGAACGCTGGGGTCGTCATTGGCTCGACCTGATGCGCTACGCCGAGACCCACGGTCACGAGTTTGACTATCCCATCCACAACGCCCACCAATATCGCGACTACGTCATCCGCGCCCTCAATGCCGACGTCCCTTACGACATCTTCGTCGCCGAACATATCGCCGGCGACCTGCTTCCGAAACCAAGACTCAATCCTCAAAACCAAATCAATGAGTCAATCATCGCTACCGGCTTCTGGTATCTCGGTGAAGCCGTCCACGCCCCCACCGACGTGCGGTTGGACGAGGCCAACCGCATCGACAATATGGTCGATACCTTTTCCAAATCATTCCTCGGCCTCTCCATCGCCTGCGCCCGCTGCCACGACCATAAATTTGACGCCATCTCCACCGCCGACTACTACGCCCTCACCGGCTTCCTCCAAAGCACCCGCCGAAACGAGCACAAACAAGATCCCGGTCAAAAAATCGCGACCGGCATTTCCGAAATTGAAAAAATCGCCGCCGCCGGAAACAAGGAAAGTAAAAACCTCGCCGCCTCTTCGGCATCGTCCTCCGAACTTCCCGACGGACTCCTCCTCCCCACCAACTCCCGTTGGTTCACCTCCGGCCACGCTTTTGGTGATTCCTATCTCCCCGCTCTCACCTGGAATCCCATCCAGAATACCACCACCGAGCATGCGGTCTACGATAGCAGCCGATACGGCGACAAACTCCACGGAGTTCTCCGTACGCCCACTTTCGAGATCACCGGCGACCGCGTTCACCTCTACATCAAAGGAAATGCCAAGGTCCAACTCATCATCGACGGATACTTCATGAGTGGATTCAATGGCCTCCTCTTCGGCGGCATGCGGAAGGACATCAAAACCGGCGACAAGTGGCAGTGGATTACTCTCAGCAGCAAAGACATCGCCCAAAAGGCCGGCCAAAAAGCTTACCTCGAAATCATCGACAATGGCGGGGGATCGGTCGCCGTCATGGCAGTCACCACCGCCCGCGACGTTCCGAAAATCGACCAAATCTTCCCGCCAAATCCTGTCGCTGCTAAAATCCAAGAACAATTCGGCGACAAACTGACTAAACTTTCCAGCAAGGCCAAAGAACTCTCAAACGCCATCCCAAACCCTGCTGCCACCATTCTCTCGGTCACGGACGGGACGCCCGAAAACGACTCCGTCCACATCCGTGGTTCCCACAAAAATCTCGGCAAGGAAGTTCCTCGTCGCTTCCTCACCGCCCTCGGCGGCGAAGAAATCCCGCCACCGAGCGAGGCCTCCGGCCGGCTCGAACTGGCTGAACAGGTCGTCTCCAGAACAAACCCACTCACCGCCCGCGTCGCCGCCAACCGGATTTGGCACCACCTCTTCGGTCGGGGCATCGTGCCCACCATCGACGACTTCGGCCCCATGGGCATCCCGCCCTCCCATCCCAAGCTCCTCGACTCCCTGGCCGCCGCTCTCATCGAAAACAAATGGTCCCAAAAAGACCTCATCCGCCAAATCGTCCTCTCCAAAACCTACCGCCAATCAGCCAATTCCCACCCGGATCTAAATCGCCAGTATCTCGCCGACACCGACCCCGAAAACATTCTCCTCTACAAGGCTCCCGTCCGACGTCTTCAGGCCGAAGCCATCCGAGATTCCATGCTCGCCATCTCAGGACGACTGGACCCCAAGCTCTACGGGAATCCCGTTTCAGTCCACATTACCAGCTTTATGCAAGGAAGGGGCCGCCCCAAGTCCGGGCCTCTCGATGGAGCCGGCCGCCGCTCGATTTACACCAGCATCCGCCGAAACTTCCTCCCACCCATGATGCTCGCCTTCGACATGCCCAGCCCCTTCTCCGCAGTCGCCCGACGCACCGTCTCCAACGTCCCCGCCCAAGCCTTGACCCTGATGAACGATCCCTTCGTCGTCAGCGAAGCCAAACGCTGGGCCGACTCCACGGCGACCATCAAGGAAGACCAGAGCCGTATCGAAACGATGTTCCAACAAGCCTTCGCCCGTCATCCATCCGAGAATGAATTAAAGACCGCACTCGCCTGGATACAAACTCATCCTGCTAAGAAAACCGCCTGGCAGGACTTCGCTCACTCCCTCTGGAACGCCAAGGAATTCATCTTCTTAAACTGATTGCTGCCACTCTCAAACCTTCGACACGACCATGCACTGCCAAAATTTCCGCCCCACTGCCTTCTCTCGACGCGACATGCTTCAACAATCCGCTTGCGGATTTGGTGCCGTCGCCCTGTCCGCTCTTCTGGGGAAAAACGCCCACGGGGAAACCGCAGACTATAATCCCAAAAATCCCCTTGCGCAAAAGAAGCCGCACTACACTCCGAAGGCCAAGAACATCATCTTCCTTTACATGGATGGCGGCCCTTCCCAGGTCGACACCTTCGACTACAAACCGGCCCTCGAAAAGTACAACGGGCAGGATCCTCGAAAAGCCATCGGCAAACTTGAGCCCACCCAATTTGACAACATCGGTAAGGTCATGCAATCGCCCTGGAAGTTCAAACAACACGGCCAATCGGGAGCCTGGGTCAGCGACCTCTTCCCCCATATTGCTGAGGTCGCCGACGACCTCACCTTCATCAAATCGATGACCTCAAACTTTCCCGAACACACCGCGGCGAACTACTTCCTCCACACCGGATCAGGCCTCCAGGGACGTCCCAGCATGGGAGCCTGGGTCGGCTATGGCCTAGGCACCGAAAACCAAAACCTTCCCGGATTCGTCGTCCTGAACGGAGGCCTCATCCCACCGGGCGGGCTCGATAATTTTAATTCCGGATACCTTCCCGCCGCTTACCAGGGCTCGGTCTTCAACTCCGGGAATACCCCCGTGGCTAATATCAAACCGGCCGAGGCGAATACCGAACTTCAAAAACGCAAACTGAGGCTCATGAGAGATCTTGACCTGGCCGCGAAGTCCCGGTTCGCTGGCGAGGAGCAAATCGAATCCGCCATTCTCAACTACGAAACCGCCTTCCGGATGCAGACCGCGGTCCCCGAACTTCTCGACCTCAAAGGCGAGTCCGATACCGTGAAAAAAATGTACGGTCTGGAGTCCGATTTCAATCAGACTAAAACTTTTGGCCGTCAATGTCTCCTCGCCCGACGCCTTGTGGAGCGCGGAGTCCGCTTCATTGAACTCACCTGCCCCGGCGGCAATGGCGATCGCTGGGACCAACACAACAATCTCGTCGACGGTCACGGTAAAAACTGCAAAACCGTCGACCAACCCATCGCGGCCCTCATCACCGACCTGAAAAAACTCGGCCTTCTCGACGAAACGCTCGTCGTCTGGACCGGCGAATTCGGACGCACCCCCTTCGCCCAGGGCGGGAACGGGCGCGACCACAACCCCTTCGGCTTCACCACCTGGATGGCTGGGGGCGGCGTCAAGCCGGGGATTAGCTACGGAGCAACCGACGACTGGGGCTACAAGGCCATCGAAAACAAAGTCGAGATCCACGACCTTCACGCCACCATGCTCCACCTCCTCGGTATCGACCACACCAAGAGCACCTTCCGCTTCTCCTCAAGAGACATGCGCCTCACCGATGTCCACGGCCACATCCTCCACGATATATTGGCTTAGCAAGGATCTCTCATTCCAATGTGATCGAAGTTTTCTAAAAAGTCAGAAAACTCTGTCCGCTCCTCCGCCGGCTTCCCAAAACAAGGGGGAGACTGGCGAAGTGTTCGCAGGGCGAATCAGCGTGAAGATCGATTTATTACAATCCGACACCTAAAAACCCCAGGGCTCAGTCCAATCGCTCTAGGACTCCGAAGCTCTTGTCTTTTCTTCCTGATTGTTCAAGAATCATAGCATGCGATTCTTCACGTCGATCTTTGCCGCCCTTGCCGTGACTTCACCCGCCGGGGCTCACGAAATCCCTTTCGTTGATCTGGCTGACGACTACTACCGTCAGATTTTGGTCGATCAGGAATCCGGGCAATATCTTGGACATCCAACGACCTGCCTGCTCGATGACGGCAAGACCATCCTGACCGTTTTCCCGAAAGGTCATGGGCGTGGTGGGATCGTTTACAAGCGCTCCACCGATGGCGGACTCACTTGGTCGAAGCGTCTCCCGACTCCAAAGTCATGGATGAGTTCGAAGGAAGTCCCCACCCTTCATCAGGTGACAGATGCCGCTGGAAAAAAACGCATCATCATGTTCTCAGGCCTGCATCCGATTCGCATGTCGGTTTCCGAAAACGAAGGCGCATCCTGGTCCGAGCTAAAACCGATCGGCAATTTTGGCGGAATCGTCGCGATGGGTTGTCACATGGAGGTGAAAGACAAACCCGGACACTACTTCTGCCTCTTCCATGACGACGGTCGATTCATGGAAGAGAACGGCAAACGCGAGAAGCCTGTCGTCTTTAAACTTCTCCAAACAAACTCAACCGACGGCGGCCTAACTTGGTCGGACCCAAAGGTCATTCAAAAATCTTCGGACGTTCACCTCTGCGAACCGGGGATCATCCGCTCACCTAACGGCAAGCGCCTCGCTGTCTTGCTTCGGGAAAACTCCCGCAAGAAGAATTCGCACATCATCTTTTCTGACGATGAAGGCGAAACCTGGAGCGAACCCCGCGAGCTGCCGATCTCGCTTACCGGCGACCGGCACACTGGAAAATATGGACCCGATGGGCGGCTCTTCATTTCCTTCCGCGGCATCTCCCCCGGCAACAAGGTGATGGGATCCGGGGAAGTGACCGGCCCCATGCCAAACGCCGGCGACTGGTCCGGTTGGGTCGGAACCTGGGGCGATCTCGAAAAAGGCACTCCCGGCCAATACCTCGTCCGTATCATGGACAATAAAAAGGGCCACGACACAACCTACCCCGGCGTCGAAATTCTTCCCGACGGCACCTTCGTCACCGTGACCTACGGTCACTGGACTCAAGACGAGGCACCCTACATCATGGGCGTCCGCTTCACCCTGGAAGAACTGGATGCCAAAGCAAAGAAAGCCTCGAAAGTAAAACTGAGTGACGATTGGAAAAAGGTCTCGGTTCGATAAAGGGCTAGTCAAGGGCGACCGAGATCCGCAATTTGCGACGAGGCGAGCTGTCTAGCGTGGCGGTGGCACGCCGGGTGTGGACATCCCCCGCCGGGGGATCCAGCTCGACGGTGTCGGCGTTCCAATTAAGGAGGTCGACTGAAGTCTGAGGGGTGAGCGTCACGTCGCCAGCAAGCAGATTCGTCGCGTAACGAATCGCGACGTAATCGACGCCAGCGACATCAGTGATGAACACCTCGATCTCAGGGAAGGAAGAAGAATCAGCAGGAGAAGAAGCGAGAGCATATTCGACGAGATTCGCCCAGCCATCCCCATCGGGATCGGCACCGGGGTCAGTGTCGGCTCCCGGAAGCACGGCAAATGCGGTCGCCGCCCAGGAGTCGTAATCCCCGGTTGGAATAGTGAATCCGGCCGGAGTTCCGCCGAGTTCGGGGCTCGCCTGCCAACTCGCGGCCAAGGCATGGTCGGGGTTTGTGTTGGGAGCAATCAGTTGGAGCGTGAAACCTTCACCATCAGCCGCAGTCGGCCAAGGGTCGCTATCGGAGTAGGCGAAACTGCGGATGATGCTGCCCGCCGAGCCAAGGAGAGTAACCGTTTCGCCGTTGTTACTGAGTTTTGAGTCGCTGCCAAATTCGCCCGCAATCCGTGCGGCGGCTTCGCTTCCGTAACGAGCTTCAAAAGCGTCGCGGTCTTCGACAATGAGCGCAAACTCGCCCGGCTGAAGCAAGGTTAGCGGCGTCCCAATCGAGAAATCAAATTCGACACCCTGTGAGAAGCTGATCTGGGTAAGGTCGATCGCCTCAGCGCCGATGTTCATGAGCTCGATAAACTCAAAGTCGGTACGACTATTTGCGACAGCAAGCTCCGCAGGAGTTGACGGAGGCAGCGGACGGTAGTTGATCTCGCTGATGGCGAGATTCGATGGCAAAGCCAGGGTGCCCACAAGGAAAGTTGCTTCAGTGAGGGCCGAGAGAGAGCCCCCAGGTGACTGTGCACGGGCTCGGATGCGCGCTGTCGCATCGAGGGTGATCTCGCCAGTGTAAAGCATGGCCGTCGGGGTGGGACCGCCCCCTGCGGTAATCACCGATGCGCTCAGAAGAGGGCTGCAGAGAAGATCGCTGCTGGTCGATGAATCATTGAGCGCATGGATTGCTAGCATGTTCCTCCCGGCAAGGAGAGAGGTACGGAAGACCGAGATGTCGAAGTTCTGATATACTTCCGCCTGGGTATCAGAACGGTTCCCGACAGCGCTTGAATTCCAGACCAAGTCGACGGGGTCATTGGATGAAGCAACCCGCTTCCCATTCAAATAAGCGACGAAACCATCGTCGTATTTCATCGAGAGAGTGAGTTGGTTAATGGAGCCAAGATCGGTGCCGGCTTCGATCTCAAAAGGAATGCGAACATAAACACTGGCATTAGCCCCGGATGCCTCAGTGACATCAAGATTGATGAGAGACTGGTAATTCACACCGCTTGTCTCGTAGCCGATACCGGTTTGCCCGGTCAACCAAGAGGCGATGTTTGGTGGGTTGCTGGCCCGGGTCCACTGCGCGACCGACAGCGTGAATCCGAAATTTTCGGTCGAAGGAACAAGTGCCCAGGCTGGAACAGTCTCACCCAGTAATTCCACGGACTCGGACTCGAGTTCGGTTAGGGGCTCGCTGCCGTCGGTGGTGTAGTAAATATCGTTGTCCGTCTCATTCATCGACAAAGTGAAGCCGGAAGGGACACTGCCTCCATGTTGAGACAAGACCGGCGCATCAATTTCGGGATAGAGGTTACGATTTCGGAACTGGTCGAGAACGGTCTCGTTGCGGGTGGCGATGAAGGTATTGCGGATCCAGTTGACCTCTCCGAGCCAGGTCGAGTTGCGGTTGAACGGAGCACCTGTAGTCCCCTCGTCTCCCCAGCGGGCGGACTCAGCAACTATCGGGCTTCGCAATTCCTGCGTCATCCCGTCCCAACGTTCACCGTTGCTGACTGTCGACATCGCTCCGTCGTTGAAAAAGTGCTTCTGCAGGCGATCTCCGAACCGTTGCTGAAACTCAGGGAAAGTGCGAAGAGCATCATAAAACTGGACGGGCGTTCCCGGGTCATTGGCACCAGTAAGATCGAGGTCGGTGACCCTTTGTAGAGGCGTTTCGGGCAAGAAAAGGTTAAACATCAGGTGGTTCCCCATCGACATCTCGGCATCCCAGCAGAAGAAGTGAAATTTCCCATCTGCGCCGCGGCTACGACGGCCGCTGTACCAATTTTTCCCGCTGAAAATAGTCACATCTCCAGTGGGGCGGGAGATCGGACCGCACCAATCGTAGTCACCCGACCACATCCGAACGATGCAGTGGTCGATGAGGTTATCGACATCAATGTATTCCTGGATAGCGGCATACTGGTCGGGGGTGTTAATTCCGGTTGCCGCAATCCCGCGCGCGGTTTCCCATGCCGTGTTGCTACCATCGACGACCACGTATTCCTCGAGTGAAGTTTCACGATGATGGAGAACATCATAGTCTTCCTCGCTGCCCCCGAGATAGGACTCGAAGTAGGCGGCGTTGGCGCGTTCGTGGATGTCGTAGATCCCCCAATAGCGGCCATTGATGTAGGTATGCACATAGCGGCCCCGGGGGGAAAGCAATCCCATCTCGGTTTCGGTCTTGCGCAAAAATTGATCACGCATGATGAGCCCGTGAGGCGGGAGATCGGTGCTGTCCCGCCCGAAGGCAGCAGCAAGAGACCAGCTATCGTGCCCTCCTCCGCGAAGAATAAGCTGGTCGAAAGACTCAACCGGGCTGCCGTCGAAAAGAGGATATTCTAACCGGGTTTCGCAATACTCGCCCCGGAAATAGAGACGCATCGGTTTTTTGGGATGCGACCGGGCGTTGCCCCCATGAATGCGCACACCGGCATCGACTTGAAACTGATCGGTAGGATCGGATGGATTGAAAAACTCAATCGATAGCGGCACCTCGGATCCGCGGCCCGACAAATCCGGGTTTTCGTAAATGCCACTCGGCCCGAAGAAGTCGTCATCATCCACGACGAGCGAGAGAATGGGGAGATTGTTCGACAGATCATCCTCGATGGTAGCTGCAAAGGGAGCCCTCGTGGTAATCGTCGAGTCCATATCGGATTGCCCTTTGACCTCGATGGGGAAGAGATAGGTCTGGGTGCCAATTTTGGAGGACTCGAATCCCTCCTTGTAAGCGATTGTACGAAGAATTGTGGTTGTTGGGATCGACACCGGACCGGTGTAAAGAGTTCCGGTGGTTTCCGATGGGACGCTCCCATCAGTAGTGTAGCGTATGCTCGTGTTCCCGGTGGGAGTTGCGAGAGCAACGCTCTGCGCGCTCGAGTAAAAGCCACGCATTACCGAGAAGCTCGTTTCCTCAACAAAACCGGCCACCGCGTTGCCATTTTCTGAACCGGGAGTGGGCGTGAGGAGAAAACCACCCACACCGTCCGCAGCCGGGTCTGGAAAAGTCACGACCAATTCAGGCATCAGGAGAAGGTCACTACTACTGAGGGTGGCATTGAGAAACTGAATGGCCAATACGTTTTCGCCATCGACCAAAGAAGGGATCGCGGAGGTAACATCGAATGGTTCGGGGTTTAGGGCATCCGCATCGGGATGCTGGGTATTGGCTTGAGAATTCCATTGGACGGGGAAATCGACATTGCTGCTTGCGGCAGCCTGCACCCCATTGATGTATGCCACGAAGCCATCGTCGTAGCGAACGTTCAGCCGCAATCCGTTGACTGCGCTGGCGTCATCCAGATCGAAGGGAATGCGAACGTAGCCCGAACCATTTCTATTGAACATCAACGTTTGCACATTCGTTGAAATCAGAGCGTCGTAGTCGTCACCGGTATCATAACCAAGCCCCGTTGTACCACCAGACCAGAGGCTGTCGTTGAACAAGCGTGCCTGCCAACCGCTGATGGCCCCGGTTGGCACTCGCCAACGACATGAAGCTCCCTCCGGAACGGCAACCAGCTCCTGAATATTTCCCGACTCACCATAAGCAATGTCCTTCCGTTGGGCGGGAAAGGTATACTCACTCGTGATGACCCCAAGCGGGTCAACGAGGGCGAGATACTCGCCATTGTTGTTGAGTCCGAAATTAGTGTGCAACTCGGAGGCCGGAGCCCGGCGATCTTTGCCCGAAGCAAAGACCACGAGATACCCACCAGCCGGCACCGTGATTGATGGAAAAACCCAACGTGACAGATCATCAGGCAGATCGGTGAGACTCCAGCCGTCGAGATTGAGCACCGCGCCTGTGTCGTTTCGAATCTCGATCCAATCGGACTCATCTCCATCGCTATCCGTCAATCCCGAGCGGTTATCGGCGAGAAACTCAGAGATGACCGCCTGGGCACTCGCGAGCCGGGCAGTACTAAAGATAGTGGCTACAATTAGGGCGGCGCGAATCGAAAACTGAATCATTGGCAATGACGGATTGTAGAGACCAAAAGCAGGTTGCTTGTCATCCGGCTGTTGTAAAGCGAAACCAGCTCATGTTTGCCCTTCCTCGGCGGCAAAATTCCAAATGTGAAGTGAAAGAGCGCACAGCCCCAATGATTACTCTATTCTGCCCTTCCGCCGCAATTCGGCCAGGGCGCAACCTTCAAACTATCTCATGATCCAAAGACACCACCTCTCCTCTGCCATACTCCTCGCGGCTTCGCTTCTCCCCGTTTCATCCACTTTTGCCGACATTGCGGTATCAAAAGTTTTCGGAAACCACATGGTTCTGCAACAAGGCTCGCCCATTCGGATATGGGGAACCGGCGATTCGGGAGAAAGCGTCACCGTCTCCCTCGGCGGCAAGAGTGCTAAAACGACCACAAGCAAGGACGGCACCTGGCGCGTTGACCTCCCGGCCCTTTCCGCGGATGGCAAAGCCCACACTATGACAGTGAAGGGCAAAAATACCATCAAACTTAAAGACATCCTCCTCGGCGAAGTCTGGATCTGCTCCGGTCAGTCGAACATGGAGTGGAGCGTGAAAGGCTCCCACAACCCGAAAGAGGAAATCGCAGCAGCAAACCATCCGCAGATTCGCCTCTTCAACGTCCCGGGCCACGTCGCCAAACCCGACCCACAAAACGATCCGCGCGGCCAATGGCAGATCTGTTCGCCAAAGACCATCGCAGGCTTCTCCGCCGTGGGATACTACTTCGGCCGTGAACTTCAGAAAGAGCTCAAAGTTCCCATCGGACTGGTCGGCACGAACTGGGGCGGCACCCGCATCGAGCCCTGGACTCCGCCGGTTGGCTTCAAGGCAGTTCCGAACTTGAAGGACTACGTCGAGAACCTCGAGTCCGTCGCGAAGGCGCGCAAAGCAGGCGGCAAGGCCCCCAAGCCAAAGGGCGGCGCGGTGCAAATCTACAATGGAATGGTCCATGCCCTCACTCCACTCAGCGTGCGCGGTGCGATCTGGTATCAGGGAGAATCAAACGCCGGCGATGGTTTGCGCTACGACTACCTTAAGGAAGGCCTTGTCAAAGGCTGGCGCTCGGTTTTTGAAAATGACGATCTTTCCTTCTACTGGGTTCAGCTGGCCAACTTCCGCAACCCGGAAAACAAACCCGAAGGTGGTGGTTGGGGTCCGGTCCGGGAAGGACAACGCCGCGCACTTCGACTTCCCAACACCGGCATGGCCGTCACGACCGACATTGGAAACGCCAAGGACATTCACCCCAAGAACAAGCAGGACGTCGGCAAGCGACTCGCTCTCTGGGCCTTCGCGAAGGACTACAAAAAAGACGTGGTTTACTCCGGACCACTCTACAAGGGAATGAAGAAGGAAGGCTCGAAAATCCGCATTTCCTTCGACCACGTCGGCTCCGGACTCATCACCGGCGAGAAGGTTGGTCTTGATCCCGTCAAGGAAACGAAAGGCACCGAACTCGCTCGCTTTTCCATCCAGGACAAAGCCGGAAAGTGGCATTGGGCCAAAGCCAAAATCGACGGCAAGACCATCGTGGTCTGGAATGACGAAATAAAGTCTCCCCAGCACGTCCGCTTCGGCTACGAGTCAAATCCCGTCGGGATTAACCTCTACAATAAGGAAGGTCTCCCCGCCTCACCATTCACAACGGACTAGAGAGGCGGTTTCCCTTCATCAATTTACTCTATGACGCTTCATTCCCCCCTTCTTCCACTTGTGCTCTTGCTGGCGCTGCCGGCCTCACTCGCTGCCAATCCCAACGACTGGCCGACCTGGCGAGGGACTGATCACACCGGCCACACCAATCCCGATCAGGATCTCCCACTGAAGTTCAGCAAATCCGAAAACGTCCGCTGGGTTGCCACCATTCCCGGCAAGGGCCACGGCTCCCCCATCGTGGTGGGAGAACAGATCTTTCTCGCCACTGCCGACGAGAAGGCTAAAACCCAATCCCTACTCTGCTACAACCGCAAGACTGGCAAACAAGTCTGGGCCAAAGAGATTCATAAAGGGAATTTCCCAAAAAAGATTAACAATAAGGCAACCCACGCCTCCTCCACCCCGGCATGTGACGGTGAGCGCGTCTTCATCAATTTCATGAACGACGGCGCAGTCCACACGACCGCCCTGAACCTCGAAGGGAAAATCCTGTGGCAGACAGAAGTGACGAAATACGTCGTGCATCAGGGATTCGGGTCCTCGCCCGCCGTCTACAAGAACCTCCTCATCGTCTCCGCCGACAACAAAACCGGCGGCGCAATTTGCGGGCTAAACCGGGAAACCGGCAAGATCATCTGGAAAACCGACCGCCCCAAGAAACCAAACTACGTTTCCCCCGTCATCTACAAGATCGGAGGACGCGATCAGTTGATCCTGATGGGATGTGATCTCATCACCAGCCTCGACCCGAACGACGGAAAGAAGCTCTGGGAGTTTAAAGGGGCCACCACGGAATGTGTTTCCTCCATCGTCACCGACGGGACGCACGTCTTTACCAGCGGCGGTTATCCCAAGAACCACATCTCAGCAGTCAAGGCCGACGGTTCCGGTGAGGTTGTCTGGAAAAACATCAGCCGCGTCTACGTGCCCTCCATGCTCGTGAAGGACGGCTATCTCTACGCCGTGATGGATGCTGGCATTGCGATGTGCTGGAAGTCCGCGACCGGCGAAAAGATGTGGAAATCAAAACTCGGCGGGGCTTTCAGCGCTTCACCAGTTCTGGTAGGCGACGACATTCACGCCATCAACGAGAACGGCCGGTATTTCGTATTCAAAGCCGACCCGAGGGAGTTCAAGCTCATCGCCAAGAACCAGCTCGGTGAACAAGCCTTCGCCACTCCAACGATCTGTGGCGGCCACATCTACAGCCGCGTCGTCGAAGACGAAAACGACCAACGAGTCGAAAAACTCTACTGCCTCGGTAAACAGTAACCACTATGACCCATGTCCAAAATACTCTGTTCAATCCTAGGATGTCTCTTGTTCGCGAGCCACGCGCAGGCGGAAGACAAACTCCGCGTCGTCTCTTACAATGTCTGGTATGGCTTCACCAAAGTCCCAGATCGGAAAGCTGCTTACCTCAAGTGGATGGAGAATCAAAAGCCCGACGTCGTTTCTCTGCAGGAGTTGAATGGCTACACCGCCGAGAAGTTGAAAGTCGATGCCGTAACCTGGGGACACAAGCATTCGGCCATCTTGAAAGAGAACGGGTTCCCGACCGGGATTAGCTCACGCTTTCCCATCGAGGATGTGCAACGTTTCCGCGAAGGCTTCCACCACGGACAACTGCGCGCCCGCATTAAGGGCATCTACTTTTATGTCATCCACCTCCACCCCAGCAATTGGGAAACCCGCGGACGTGAAACCGATCTCATCCTCGCTGATATCGCGTCGCTCCCAAAGGATTCCAAAGTGATGCTGGTTGGCGACTTCAATACTTTTTCAACCGCCGACCGCAAATACTACGCGCATGGCAAGCTTGAATCCTTCTTCAGCAAGCGAGATGGAAATGGCAAAGAGAAAAACCTGCGCGGTGGAAAAATCGACTACTCTGTGATCGCAAAATTCACCGACGCTGGCTTGATCGACCTTGAGCATTCAAAGCGCGGCAAGGATTACAAATTCACCGGAAGCTTCCCGACCAAGATCGCAAAATCCGGCGACCACGGCAGCGCACGACGACTCGACTATGTCTTTGCGAGCCCGGCTTTGGCAAAGCGAGTGACGCGAGCCGAAGTAATCGCCAACGACATCACCTGGAAGCTTTCAGACCACCTCCCGGTAATTGTCGATCTGGATTAAGGCAACGATACCCCGACGCGGATGAACTGTTGATCGCCGGCGGGAACCGGATCAAAGCTGCGGAAGGTCAGGATTTCTCCGCCCGGAGCGAGGCGATCGTTGCGAATGAGTTCGATGCCACCCGGGAACGGCGACCAGTTTGAGAGGTCGGTGCTATACTCAATGATGACATCAACATCATCAGCGCCAACGGCGCGAGGGACTTGCACCGTTACTAAATCACCGGGCGTGAAAACCGGCAACACAATCGGGCTTGAAGAAAACGCCGCCGGATCGCTTCCGACAAGGTATTCAATCAGGGCAGCCAGGCCATCCCGGTCATCGTCAGACTGAGGATCGGCGATGGCATTGGTAACCGCCCATGCGGCGTAGGTCGAGTTGTCAAAGCTATTGGGATTCCCTCCGGCAGAAGTGCTGCTGCGCCAATTCGCCGGATCGCTCTGATCGGGATTCGCAGCGGGATTCATCAGGACAAGACTATAACCCAGTCCATCAGCACCTTGTGGCCAGGCCCCGGCATCGTTGTAACCGAAATCGATGATGGGAGCTCCGTTGTAGTCGAGCAAAGTGATCGTCTCGCCGCCGTCGGATAAAACGCTGCTATCAGCGAAAGCCCCGATGACGGGAAGGCCTGCTCCATGCGCAGCTTCGAAAGAAGTTTGATCACGGACGACGAGAAGACGCTCCCCCGCCGCCAGCGTGGTGTTAATTGGGAAGGCAAAGCTCACTCCGGCATCGAATCTCACATCGGTCAAATCCACCGTGCCGGCCGAGATATTGAGCAACTCGACGTACTCCGCCAAGCCATCGCCTGCCGGATGGTACATGAGTTCCGATACGACAAGATCACCGGCGGCAGCGGGCGTCCCGACGAGATATTGCGCTTCCGAAAGAGCGGACCATTCGCCATTCTCCAGAGCGCGGGCCTTCACGACCCCTGATTCCGTGAGCACCACGGCAGTCGAGTACACCGTCCCTACGGCGGTGCCGGTGACGGCCTGCCGGGGATCGCTGCCATCGAGAGTATAGTAGATTGTTCCGGCCGGGGCGGTCATTCCCAGCGCGGATCCCGGTGTCGCCAGACCACCGTGTTGCGGAGTCACGTTGATGGTGAAGGCAGGCGCAGCGGTTTGCGGGTAGAGATCCCGGGTCTGGAGAAGATTGATGAAGATCGGCGTGCGAATATCAAACCAGCCGGTTTTCTCCAAAGCGACGCGCGCCTCCCAGTCGGCGGGTGTTTTGGCTGACGTCCCGTGCAAGTCTCCCCAACGCGCAGACTCGGCAAGCATGGCAGGACGGACTTCAGCAGCCCGCATGTCCCACAGTTCGTTGGTTCCGACTGGGGTGAGCACACCATCGTTGAAGCACCACTTATGAACGCGGTCGGCAAAAAGAAGACGATATTCAGGATTAGCTCGCAGCTGTTGATGAAAATGCGTCATGCCTTTCTTGCCACTGTTATTGGTATCCTTATCGATAGCTATCGCTCCATTGACATTCCCCGTAGCGAGACTGTTCAACAAAGTGCGCTCTTGGTCCCAAGCGAAAAATTCGTAAGTTGAGGTCGGCTCGTTGCGATTGAATCCCGCTCGAAAGTTGTTCTGATCCCAATCGTCGGAATTAGAGTAAAAATGAATCAGCAGGTAGTCGATGAGATGCACCAGATCCAATGACTGCTGCACATCGGCGTAGTTTTGCGCATCAGCCATCGTTGCAGGATCATCGATAATGGCGACGATATCATTCCAGCTGTCCACCGACCCGTCGAAGGCGCTGACATGATCGCGAACGTCGTAGTCTTCCGCCACCCCGCCGAAGTGCTCTTCCATAAAGTTATCCTCGATGCGTTCGAAGATATGGAACACGCCCCAATACCAACCATTGACATAGAGGTGCGTGAAGATCTGCGACTGCGAATGCTGCCCCATCGCGATCTGAGCGTCACGATGCCACTGGTCGCGCAGATAAGTCGAACGATCCCGGGTGCCGGGATTGACCCACGAATCACCATTCCCGGCCCGCAGCTGAATACTATTGAAGGTCGTAACATCGTCGCCGGGGAAGAGCGGAAACTCAAGCGTCCCCGCGCCATACTGACGACGAAAGGCCACCCGCATATTGTGCTTGTGCCGATTCTCCGAACGCGAGGCATTTCCCGCGAGCCGCAACCCGGCATTCGTTTGAGTCGATATCCCATGATGAAATCCGAAGAACTCGAGCGAGACTTCGCGCTCCCATTCCTGTCCGCCTAATTTGCTGTTGGAATAATTTCCGTTCTCGCGATCGAACAAGAAGTCAGCGTCGGTCGACATCGATATCACCGGCAAACTCGCGAGTGATGTTTTCACCTCCTCCAAGGTAAACTGTCCCCCCACGATATTTGTGTCCATACCGTAGTCGGCAGTGCGATTGACGGCGAGGTTATTCCAATTCGGATACTCGTAGTCATTTGTGTTATCCGACTGCGTGACAACATCGTCGAGGAAGAGGTAAGTGTGCGTATCAGTGTTCGTTTGCGCGAGCCCGGTTTTGAACGCGGCCGCCCGAAGCACGGTGGTTTTATCGATCAAGACACTCGCTGTCGAGTTGGACGCCTGCGTACCATTGGTCAAAGTCGGCGCGGTGCTGTCGGTGGTATAAACTATGATTGCTCCGGGAGTCGCGGTGGTGATATCAACCGTAAACGGTGCGTCGAAGTAACCGCGGTCAACAGAGAACACGGTGTCGGAAACAAAACCGGAAACCCCGAGGCCGACATTCACCGCGCCAGGCGAGGGAGTCGGCAGATAAAGTCCCTCGAAGCCAAAACTGACATCGCTGTTTTGGGCAGGATATGTCGGTGCAAATTCAGTCAGGATGCTCGAGCCATCGCTATCAATCAACGCGAGGTATTCCCCCGAAGAAGAAAGGCCAAAGCTCGTGTGCAGCTCCGCACCCGCAACGGCACGGTTCTTACTGGAGGCAAAAACGACCAAGAACTCGCCCGCAGGCAAAGTGACGCCTGCAGGAAACGTCCACTTTTGTGGCTGAGACGCATCGTCGGTGAGGGCCATTCCGGAGAGATCGATGGCTGATCCCGTCGGATTGAGAATTTCAATCCAGTCGCTCGAGTCACCGTCCTCGTCGTCGAGACTGAATCCATTCGACGCCATAAACTCGGTGATGACGAGATTGGTGCCAATACTGTTCTGGTCGGTCGGATCGGTCCCAATCATTAATTCAACCGAATCATCGAGGCCATCACTATCCGTATCGACCAAGCTTGGATTGGTCACATAAGGGTTGGCCGTAATCTCAGCGGCATCGCCCAAGCCATCGCCATCACTGTCGCCGTTCAACGGATTCGAACCGATGGTCACCTCGGTTCCGTCGATCAAGGTGTCGTTATCGCTGTCGCTATCATATGGATCGGTGCCGGCATTAAATTCACCAAGGTTGTTCAGCCCGTCCAAATCGGCATCGAGAAAGGCATCGCCCGGATCGTCTTTATCAAAGCCATACACTCCTTCCCAGAAGTTAGTCATGCCGTCGTTGTCATCGTCACCAAGGTCGGCGATGGCATTATAGGAAAGGTCGACATCGGACAGTAAGATCGGCGTGTTGTAAATTCGAACCAAGGCGATTTCCCCCTTGAATCCGGAAAGAGTCACAGTGTTTCCCGGATTGCCCCCCGAGGAGCCGAAGGAGCCAATATTGGTTGTCCCGCAGGCGCTGAAAACACAGGTGTCATCCGCACCGGCGAGCGAGGAAAATTCCTTTCCTGTCGATTCTCCAAAGGCCGTATTTCCGACCACGTCTTTGGCGTAAACTTTAACCGTATCGTTATTGTCGATGGCTGAATCCCCATCGAAGGTGACAACAACCTGGATGAACTCGCTCGATTCAAAACCCGGCAAGGGGACGATGAGATCCACGATTTTGACATTACTCCAGGCTTTTAGGACCCGCAGTTCCGCATCAAAAATTCCGTTGGTGTGCAACGCAACGGTAAAGCCATTGGTTCCCGCGCCCGATTCCCAGAGCACCTGGTGGCTGGGCCGAGTGGTGTCGGTTAGGTCGGTGCGAAACCAGATCTCGACACTTCCGTCAGTGAGTCCACTCCCAATCGAACCACTTTGCGGGCCACCATTTGGGGTGACCCCTGAACTGTTTGCACCCGTCGATTGAAACGAAGCGGTGAAGTTGGTTCCGGGGGACGAAAAGCCCGGCGTCAAGGTGATCCCGCTGGCGAAATTCAGGTCGATATTAAAGAGCCCTCCGCTGTAATTGTGGCCGGGGCCGATGTCAGTCCACTGGGTAAGCGTTGAACCCGAGAGAACATTACTCGGGCTCGAAGCGTCGAACTCATGAACGGGCGTCGCCGCATCGCCAAAAGGGGTGAGTAGCTGCGTGACAGCAAGCAAGCACCATGAATGAGAAATTTTGAGAAACATGAAAGGTTGGAGGCAAACAAGTTAGCCTGCCTCTGAGCCCATGGCGAGCCAGCAGTTCCCTCTTCTCTCCTAGTCTAACCTATGATTACTTCTTCTGGTTCGCAAGGTAGGCGATCAAGGAAGCGAAGTCCTCCATACTCAGCGAATTAGCCAGACCAGCCGGCATCATCGAGGTCTCAAGCTCATGTTTGCTTTTGATATTGGCAACCTTAACGGTATGGACTTGTCCGGCGATGTCGCGCATCTCGACCTTGTCGGCTGTCTGCGCGGTGATGAATCCCACCAGCGCCTTGCCATCCTTGGTTTCGACCGAAACGGTAGCGAAGCCCTGCGAGATGGAGGCGTTCGGCTTGAGAATCGATTCGGCGATCTGCTCGCGGGTCAACACCGCGCCGACCTGTCCCATGAAGGGTCCCTTGGCGGGTTGCTTCGCGTCAGTAGTGTGGCACGCGATACATCCCTGCCGAGTGAAGAGCTCCTCTCCCCGCTTGACCTTCCCTTTCACATTGTCGAGGGCGAGCATCACGTCTTCAATCGACATCTTCCCGACCTGGCCTTTGGCTCGCGCGATGGCTGACAGATCCACCTTGGGGCCAACTGGCATGACGGGAGCGCTGGCGATCGAGGCCGCGTCGACGCCTTTGATTGCGGATCGGGTTTTGGCATTGTAGGCCACAATGATATCGCGGTGTTCACCAGCGCTCCACTGAGCCTTCACGAAGTCTTCAATCTTCTTCGAACCTTCCCATTTGATCGGCTTGTAATAAGGCCCGCGGGTATCCGGGCGGGTGCTCCACCACCATGAGCCGTCGTAGGGCGCCTCGATCTGATAGATGCGAATGAGAGTCGCGAGAATGTCAGCCTTGAGACTTTCCTCCGAAGACGTGCTGTATTTTGCAATCAGACCATCCACCACCTTCGTATCGTGAATCTTGCGCAAGGCCCAGAGCGCGGAACGGCTATTGACGCTGCCGACGGCATCGAGACAGGCCTCGATCGCCTCCAGATCGACCAAGGCCTTGACCGCAACGTGGGGCAGGATGATTGGTGAGTTTGGCGTAGCGTGTGGCCCCTCTTTCGAATTGCTCGCGCCAGCAAAAGAGGGCATCGAATCAGAAACTGCAAACTGAATCTTGCCCTTACCCTTGGAAGTATTGGCAAGTCCTGCCTGCGCCTTAAACCTGACAGCACCCTTCGGCACATCGAAGACGATGGTCGAATTTGCGTGAGTCCCCAGGCCATCTGGCTGCGCCTTTCCGTCTCCCGACTTCAAAGGTTTTCCAGTGGCACTGATTCCGAATCCAATCTTACCCCACCCGCTTTTGGCGGTCTTCCATTTACGCGAGGAAAGTTTGACCTCCCGACCGTCGGCACTGACGAATACCGGGTTAAACCAAGCTCCGTGATCTTCGCCGTCGCCATCTCCTCCGTCATTAACGACGAGATAGAGCTTCTTCCATTTGCTAACATCAACGTCAACCTTATGAGTCCTATGTCCCTTGACCGCCTTGGTTTGGAAAGCGGGAGGTTTGGGTGCGGCAACGGCTTCTTCTTTTTCCACTCCGGGTAATTTAGCAATCGCAAGCAGGTCGGCAGCAGCAGACTTGTCACCGAGCCGGCCAAGCGCCACCGCGGCGGCGACCTGGACACGCGGATTCTTGTCTCGGAGTGCCGTAATGAAGAGGTCTTTGGTGAGGCCGCCAAGCTGGGTCTTCCGATCTGCGAGAGCACGGATCGCCCACTCACGCACGGCGGGGTCATCTTTAGCCAGCTTGCTCAGCCCGGGAACGGCTTTCTCCCCGGCCATCTGCTTGTAAGTGAAAATCGCGGCGACACGGGAGTCGGCAGGTGCGGTTTTATCAACGGCGAGGGAAGCGACCGCTTTGGCTGCGGCAGGTCGGCCGATCAACTCCTGTGACGCGGCAAGGCGCGCGGTGGCACTACGGCTTCGCAATAAGGAAACCAAAGCACTATCCTTGAGTGTCGCCGGATTCGCAAAGGGCTTGTACTCCCAATTCTTGGGGACAATACGCGAGACCCAGCCCTTTCCTGGATTCCCCTTGTAGCCCGCACCGGCCCAAGCACCGGCATAAAGTCGTCCGGAGGCGTCGGTGTCGACGTCGGTAATTTGTTGTAACTTGATGAAAGTCTCAGGCTCCTGAGTGAAACTCGGCCCATCGGGAGTGAGGCGATGAATCACGGCCTGACTTCGTCCCCAATCGCACATGACCGCAACGTTGGTGAACTTCTCCGGCCACCCTTCTTCCTGAAGGAACATCGCTCCCGTTCCCGAGCCCCCGCCAACATCAACAAGCGCCGGGATGATTTCATCGGTGAAATTCTTAAACAGAATTGGGTAGCCGTATTCACCCGTTTGAATGTGGTGAATGAATCGGACATTCCATCCCCCGCCATCATTGGTATTCCCACGGGTGTAGATGTTCATGAAGGGGTCAATGGCAACGTCGTAAATGTTGCGCAGCCCATGTGTGTAGACCTCCATCTCGGAACCGTCGGGACGAAAGCGCACCACCCCGCCGCCGAGCATCGTCAACTCGGTCCCGTCGCTTCCTTTGGCTCCATGGATTCCAAAATCCCCAACCGCGATATAGATCCATCCATCGATACCGAGACGGAAGCCATTCGTGGTGTGGTCGGCACCGCGATCCTGATTATGCTTTGGCGGGCTGACATTGGAGAGGAGAATCTTACCCGGTCCATCAGCGACACCATCCCAGTCCTTGTCCTCAAATATTGACACGTGCATCCCCGTGAGTTTTCCGGTGCTCTCCGGAATGACCGTGTGCAGCACCCAGAGCTTGGTGCCAACAGAGATAAGACCGCGAGGATTGTCGACTTTCGCAAACACGCTGTGCTTGTCCGCAACGCCATCATTGTCCGTATCGACCAGGCGGACGATGCGGCCTTTCCCGGGGCCTTTTCCGAGCGAACCGAGTAGGTCGACACCGACAAAAACCTCCCCGGTCGGAGCGGCGCATAAACAGGCCGGGCAAGGAGTGATGTCAGCTTTGGAGAATTCGGTCGATTCCAGTTCAGGGGGAACGCCGGCCGTGGCGGAGAAGGCAACTGGAGCCAGGACAGCAGTGAGCAGCAGGGTTAGGACAGTGTTTTGCATGATCGTAATATCGGGACGCACAATAAGAGGCGGTCCTTTCATAATTTCCAGCTTCAACTTTTCTTCCTTGCCCCTTGGCCACTTCAAAGTCAGACCCGTTGCTTCAATTCCCATGAAACGATTCAAAAACCTCCGCACCCTCCTCCCGCTTGTCATCGCCATTGCCGTGGCTGGCTTCGCCATCTCATCCGGCGAAAATAAAGCGAATGGAAAAAAGACGATCAAAGCGCTCATGGTGACCGGTGAAGGCTATCACGATTACAAAACCCAAAAGAAAATCATCAGCGAAGGGCTCAGCAAGCGGCTCAACATCGAGTGGACCATTATTCACGATAAAAGCGCCAAGGAATGCAAAGTTAACCTCAGCAAGAAAGACTGGGCCAAGGGCTACGACATCGTCGTTTACAACCTATGCCATGCCAAGGAGGCTGACGAAGCGTTTATCGATTCAGTAGCCGCAGTCCACGAAAAGGGGATCCCCGCCGTCGTTCTTCACTGCACCATGCATTCGTTCCATTGGAGGGTGAAAGCCAAGGATGGCGATGAAAAAACCTGGGTCAAATTCCTCGGAGTGCGCTCCCGCAACCACGGCCCGAAAGCTCCAATCACAGTTGCCAAAACAATCGAGCACCCCGTGACGAAAGACCTGCCCGACGACTGGGAAACCCCCAACGGGGAGCTCTACAACGTCAACGAGGTTCTCGACACTGCAACCGTCCTAGCCAAAGGCGACAACGGAAAAGTCAGAGAAGCCCAAGTGTGTATTTGGGTCAACGAGTATGGCAAAGGCCGCGTTTTCGGCACCACGCTCGGCCATCACAATTCAACGATGGAAACTAAGGAATACCTCGACCTTCTCGCCAACGGAATCACCTGGGCACTCGATTCCAAGTAGTCCCATTCAGGGCTCCTTTATCCATCATCGAAAAATCTCAGGTCCGTAGATCTGACTCTCCGCTCAAATTTTTCCTTCACAGAAGAGGGGTTTCCTTTAACTTCGTTGTCCATGAAATCTACTATAACTCATCTTTGTCGTTCTTTTCTCGCTCTCATCGGTATCGCAACTATTGCGATCACCGGACTGACCACTCCCGCGCAGGGGGCTGACCTGGGAGAAGCTCTTGATTCCGTCGAATGGAGAGGAATCGTGGGAACCTGGGTGGATTCTGAAACCAAAGGCGAGCGGGTAAAAGTCGCCTACGCCTGGAAATTCGAAAACAAGCTCATCGAAGTGAATTCCAAGATGGGCGAAACCGAGAATATCTCGCTCATGGGCTTCAATCCGGACACTGAAGAAGTCTTCATGATGGGCGGAAATAACAAAGGCGGTGGCAGCATCGGCAAATGGAGCATGGACGGAGAAGATGCCGTGCTCGAATTGTCCTACGTCTCCGAAACCGGCGACAGAGGAACGATGAAGCTCAAGCACCACCGGGTGGACGGGGACACCATCAAGATCACCGGCTCCTCCGAAGAAGGCGGCGAGGAATTCTCCGTGACTCTCGTGCGCGCTAAATAACCTAGCCAAGCTAAGACCATTCATAGTTCGCAAAAAAGCGCGCCCGGTTGCCCGGACGCGCTTTTGAAGTTTTACTGCTGCGTCGATTAACCGAAGGTCACGACTTCCTCCTCGGAGGGAGGAACATCGTCGTCGGAAGGAGTGTCTGCCTTGGGGGCTTCCTCTCCTCCGCCTTCGCGAAGGGCGGCGCGGCGGGACATCTTCACGCGGCCTTTGTCATCGATACCGATGCACTTGGCGGTGATGACATCACCTTTCTTGCAGATGTCTTCGACCTGGTTGACGCGGCCTTCAGCAAGCTCGGAGATGTGAACCAGTCCATCCTTGCCGGGAAGCACTTCCATAAACGCACCGAAAGTGGTGACGTTCATGACCTTACCAGTGTAGGTCGTTCCGATTTCAACTTCAGCAAACATCATGTCGATCATGGCCTTGGCAGCCTCGAGACCTTCCTGCTTGGAAGCATAAATGTGAACCGTGCCATCGTCTTCGATGTTCAGTTCAGCACCAGACTCGGCCTGGATGGCTTTGATGTTCTTTCCGCCAGGTCCGATCAGCTCGCCAATGCGATCCTGAGGAATCGTGACGGTCTCGATACGAGGAGCGTGCGGGCTGAGCTCGGAAGGTCCGGTGATGGATTCAGCCATCTTGGCGAGAACATCGCCGCGGCCTTCGATGGCGAGGTCGATGCCTTCTTCCAGGATGGAAAGAGGAATGCCGGGAAGCTTGAGGTCAAGCTGGTATCCAGTGACACCTTCGCTGGTTCCGCAGAGTTTGAAGTCCATGTCACCGTAAAAGTCCTCGGAACCGATGATGTCGAGAATGACAACGTGCTTGGTCATGTTTCCATCAGCATCTTGCTCGGTCACAAGACCGGAAGAGATCCCTGCCACAGGGCGGATCATGGGAACACCGGCATCAAGGAGAGCCATGGTGCCGGCACAGACCGTCGCCATTGACGTGGACCCATTGGACTCCATGACCTCGGAAGAAATCCGCATGGAGTATGGAAAATCCTCGGTGGAAGGAAGCATTGGTGCGATGGAGCGCTCGGCGAGTGCTCCGTGACCAATCTCACGACGATTCATGCCGCCGAAGCGACCGGTCTCACCCACGGAGAATGGTGGGAAGTTGTAGTGGAGGAAGAAGTTCTTGGAGTCTTCACCACCAGCGTAGTTGTCGACGTAGAGTTTCTCGTCGGCAGGTGCGAGGGTGCAAATTCCGAGAGCCTGGGTCTCACCGCGGGAGAAGATCGCAGATCCATGCACACGAGGCAGGGTGCTAACTTCACCATAGAGTTCGCGAAGGTCGCGAAGTCCACGTCCGTCGGCGCGAACGCCTTTTTCCATGATAGACAGGCGGAAGGCTTTCTTCTGAATGTATTCGAAGACCTGCTCGATTTCGAACTCGGTGGTCTGAGGAAACTTCTCCTTGATAGCGGCTTCCACTTCGTCGCGGAGGGCTCCCACTTTCTTACCACGCTCAACCTTGGAGGCGGCGTAGATCGCGTCTTCGATCCGGTCACCGGCAACGGCGTATCCGATTTCGAGAAGGTCTTCCTTGGCCACGGTGACGGTGTAGTCACGCTTGGGCTTGCCTGCGAGTTTCACGAGTTCTTCCTGGGCTTCGACGATCTGCGCAACGGCAGCCTGGGCGAAGTGGAGAGACTTTTTAAATTCAGCGTCGGGAATCTCGTCGGCCGCCCCTTCGATCATGATGACGTCGGTCTTGTTCCCCACGTAGATGAGGTCGAGGTCGCTGTCTTCACGCTGTTCGAAAGTCGGATTGATCACGAATTCTCCGTCGATGCGTCCCACGCGAACGGCACCAATAGGACCGGCGAAGGGAATATCGGAAATCGCAAGTGCGGCGGATGCTCCGTTCATGGCGAGAACGTCGGCGTCGTTTTCCTGATCGGCACTCAGAAGGAGAGCGATGATTTGGGTATCGTAGAGATAGCCCTTGGGGAAGAGAGGACGCAGCGGACGGTCGGTCATGCGGCATGTTAGAATCTCTTTTTCGGTCGGACGACCTTCACGCTTGAAGTAGCCACCGGGGAATGTGCCGGCTGCCGAAGCGCGTTCCTTGTATTCCACCGAAAGGGGGAACCAAGTTTGACCCTCGCGGATCTTGGTTTGTGAGACAGCGGAGACCATGACGATGGTTTCTCCCATCTGGACTGTGACTGCTCCGTCGGCCAACTTGGCCAATTTTCCGGTCTCGATGACCAGAGGACTCGGCCCAACATTGGCCGTTACTGATTGTATACTCATTGTCTTATTTTTAGTGCCTCGCATCGGGACCCTCCCGGACGAGTTTTGGTTTGAAACGACGAGCGACTCCCGGTCTGAATTTGGGTGGGAATGTCGTCGGCGAGGCCCATCAACTGCGATGGCCCCCATCGCAAGACGGCCACGATGTGGAACATCGTGGCCGAGATGCAGAGTGGTTACTTACGCAAGCCAAGTCCAGCGAGGACTTTCTTGTAGCGAGCTTCGTCCTTACGCTTGAGGTAATCGAGAAGCTTGCGACGGCGTGCCACGAGGCGGAGAAGTCCGCGACGCGAAGCGAAATCTTTCTTATGATCATCCATGTGATCAGTAAGGTGCTTAATGCGCTGGGTCATGAGCGCGATCTGGAAGTCTGCACTTCCGGTGTCATTGTCGTTGATCTTGTAATCAGCGAGGTTAATTCCGTAATCGTTGGCCATTTTATTGGTAATCGGGATAGGTCGAGCCCCTTCATTGGAGCCAAACCGTCCTTCGACGGGCGGGGGATAGGCCAGGATTGGGAATAACTCAACCTTTTTCGCGGGAATTCCACCATTTGCAGGCCAAAAAGGGAAACCCTACAAGAATAGCAATGGCCAAGACTGAGAGCCCATTATGGAAAATCGGAAAAGATTTGCTCAAGTTTCCCCCTCCTGTCCAGATTACTCCACCCTGATCCTGGGTAATTAATCTTCAATACATTGACAAAATCTCACGGATTCGTTCCTATCCCTAGGATGAACACTTGTCTCCTCCCAATTATCCTGGTTTCCCAATCTCCCCTTCTCTTTGCACAAACAGATAATTTCGACGATGGAAACTCCACTGGATGGACCGAAGTAGATGTTCTCGCAGGAGTGGGGGCTCCAGGATCGTTTTCTTTTCCCAGCGGAAATACTTACCGCATGGAGGGTGCCACTTCTCCAAATCAGGCAGCCCTCGGGCCTTCGCGAATCGGAGCATTGCGGGCAGATGTCATCTACACCGACTTTTATCAGTCCATTGACATCGTCGATTTCGACGAATCGCTGGACCAGAATATCGGAATGTTGGCCCGGGTAAAAGATCCCGGCCTGGGGACACTGGATGGATACTCGTTCACCTACAATCCAACCGACCAGCAAATGTTTTTTACCGTGATCACCGATGAGGGAGGACCCAACTTGGTCGACGAAGAAGTCCTGCTCGATCCGGGAACGCCGGTAAGACTTGTTTTCCAGGGGACTGGCAACGCCTTCACTTGCAAAATTTTCGATCTCTCTAATCTCACCACACCAGTGGCGACAATGGAAACAACCGACAGCACTTGGACTACAGGAGCCAGTGGGATTTTCGTAGCCGCCGACCAAAACGATCCTGCCAATTCAACCGACAGCACCTTCGACAACTATTTTGCTGCTGCAGAAGAGCCAGAGCCATCAACAGAGATCGACATCATCGGCTTCGAAATTGACGGGGATGAATTAGTCATAGAATTCACTAGTATCGCCGGCGAAAGCTATGAAGTCTGGAACAGCCCGGGATTGGAAAATTGGCAGGAAGTTGAAGACTCAATTGCAGGTGATCTTGGGACTACGACTGTCGTCAGAATCACCAACCCTGAACCAGCCGCGACGAAGCAATTCTTTGAAGTGAGGAAGGAATAGTAGGTGAAATGTGACTACCACTCCTCTCAATGAAAAGGAGGCCGGATGCTGGAGGCGGCACTTTTTGAGCTCGTTTTCATTACTCCACCACCACCTTACTTGGGTCCCATTGCACTTTGGGATACTCCAAATTCAGCCCCTCCAAGGCATGGGTCACGATTTGTGAAACGCACATGTTCCGATACCATTTAAAGTCTGCCGGAATGACAAACCATGGCGCGCTCGGCGTACTCGTTCTCTCCAGAACATCTTCATAGGCCTCCATGAAATCCGCCCACCTCGCCCGATCAGCCAGATCATCAGGATGAAATTTCCAATGCTTCTCGGGCCGATCCAGACGTGATTGCAATCGCTTCCGCTGCTCTTCCTTGGAGATGTTGAGGAAGAATTTTAAAATCGTCGTCCCTTCATCCACCAACATCTGCTCGAAATCGATGATGTGCTTGTAGCGTTTCTCCCACACCTCTTGCGGAGCCAGCCCTTTTACCCTCACCGCGACAATGTCCTCGTAGTGACTCCGGTTAAAAATCGCGATTTCACCCCTTGCTGGAACATTCTGATGAATCCGCCAGAGAAAATCATGCGCCAATTCTTTCTCAGACGGGCCTTTGTAGGAAGTCACTTTGATCCCCTGCGGATCTACTCTTGAAAAGACCTTACGCACGCAGCCATCCTTACCGCCCGTATCCATTGCCTGGATCACAATGAGAATCTTATGCTTTCCCTGCGCGTAGAGCACCTTCTGTAATTGCGCCAGCTTCCCCCTCAGTTCATCGAAAATCGGAGCAGTCTCTGATTCCGGATCATTCAAAATCCCCGTCGTCTCCGTTGAGCGTTCACTCAACGCGACCTCCGAGCCGGAGGAAAAAAAACAACGCCTGTAAAACTCATCACCAAGCATAGGGTATTCCATCCGGCTCGCCCCCTCCTTGCAAGTCAAACCTCATCCGATGAATCTGCATTCGTCCCAACTTCCCTATTGCGCCCTCCCATCAATCTGACGAAGTTCTCCGTCGTGAGCAACGAATCCACTCCTCCGCCGGTCATGAGAGCCGCGGTCCACATTGGAGCAAGCCACGCCTCCATGATCATCATCTCCATTACCAACGATGGAGGGGAGGAAATGATCGATTTTCTCGAAAAAAATATTCCCCTTGGGCGCGACATTTTCAGCCACGGCCACGTTCTCACCACAACCATCGAACAGGCGGTCAAAGTCATCTCCGGCTTTCAAGAGGCCCTCACCGAACTCGGGCTCAAGGACATTCCCGTTCGCGCCGTCACCACCAACACCCTCACCGAAGCCTCCAACGCAGAGGTCTTCCTCAACCGCCTCCAAATCGCAGCCGGCTGGCGCTTTGAGCCACTCGACGACGGAGAAATGACGCGCCTCGTTTTCCTCAAAACCCGCCGCCGCCTCCGCGACACTCCCTCAATGCGGAAACGCAACACCATCGTAGCACACGTTGGCCCAGGAAATACCCGACTCCTTCTTTTCAAAAATGGCCAAATCGTTCGCTACCATTCCTACCGCCTCGGCACCCACCGGACCTGGGAGCAACTCAACTCACCCGACCTTCTCGGCGAACAAATCATCCGCCTCATCCGCGAACAAATCTCCGGAATGATCGCGCAACTCTCCTACGACTTTCGCGACGAAGATGTCGAAGACCTCGTCATGATCGGCACCGAGATTCAAATGCTCTCGCCCTTTCTCTCGAAGCCAGACAAAACAAAATCGCGCTACAAGATCCTCGAACAACTCCTCCAAAACATCGCCGCGGCCACCGAGGCCCAACGGGTCAAACAATTCGCCCTCGATTACCAAACTTCGGGCTCCGCCCTTCCCGCTCTCGTCATCAATGCTGCCATTGCCGAGTCCTTTGAACTCACCTCGCTCCGCGTTCCCGGCTCCGACTACGAAAAAGGCCTACTCACCGACCTAGCCCATCCCACGATTCTCAAAGAAGAGCTCCTTAAACAATTGTTCCACTCGGCAGAGGTCATCGCCCGACGGTATTGCGTCGACCTGAAACACGCCCGCCGCGTCGCCCACCTTTCGCGCCAACTTTTCGAGGAAACGCAATCTCTCCACAAACTCACGGAACACGACGCGCTTCTGCTCAACGTAGCCGCTATTCTCCACGAAGTCGGCAACCACATTTCACCCAAAGCCCACGAACTCCACTCCCTCTACATCGTCCGCCATTCGGAAATCTTCGGCCTCAGCGAAGCAGACCGCCTCATTGTTGCCCTCATCACCCGTTACCACCGCAAGTCACAACCCGAAACCTCCCACCGCTTCTACCAGGACCTCGATTCCGAAGATCGTATTCGCGTCGCCAAACTCTCCGCCCTCATCCGCGTGGCCGACGCCCTCGAACGAACCCATTCCCAGCGGGTCACAAACCTCACCGTTGAAATCACCGACTCAAAAGCCCATCTCGTCCTCGAAGGCATTCTCGATGCCACCGCCGAACGCCTCGCCCTCCCCAGCAAGGCCGATCTATTCGAAAACCTCTTCGGCCTCTCTCTTTACATCAAAGAATCCTGACCCATGCCCATCGCCTACATCAACCGCGAACTTTCTTGGTTGGAATTCAACCAACGTGTCCTCAATCAAGCCCAGCGGCCTGACTTGCCCCTCTTGGACCGGGTGAAATTTCTCGCAATCTCCGGTTCCAATCTCGACGAATTTTTCCAGGTCCGCATCGGTGGCCTCCTCTCACTCTGCGAATCAGTCCCCGGCTTCACGGACCCCTCGGGACGCGATGTCAGCGAACAACTCAGCGCCATCGAAAAACGCACCCGTCGCTTCGCCAAAGATCAGGAGAAGCTCTACCTCAAAGAACTCCTCCCCTCTCTTCACCAAAGCGGACTCCCTCACCTCAGCATTCCGGAGCTCTCCCCGGATCAATTCGAAAGACTCGTTCACACCTTCCAGCACGAAATCTCTCCGCTGCTCTCACCCCTCCTGCTCACTCCGGAAAACGCCCGGGAAATCATCCCCTCCCTCTCCGTCTGCATTGCCCTCCGCGTCTACGATCCCGAAACCAAGGAATCCCGCATCATCGTTCTCCCCCTCCCCTCCAGCGTTCCGAGAATGCTCGTTCTCAACGAAGGTGGATTCATCTTCCTCGAAGACCTCACCGCCCATCTTTGCGGGAACCTCTTTCCCGGTGAAGAAGTCACTGAACTGACAACTTTCCGTCTCACCCGCAACACCGACATTCCCGCCAACGAAGACGAAGCACACGACTTCGCCGAAGAAATCCGCAATGTCATCACCGAACGAGGCCAATCCTTCCCGGTCCGGTTGCAGCTTTCCGAGGACAACAAGCTCACTCAGGATCTCATTTCGCTCCTCAAAATCGACATCCCCAAAGTCTTCCTCACCAAAGCTCCCCTCGCTCTCGCCGACCTCTTCGAACTCGCCCTCATCGACGGCTTTTCGCACCTCCGCACCGCTCCCCTCTCTGGTGTGGATTCACCTAAGATCGATCCCTCCCGCAGTCTCTTCGATCTCATCTCAGAGCAAGACCTCACCCTTATCCACCCCTACCAAAGCTACCGCCCGGTCGTGCGCTTTATGGAAGAGGCGGCCACTGATCCGAACGTCATTGCGATCAAACAAACTCTCTACCGAACCGCAAAAGATTCGCAAATCGTCGACGCCCTCATCCGCGCCGCCAAAGCCGGTAAGCAAGTTACGGCCCTAGTCGAACTCAAAGCCCGCTTCGACGAAGCCCCCAATCTCGAACGCGCCGAAGAACTCCGTCGCGCCGGAGCCCAGGTCATTTACGGAGTGAAGGGTCTCAAAACCCACGCCAAAATCTCTCTGGTCATCCGCCGCGAAGATGGACACCTCCGCCGCTACGTCCACCTGGCCACGGGAAACTACAACGAACTCACCGCCCGTTTCTACACCGACATCTCTTACTTCACTGCCCGCCCCGACTTCGGCTCCGACGCGTCCATCTTCTTCAACGCCGTCACCGGGCGCACCAAACTAGAACACTTCAAAGTCCTCGTCCCAGCTCCCACCCAAATCAAGCGGACCCTCATCGCCCTCATCGAAGAAGAAACAGCCCGCGCCCTGGAAGGTGAAACAGCCCACATCATGGCCAAGATGAATTCCCTCGAAGACATCGACATGATCGAAGCCCTCTATCGAGCCTCCAAAGCGGGGGTTAAAATCCAACTCAACATCCGTGGCATTTGCTGCCTCAAAACCGGTGAACGCAAGGAGGCCAAGAACATCGAAGTTGTCTCCATCGTCGACCAACAACTCGAGCACATGCGAATCTTCTATTTCCATCAGGGTGGCGACAACGAAGTCTTCATCAGCTCAGCCGACTGGATGAGCCGCAACCTCGAAAAACGCGTCGAGCTCATGACGCCCATCTTGGGTGCGAAGGACAAAAAACTCCTCATCGACATCCTCAACGCCTGTTTCAAAGACAACCAAAACGCCTGCCTCATTCAAGCCGACGGCACTTCCAAACCCAAAAAGCGCAAAAAGGGGGAACGCAAATTCCGCATGCAGGAACACCTCGCCGACCTCTTCGCCCGCCAGGCCGCCGCCGCCGAGCAAGCCCGTTCCTCCAGCCTTGAGCCACACCTCCCGAAGGAGTGAACCCTAAAGTCTTTCCGCTTATTTCTTCTTCGCTCCTTCCAGAAAGAATTTTTTTCTCACTTGGCAGCTGCAAATCCAATTGAGCAGGAAATGATTGCCCTGACCAACCCACGAAAAAGCCCGCACTCAAAGAGCACGGGCTTTGAAAAATTATGCGCAATTTCTAGTAGCGGTAGAGTTCAGGCTTGTAGGGGCCATCGACGGGGACATCGATGTATTCGGCCTGTTCCTTGGTCAGCTTGGTCAGCTTGGCGCCGATCTTATCAAGGTGAAGTCTTGCCACCTCCTCATCGAGTTCCTTGGAGAGAACTTCCACCCCAACTTCACGGCTGTCCTTGGTTTCCCAGAGGGCAATCTGAGCGAGGGTCTGGTTGGTGAAGCTATTCGACATCACGAAGCTCGGGTGACCCGTAGCACACCCAAGATTCACAAGACGACCTTCGGCAAGCATGTAGATGCTGTTACCATCGGCAAAGGTATAACGATCAACCTGTGGCTTGATGTTGAGTTTCTGGATTCCGTCGAGTGCTTCGAGCTCGGCAATCTGAATCTCATTATCGAAGTGACCGATATTACAAACGATGGCCTGGTCTTTCATCTTCTCCATGTGCTCGGCCCGGATGATGTTGAAGTTACCTGTGGTAGTGACGTAGATGTCTCCCCAGCCAAGAGTGTCTTCGACGGTGAGAACACGGAATCCTTCCATGGCCGCTTGAAGCGCGCAGATTGGATCAACTTCAGTCACGACGACTTGTGCACCCTGAGCACGGAGGGCTTGGGCACAGCCTTTTCCGACATCGCCGAATCCGCAAACAACACCCACCTTGCCGGAGATCATGACGTCGGTGGCACGCTTGATGCCGTCGATGAGCGACTCACGGCAACCGTAAAGGTTATCGAATTTTGACTTGGTGACAGAGTCATTCACGTTGATGGCAGGAATGAGAAGCTTGCCGTCACGCTGCATCTGGTAGAGGCGGTGGACACCGGTGGTGGTCTCCTCCGAAACACCTTTGAGCTCGGGAATCCAAGCGTGGAAAATTCCAGGCTGCTTGGCGTGAATATCTTTAAGGAGAGCCTTAATGACAGCCTCTTCGGTCGAACCAGCAGGCTCGTTGACCCAATCTGACCCGTTTTCAAGTTCGTATCCTTTGTGAAGGAGAAGAGTGGCATCACCTCCATCATCAACAATCAACTGAGGCCCAAGTGGCAGGTCGCCATCTGGATTCGGAAATTGCAGAGCCTGCCAGGTGCACCACCAGTATTCCTCGAGGGTCTCCCCTTTCCAGGCGAAAACAGGCGTGCCGGATTCAACGATCGCTGCCGCAGCATGATCCTGGGTTGAGAAAATATTGCAAGAACACCAGCGGACATCGCCACCAAGATCCTTGAGCGTTTCAATGAGAACCGCAGTCTGAATAGTCATGTGAAGCGAACCCATGACGCGCACGCCATCGAGAGGCTTCGCGGGACCATACTTCTCACGGGTGGCCATGAGGCCGGGCATCTCGTGTTCGGCAACGTCGAGCTCCTTGCGACCAAAATCGGCTTCGCCGATGTCTTTAATTTTGTAATCTGACATGATTTTTTGAGGTGATTATTTGTAAGCTTTTTTGAGGGCAACTACCTTGTTGATTTGCTCCCAGGGAAGGTCGGCATCTTCTTTTCCAAAGTGCCCGTAGTTGGTTGAAGAAGAATAGATCGGGCGAAGAAGTTTGAGCTGCTTGACAATATCGGCAGGTTTGAAGGAAAAAACTTTCTCCACTGCTGCGAGGATTTTCTCGTCATCACCCGTATCAAAAGTGTCGATATTGATGCTCAACGGCTTCGGATGGCCAATGGCGTAGGCGAACTGGATTTCGCAGATTGGCGCGAGACCTGCCGCTACGATATTCTTCGCAACCCAACGTCCCATGTAGGCCGCTGAGCGGTCTACTTTTGATGGATCTTTCCCTGAAAAAGCTCCACCACCATGACGTCCCCATCCACCGTAGGTATCCACGATAATCTTGCGACCGGTCAGACCGGAATCTCCCTGTGGTCCGCCGATAACGAATTGTCCGGTCGGGTTGATAAGGTATTCGGTGTCCTTGGTAAGCATCTTCTTTGGAAGAACTTTTTTGATCACCTTCTCGATGCAGAATTTCTCAATCGTGGCGTGATCCACATCAGCAGCGTGCTGGGTTGAGATCACAACGTTCACAATGCGAGTGGGCTTTCCATTGACGTATTCGACCGCGACCTGGCTCTTGGCATCAGGGCGAAGCCACTTGGCCTGCCGACCCGCTTTGCGGATCTTGGTCAATTCACGACCAAGGCGGTGCGCAAACATGATCGGTGAAGGCATGAGCTCGGGAGTTTCATCGCAAGCATATCCAAACATGATCCCTTGGTCTCCGGCACCCTGTTCCTCGGTCTTCTTGCCTTTTGCCTTCTTGGCATCGACACCCTGGGCGATGTCAGGGGACTGGACGGTAAGGAAATTATTAATGAACACGCTGTCCGCGTGAAAAATGTCATCTTCGTTGGTGTAACCGATCCCCCGGATCGCTTCACGAATTACTCCTTCGACATTAATCACCGAGCTGATGGGCTTTTGGCCGATCTTAGGAATGGTGATCTCTCCCCCGACGACGACTTGGTTAGACTTCACGAAGGTTTCACAAGCAACACGGCTGTTCTTGTCAACAGTGAGACATGCGTCGAGGATGGCGTCTGAAATGGTATCACAGACTTTGTCAGGATGGCCTTCGCCAACAGACTCGGATGAAAAAATGAAGGATTTGCTCATGGCTGAAGTTTGTTATATCGTTAAATCGCGATGCGTTGATGCGTCGTTTAATCCCCACACACCATGGCGTCAATTCTGAATTCACTCAAACTCATCGCGGATCCCACCCGCTTGCGTATCCTCATGCTCCTGAGCGAGGAGTCCTTGTCAGTTGCGGAGCTCCAGCAGATTCTTGGGATGGGCCAGTCCCGCATCTCTTCCCAACTCTCCCAACTAAAAAAGGAAGGACTCGTCAGCGACCAACGATCCGGAAAAAACAACATCTACACCTCGGGAATTCCCGCAGAACTAGAAAAGATCGTCCACAATGCAGCCGACGAACTCCCTGAGAGAACCAAAGACTGCCAATCACTGAGCCATATTTTGCGCAAGCGGAAAGACTACGTGCGGGCCTACTTTGACAACTTGGCAGGAAAATTCGGACGTGAATATGTCCCCGGCCGATCCTGGAAAGGCTTGGCCGAAGCAATGCTGAAGATTCTCAATTACGACGTCGTGGCAGATCTCGGAGCCGGGGAAGGAACGCTTTCTCAACTTCTTGCCCAACGAGCCAAGAAAGTCATCGCCGTGGACAATTCGGAAAAAATGGTCGAATTCGGCCAAAAAATCGCTGCCGAAAACAAGCTACTCAATCTGGAATACCGCCTCGGTGATATCGAAGCCCCTCCCATAAAGACTAAAGAAGTCGATCTCGCCATCTTTTCCCAGGCTCTCCATCATGCCGAGAATCCGCAACGCGCCCTCAAGGAAGCATACCGGATTCTCAAACCAAAAGGCCGTCTCATCATCTTAGATCTCTACCAGCATACTTTTGAAAAAGCACGAGAGCTCTACTACGATACTTGGTTGGGCTTTTCAGAAGTCGAGCTGGCAAAGATGATTTCCGAGGCTGGATTTAAAGACGTTGAAACAGCCATCGTCGACCGCGAGGAGATTTCTCCAAATTTCCAGACGCTCCTGGCAAGTGCTCAAAAATAGTCATGATGAAAGCTCTCCCAGTCGGCTTGTTATCAGGATTACTCTTTTTGACCTCCTGTGCAAAACCAACTCCAGTCCCCAGAGCCGTCCAAATTCCAGAACCTTCAGTGCCGGTAGTTCCCGCTGCCCCAGAACCAACAAAGCCAAAGGTCGAAAGTATTCCTTTCCATTCCCTTCAGGCGCGCACCATCGAACGCCGGGGAATTGAACTCACTCTCGTCAGTTTTGATCGACGAAATTATCGCCTCGTTGTCGCAGATCAGCCAAGTGGACCAGGCTCAAGATATGACGACGCCGAGGACGCTGGAAACGGCCATCTTGCCTCTATTAATGGAGGGTTTTTCACTCCTGCCGGAAGCCCGTTGGGATTGGTAGTCACTGATGGTAATCGCCAAGGTGCGGTGAATCGGGCTTCATTTCTAGGGACAGGGTTTTTCCTCGGCCCCAAGGCCAAGCTCTTGAGCCGGACGGATTATCTGGCCTCTCCACCATCCCACCAAGAGATACTACAGTCAGGTCCCCGGCTGGTCTGGTCGGGGGAAACCTCCACCGGACTCTCCAACAGAGATGAGCGGCCGCGCTCTTTTTTACTCTGGGATGGTAAGGAACACTTTGCATTGGGATACGCCGATTCCACCTCATTGAAAGGGCTCTCAAGCTTACTCCAAAGCCAACCGATTTCTGGATTCAAGATTGCCTATGCGCTGAATCTTGACGGAGGAAGATCCTGTGATTTTTGGATTTCTTCTTCCGTGAATGGGGGAGGCTTCACTCGCAGTTCTTTCCTCAAAAAAGACGTCAGAAATTACCTCGTCCTAAAACGGATTCCTTAAGTCTTCTGGGCATAAAAAGAGCCCTCTTGCTTCGTGAGAAGCAAGAGGGCTTATACCTGGCGACGACCTACTCTCACAGGACCTATCGTCCCACTACCATCGGCGCTAAAGAGTTTCACTT
>JAQWZU010000105.1 GCA_029253285.1 Akkermansiaceae bacterium | reverse complement strand
TGGCGTGAGGGAGGAGGAGGACTTGGTAAGGCCGGTTGGGAGCCGCTCATGACTCTCTCCCCAACTGATTCGGCCGGCTTCGGAGACTGGCAAACCTCTGGCTGGCAAAATTATGAGCTTCCCTGGGCTCCCGCTTCCCCGCGTCCCGCCGTCACTCTCACCGGCACGGAGGGTTCCACCGCCACCTTCACCCTCAATGACTGCCGCAACGGTGGACCATACATCTGGGATCCTCCCCGCACCACCCTGCTTGACAACGGCAACGCCAACCTGATGGATGGCCACGCCAACTCCACCAACGACCCCGGCGATGGTTCCAACATCTTCGATATCATTATCACCGACATTCCCTTCGATACCTTCGACGTCGTTTTCTACCTCGGCGCCAACCGCGATCAATTCGGCGATGGCACCGGTAAGATCGTCGTCAATGGCGCACCCGAAGCCGACTTCACCCTCCTCTCCGGCGCCTTCAATGGCACCTTTACCGAAATCACCGGGGCCGAAACTCCCGGAAACTATATTGTCTACAAAGGCCTCGGCGGAGGATCCTTCACCGCGCAGGTCTGGGGCAATGGCTTCAACCACATCGGACCCACCGGTATCCAGATCGTCGAAAGCGACGCAATCCGCCAACCACTCGAAGTCGCCGACGTTTCGTATGATGACACCACCGACGAAATCACCCTGACCTGGAAATCAAATCCCGGCGAATTTTACGGCCTCTATTGGTCCGAGGACCTCGTGACCTTTCAACCGGGAATCGCTCCCGCAGTTGAAGCCAATCCCGATGGCGCACTCACAAGCTTCGGCCCCTTTGACAATCCCAACCCGGGGGCAGAGACCCTCTACTTCCGTGTCGGCGAACCCGACCTTCGCGATCCCACTCTCGAACGCGTTTGGGGAAATGGCACCACCGTCAATCTCACCTTCTCCGAGGCAATGGATCCCGAGCTCGCGACCCGGCCTTTCAACTACTCCCTGATCGTCGGAGGCGATGCGCTCCTACCCATCTCCTCGGCCGTCATCGGCGACACCCCCAACACCGTCATTCTCACCGTGGGCTTCCCTCTTAGTCTCAATTCGGAATACACCGTCGAGACGAACGGCCTCACCGACCTCGCCGGTCGTCCGCTGACCGGAGAAACTTCCTCCGTCTTCCGCACCTGGGATGACAATCCCAACGGCGTGAAAGTCTTCATCCTCGCCGGTCAATCCAACATGCAGGGCCACGGGCGCAGTGAAACCGGAAATGGCGGCGTCAACGGCGCAATCGGAAGCCTCCGCTACGAAACAACCGACGATCCCGCCAACTACGGTATGCTCGTCGACGGTGGCAACAACTGGATCGCCCGCGACGACGTCCAAGTCTACTACAACCGCAACGACCTCACCCAGGGCGGCAACATCAAGAAAGGCCCGCTTCTTCCCGAATTCGGTGTCGACGACGCCCGCATCGGACCCGAGATGGGATTCGGTTGGACTATCGGCGATGCCTACGACGAACCCGTCCTCATCATCAAAACCTGCTGGGGCGGCAAGAGCCTCTACGCCGACTTCCGCTCACCCGGCGCCGTCGCCAAACGCGATGGTGAAGTGGGCAACTACTACCTCGGCCTCATCGACTACGTTCACGACGTCCTCGATAATCTCTCCACCGAATTCCCCCAGTTCGCCGGACAGGGATATCAGATCGCCGGGTTCGCTTGGCATCAGGGCTGGAACGACGGAGGCAACGAATTCACCGCCTCCAGCTATCAGGAAAACCTCGCCGACTTCATCCGCGACATCCGCGCCGAGTTGGGAAATCCCACCCTACCCTTCGCCGTCGCCAATACCGGCATCAGCGGAGCCTCTGCCTCCGGCAACCGACTCATCATGCTCGAAGGTCAACTCGCCGTCGCCAACCCTGTCCTCTACCCCGAGTTCAACGGCAACGTCTCCGCCGCCGACACCCGCCCATTCTGGCGCGAAGCCAACGTCTCACCCCAGAACCAGGGCTTCCACTGGAACCAAAATGGCGAAACGCAATACCTCATCGGCAAATCCCTCGGCGAAGGAATGAAAACCCTCCTCGGGAAATAACGACGGAGCTAAGAGTTCAGCCCGGGCAAAGAAAAGCGCGGCCCGTTTGCCGCGCCGGAACACGTGCAAGTCTTGAAAGGAACTCGTTAGTAGCAGTTGTGCCAACATTCAGGAGCGAATTGATGTTGAGCAAGATAAGCGCCAGGATATAAAGCCAGCAATCCAACCGCTCGGCTGGGGGTTGCATGGGTCAGATCTTACGGAGACGGATCGGGCCTTTGGCGGTGGATGGGTCCACGGTTTGGCCTTCGAGTAGGATTTCAACCTGCCCCTGGGCGACAAGACGGCGGGCGGCTTGGCGGGCTTGCTCCATGTGGTCGCGCAACTGCTTTTTCGGGATGAGGGTGTGGAGGGCTTCGCTGGGACAAATGGTCGCTCCCCGGGGGCGGGTGGCGAGGAGAGAGAGGATGGCTTGCTCGAGTTGCTGACCGATCTTGCTGGGCTTTTGGCCCCGACAGCGGGCGGAGCAGAATCGGACTTCGTCCCAGCAGCTCTCCCATTTTTTACGCCACTCGATAAGGCGGCCGCAGCGCTGACAGATTTTGGTGGTCGTCATGGGTGTTTCCTTTTTCTGGGAAAGGGATAGCAGCCGGAGCGCCGAGAACGAATCATCCGGATGGTCTGAACGAGAGA
>JAQWZU010000056.1 GCA_029253285.1 Akkermansiaceae bacterium | reverse complement strand
CAAGAAACGCTGCATGAATGGCATCCGATGCAGCGGTCGAGGTCGACGAGCATTCCCGCTCGTTTGTATGATTTCTTATACTTGGCGCCAACCCGTTCCCAGGGCATTAATTCGGTTTCCGGCACGAAAGGAAAAATATAAGCGGACTTCATTTTGGCAAGTCCTATGCCGTCGGGGAGATGTGATTTTACTAGTGTGTTGCGGGTCAATAGCTAAGGGGTGGAGGTGGCTCTCGGGTTTTGTTGTCACAAAGCTGTCACAATTTGGGTTTGGAGAAATGGCACGATTGTGTCTTTATCTGCACTCTGCCTAGGAAAGCCGGGGCAGAAATGTGACCTAATACACAAATGAAACACAAATTGATTCAAGCAATCGGAGCTGGCTTTGTTGCCGCTACCTCAGGAGCCTTCGCAGGTGACGTAACCGTGATTCCCGTTTCCGAACCCGAGCCTTGCGGGGATTGGTGCGATACACTGAAGAACATCGGCACCGTCTATAAAGATAAGGAGAATCCCTTCATTCAGGAGGTGAAGTTCTTCGGGCGTGCGCACCAGCAGTGGGGCCACACGGACGGAGAAACTGGAGGCACTGACTTTCATGAGGAAGGAGATGAACTTCGTCGCCTTCGCTTCGGAACTTCCGTGAAGTTTCTCAACGGATTCCAATTGAAAGCCCGTGCAAACTTCGAGAACGGAGGGTTTCGTAGCACCAGTATTCGTTACAGCGGTTTTGATGAGTTGAATCTGGAATACGACATTGGAGATGTTGCGGGATTTGAAGAAGTGACAGTCGGATACGGTCGTTACAAGATCGCTTTTGGAGGAGAAGAGCACACTTCTTCCAAGAAAATCAAAACGGTCGAGCGCTCGCTGATCAACAACTTCTATGCCCCTGATCGTGCAACTGGAGTCCTCATCGAGGCTGAGAGAAGTGACATTGATTTCACTTTGGGTGTTTTCACTGTTGATGGAGATCCAGAGACCTTTGGTCATTGGAATGGTGGAATCGCTTATTACGGAAGCTTGGCTTTTGAAGCGGGAGAGGGCGACGTTACGCTTGACCTTCTCATCAACGATGCAACTGCAGAGGAAAGTGAAGTGATCGATTACGAATGGGCGGCCGCGGCAACCTTCGAAACTGAAGTCGGCGGCTTTGATCTCTTCACTAATGCCACTTACGGTGAGACCCATGCCGGAGACAATGTCTACGGGATTGTGATCATGCCCTCCAAAGAGTTGATCGAAGACAAGCTTGAAGCTGTTGTTCGCTACCAGTGGGCACGCTCCAGCGGTGCTGACCTTCTTCGCCCGCAGAGCCGGAATACCCGGAATGCTGCCGGGTTGGATGGAGTCAATATTCCTCGTGGCGATGAGCATCACTCCATTTATGGTGGTTTGAATTACTTCGTGTGCGGTCACAATGCCAAGTTGATGACTGGAGTGGAGTTCGAAACTGTTGATGGCGGAGACGCTGATACAGACGCAACCACCCTCTGGTTGGCAGCGCGGATGTATTTCTAGGACCTCCTTCTGAAATCCTATTTTTTATAAAACGGGCACCTCGAAAGAGGTGCCCGTTTCTTTTTGTGCGAGAGCTTTTATCAATGTGACGAAACAGTCACCACTCATCGTTATACCAGTTACTGGATCGGGCTATTGTGGAGGCGTCGTCAATGAACGGCGTCAAACAACTAGAAAAAGAAAATGAAATACACAACGTTGATTACTCTTGGAACGATGATTGCCGGGTCTGCTCTGGCTCAAGACAAAATCGTGATCAAGGGATCTGACACCCTGGGAGCCAAAATGGTTCCTCAACTTAAGGAAGCCTACGTGGCCGCTGGAAATAAGACTGACTTTGAAATCGCCGCCGAAGGATCTTCCCAGGCATTCACCAATCTCATCGCGGGCACTGCTGACATCGGAATGTCCAGCCGTGACGTTAAGGAAGAGGAGAGGAACAACTTCATTGCCAAAGGCAAGGCGCTCGCTGAGCACGTGGCTGCTTGGGACATGATCGCAGTTGTCATCAATAAGGATAACGGAGTTCGTGACCTTTCCCTGAAGCAGGTTGAAGGAATCTTCACTGGCGACATCAAGGACTGGAGCGAAGTCGGTGGCAAGCCCGGTAAGATTTCCGCTTATACCCGCAACACCAGCTCTGGAACTTACAAGACCTTCCAGAAAATGGCGATGGCCAAGCGTGACTACTCTTCCTCTTCCCAGAAAATGGCTGGAAACGAGCAGATTGCTGCTGAGGTTGCCAGTAACCCTAATGGCATCGGCTACGTCGGATTGGCATACGCCGGTAAAGACGGTCTTCGCGCGGTGAAAGTTGACGGAGAAGCTCCCAAGCCACGCAACAAGGCTGACTACCCGCTTTCCCGTAAGCTCTACTACTACACCGTGGGCGAGCCCAAGGGTGAAGTGAAGAAGTTCATCGACTGGGCCATCAAGTCCAAGGAAGCCGCTGAAGTGATTGGGAAGGTGGGCTTTATTCCTGTGGGTGAGTAAGAACCTGATGGTGCTGGAATTTAAGATTTGGGGCCCAAAAATGCAATTGTGACAAAACTGTCACGCGAGGCGCATCTGCGAAAGTAGGTGCGCCTTATTATTGATTGCCATGTCGCGACTGCGGCACACACCAGATTTCAATGGCGAAGCATTTTCAAAGAAAGGGACGACGGTTTTTAGGCGTCAATTTACAGGGATGGATTCGTGGCTTCTTCGGCGGAAACGCGGCTCTGTCCATCGTGATTCTCTTCCTGATTTGCGCCTTTTTGGTGAAGGAAGCGGCCATGTTTTTCCCGCAGCATCATCGCGGTCTGGAACTTTATCGGAAGACCGGACAGGAGTATGTGGGCCACTTGATTAAGGAGGTCGATGAATACACCATCCTGGTGAGCGCAACCAACCAGGCATACTATCAGGAACTCGATGCCGGATACGGAGCGCAGCGAGGAGTTGTTGATTCCTCGGGAGGGATCATGGACGCTCTCGAAGACGAGGGTGACGATTTGATTGGTGAGCTGGAGGATGCGCTGGATGATTTTGAAGACGAGCCGGACGATCCTGAGATCGCCGCAGCCTACAAGAAGGCCCAAGAAAACTGGAAGGCCTTTGCCCGGGAAACGATTGCCGGCTTGGATCGCAAAGAGGTCGATTCGTTTGGGCGTTTGGAAGGGCACGACGGCCAGTGGGAAGCTTTAAAAGAAGCGATGGTAGACTGGGACCCGGTTGAAGGAGACCCCACGCCATTTGTCGCCAAGGCCAAGGCCGAGATGGCAGCAGGAATGTCTGAATTCGATGCCGCCAGGATCGAGTTGGGCTCGGCTGGAAATACCCTTAAGGATCTCAAAAATAAGCTCGTTGCCGAAGCGTCCCAGATTAAGAAAGAGGCCGTCGAGGACATGAGCGCGGCGGCGCGAAAGGCGGCCATTCTGGAAGGCTCGAAAAAGCTGGCAACCGAGGAAGAGCGGATAGCCGCCGTTGCCGAGGCCGAGAAGATTGTCATTCGGGAAAGTTTCCCTTTTGCCGAGAAAACCGCGGCTTTTGGAGAAAGCTTTGAGGCACACGAATCCGCCGCGAATGAGTTGAAGGAAAAGCTGGTAGCAGCGGTGGCGAAATTGCCCTCTGATTTTAAATCCCAGGCCGCCGCCGAATTGATCGTCGGCGTCAAGGAACGCACTCCGGATTTTATCGAGAAGCTAGACGAAAGTGTCGAAGAGGCCTCGCAGTGGAAGTGGGATGCTCCCTTGGGTTTCTGGGGTTCTACGATGAAGTTTTTCTTCGGTCGGGATTGGGTGACCAATAGTTCCTGGCATGATTTTTATGGTCTTCTACCCTTGATTACAGGCTCGCTGCTAATTTCCTTGATTGCTTTGGCCGTGGCCATTCCGTTTTCAATTGGAGCGGCCATTTACGTGAATCGCCTTGCATCACGCTACGAGCAGACCTTCATCAAGCCGGCGATTGAAATGATTCAAGCCATTCCCTCGGTGGTGCTGGGATTCTTTGGCATCATGGTGCTCGGCGAAGGGCTGCGGGAGTTGAGTCAAATTGGAGCTCTCTCCTGGGTGCCTGGCTTCCCAATGCAAGAGCGACTGAATATCATCAATGCGGGTCTTCTTCTCGCCCTCATGGCCGTGCCGACAATTTTCACTCTTTGTGAGGATGCCTTGAATAACGTGCCTCGTTCATACTCGGAGGCCTCCTTGGCCTTGGGAGCCTCGAAGCTCCAAACCGTCACCAAGGTCGTCGTGCCAACGGCGATTTCTGGAATCCTGGCCGCCGTTCTCCTCGGTCTCGGCCGGATCATCGGAGAGACCATGGTTGTCTTGCTGGTGGCGGGAAATAAAATCGCCATTCCTGACTTCGGAGAAGGCTTGGGCGTCATTGCGCAACCGGCCCATACAATGACGGGAATTATTGCTCAGGAAATGGGTGAGGTTTCGGCAGGCACCTTGCATTTCCGCGCTCTCTTCCTGGTGGGGCTCGTGCTCTTTACCATTTCGCTGATGATTAACGTCGCAGCTCAAAGAATTATTAAACGTCTCGGACATGCCTGAAGAAACGCCATCGACAAACCCCTTTCAGGCGACTTCCTCGAAGCGCAAGGTCAAGGACCGCATCGGCACGGTGATTTTCGCATGCTTTACGTATTTCGTTTTGGCTTGCGCTCTCTTCATTTTCGGAAAGATCACCTACGATGGAGCGCCGGTTCTCTTCACCTCGGAAGCGCCCTTCATCAATACCAAGTTCTTTACCGAGAGTCCCCAGACCTTGGTTGAATTTACCAATGGAGCAGGGGAGTTGATTCGGATGGATCAAACGGACTTTACCGTTTTTAAAGAGGAGAATCCTGATGTCACGATCAATGATGAGCATACCTTTTCTTATTCCGGGGGAGGCATTGCAGGCCCCTTGGTGGGAACTGCTCTTCTAGTGCTTGTCTGTATGGTGGTCTCCTTGTTCATCGGGGTGGCGGCCGCAATTTATCTCAGCGAATATGCCAAGAAGGGGAAACTGGTCAGCGCGATTCGCCTTGCCATTATGAACCTCGCCGGGGTGCCTTCGATTGTCTACGGCCTCTTTGGTTTTGCCTTTTTCTGCCTCGCGCCGTGGTTTCCGGTCTTTACCTACGAGGTGAATGCCGAGACGACCATTGGAGCATTCAAGATTCCGCTCACTGATGGTTACCTCAGTTTCCAGGGGTGGGGGAACTCGCTTCTTGCTGGCGGCTTGACCCTTGCCGTGATGGCTCTCCCTGTGATCATCGCGGCTTGTGAGGAATCATTGAAGGCGGTGCCCGGTGGCTTCCGGGAAGCCTCTCTCGCGCTTGGAGCCACCAGGTGGCAGTGTATTCGCACCGCTGTTCTTCCCTATGCCGCTCCGGGAATTCTGACTGCCTCCGTTCTGGGTGTTACCAGGGTGGCTGGCGAGACCGCTCCCATTATGTTTACTGCGGCCGTTGCGGATAAGGCCAAGATGCCCTGGCAGGATGCGCAGGGATCAGGAGTCTTTTGGTTTTCCGATATGTTGACCCAATCGGTTCAGGCGCTCCCCTATCACATCTACACGGTTTCGGCGAGATTGCCCGCTCACGAAGCGATTAACGACATGCGCTACGGTTCGGTATTTGTTTTCCTTATTTTAGTTGTCGGCTTCGCAATGACCTCCGTGGTCTTGCGGGCTCGCTACCGCAACAAGTTGAAGTGGTAACCCATTAATTATTTCTGATGAACGATTCTTCAAGCACTCTTGATTCTGCCGATGCCCCCGAAGTGGCATCGAACGAGCCTATCATTTCCATCGATAATCTGAGCTTCAGTTACGATCTGGGGAGCACCAATACCCTTCGGGATATCTCGCTTGAGATTCCGGCGGGAAAGGTGACAGCCTTCATCGGGCCCTCGGGTTGCGGCAAGTCGACTCTCTTACGTTGTCTCAACCGAATGAACGACTTGGTCGATACGGCCAAAGTGACCGGGGGGAGTATTTCGATTCTGGGTCAGGATATCAATGCACCCGATGTGGAAGCGATCGAATTGCGAAAGCATGTCGGCATGGTCTTCCAGAAATACAACCCTTTCCCCAAGTCGATCTACGAAAATGTGGCCTATGGACTGCGCGTTCAAGGGATTAAAAATAAGAGTGTTCTCGATCAGGCGGTCGAGGAATCACTGCAGAAATCTGCTCTTTGGGATGAAGTGAAGGATCGACTTGATTCGAGTGCTCTGGGCTTGTCCGGAGGGCAGCAGCAACGTCTGTGTATTGCGCGCGCCATTGCAGTGAAGCCTCAGATCGTTCTCATGGATGAGCCGTGTTCGGCTTTGGATCCGATCGCGACAGCGCGGATCGAGGAGTTGATCGCAGAGCTTCAGGAGGACTTCACCATTGTCATCGTGACGCATAACATGCAGCAGGCAACCCGCGTCTCGAACCGCACGGCATTCTTTTATCTCGGTGAGTTGATCGAGTATGACGATACTTCCAAGATTTTCGGCAATCCCACCAGGAAACAAACGGAGGACTACGTGAGTGGTCGCTTCGGATAGGAGATTACAAATTATGTCAGCTCATATTCTTAAAAACTACGACTCCGATCTCAGCGCGCTTAAAGACAGTGTGGTGCAAATGGGTGGGTCCGCGCTCGATGCTCTGGAAAAATCTGTCGCGGGCTTGCTCGAGGGCAATCTCGATCAATGTTACGATGTGATCGATGACGATGAAGCTATCGATACCCAGGAGAAGAGAATCGATGAACAAGGGATGTCGATTCTGCTTCGATTCAATCCTGTCGCTTCGGATTTGAGACATGTATTGTCGTCGATCAACATTTGCCGGAGCCTCGAGCGAATAGGGGATCACGCCGTGACGATTGCAAAGCGTTCACGTAAGATTCTCAAAGCGGGGGCGGTTAATGAGGTGCGTCTCATCGACCCGCTCTTTCGGGAAGTGCAGAAGATTGTCTCGTCAGCATTAACTGTCTATTCCGATGTTGATGAGGAGGCGGCGATGAAGGTGATTCAGATGGACCAAAAGGTCGACGATCTTCATAAGTCTCTTGGGAAATCATTGAGCGCGCAAATAGCGGGCGGGGCCAAAGAAACAGAGCCGCTCCTGAATATTATTTTCATTTCCCGGAGTCTGGAACGAATCGGAGACCTCGCGGTGAATATCGCCGAGGATGTTGTCTTTATATCCTCGGCCGAGGATATTCGGCACACTTAGTAAATGGGCCCAGAGGGGATGGTCATCGTGAAAGTGGTCTCGGTTCCCGGAATAGAAGTTGCCTCGATGGTTCCGCCATGTGCTTCGACGGCTCGTTTGACGATAGAGAGTCCCAATCCGGTTCCTTTGACTTGGTTTTGCGAATGATGCTTCTCCACCCGGAAAAAGCGTTTGAAGATAAACGGAAGGTCTGCGCTGGGGATTCCGATGCCGTTGTCCGAGACCGAGACGACGATTGGCCCTGTCTTCTCCTTTTGCTCGGCCGCGATTTTCACCTCTACGCTTGTGGAGGCATTTTGCTTAAGGGCATTTTCGACCAGATTAAATAAGATTTGCGTCCAATAAAACCGATCTCCAGTGAGGGTGGTTTCCGGCACCTCGACACTGACTTTAGCGTTCTGTTTTTCGATCAGGAGATCGAGACGTGCGACGACATCACGAACGCAGGTTGCGAGATTGAACGATTCCACCTTTAGCGGAGTCCTTTCGTTGGATTCCAGTTTGGAAATGACGAGCATGTCTTCAACGATACGGTTGATGCGGACGACGTGCCGGTCCATTGTGGAGAGCATTTTTTTCGCGACATCCTTGTTGTCGAGCCCATTTTTTTCGGTGAGGTTTTCCAGATACCCGGCGATGATCGAGAGGGGAGTGCGGAGTTCATGAGAAGCATTTGCGACGAAATCCTTTCGGATTTGGTCGGTTTGTACTTCGGCAGTGATGTCCCGCATGATGAGTTGAATTTCCAGAGTGTCTCGATTTAAGGAGAGGGGTCGGAGATCAATTTTCCAGTGTGAGTCCTTGCCTTGCGAATCGACCGAGAAGGGAGCGCTTGGCGGGAAGGACAAGGTCGTGGAAATGGCACAGGCATTTTGCATGGCCTTATCGATTTCAGCGATGAGAGATGGGTCAAGCAGGACTTGCTGGAAGCTGCGATTGAGGATCTCGCGTCCTTGAAATAAATCTGCGACCGGTCGGTTGTGTCTGATGATCCGGCCTTCTTCATTGATTGAAATGAATGGGTCGGGCAGGGCGTCGAGCAAGCGCGCGAATTCATGTTCGTGGCGTTCGGCAACATTCTCATAGTTTTCTTTGAGTTGTTGTTTGGTGATCTCATGTAATTTGCGCTCATTCCGATTCCGGGAAATGGAAGAGGCGAGCGCATAGACAAGGATGCAAATAAGGGCGACGAGAAAATAAGTCATTCAATTTCCCTGACGAGATAGCCTATCCCGCGCACCGTTTCAATGAATGAGGCTTCGTCTCCGAGTTTTTGTCGGAGACGTTTCATGTGGGTGTCGAGAGTGCGGCTATGCACATCATCGTTATAACCCCAGACGACCCTGAGTAAATCGTTCCGGTCCTGGGGTTGACCGGCCCGTTGGCAGAGATAGAGGAGGAGTTTGAACTCAGTGGAGGTTAGTTGGAGTGGTTCCTCGTTGAGGTAGAACGAGAGGTTGTTTTTATCAAAGCGAAAGGGGCCGAAGGAAAAGATGACGGAGCCAGGTGTCGCTTGATTTCTTTTGAGGATGGCCTGAATCCGGAGGATGAGCTCCTTGGGGCTGAAGGGCTTTGTCAGATAATCATCGACGCCAGATTCCAGGCCGCGGATTCGGTCGTCGATTTGACTCTTGGCGGTCAACATCAGGACCGGAATAGTGTTGGCCCGGGAGTCTCGCTGCATTTCCTTCAGGATGGAAAAGCCGTCCATGCCGGGAAGCATGAGGTCCAAGACAACGAGATCAGGCTGATCCTTGAGGATTTTCTCAAGGCCCTCCCGTCCGTCGTGCACCATATCAACGGCGTAGCCTACCCGCTGAAGGTTAAAGGAAACCAACGTGGCGATATCGACTTCATCTTCGACGATCAGAATTTTGTGACTCACTGGTTCGAAGTGAACAGTAAGACCGGCGTTTTCTGTCACTGCGTCAGTGTGACAATTCTGTCACTGCGCGTCGAGGATTCTGTTGAAGATCAGATTTTGGGAGCCCAGCCGTCGCGGTAGTTGCGCTTCACCAGGCTTGAGGCCAGCTTGTTGTTGGTGGACTTCATGTTCGGGCCGTCCCAGTCGATGGGACTTCCTTCACCGATTTGTTGGGCGATGGTGCCCAAGAGAATGACTTCGTTGAGATATGCCGCGATTTCGAAATTCGAGTAGGCCGGCTTTCCGCCCTTCATCATTTCAATCCATTCCTCGTGGTGGCCTGGAGAGCGATCGATCGTTTGCGGGACTCCCTGACAGGCTTCGTGCTTATCGCCTTGGGTGAATTCTTTTTCTCCCTTCAGTTTGACATAGAAGCTGCGACCGTAGTCGTCTTGTGAAAATAGTTGTCCCTTTTCGCCAATGATGAGCGCGCCGCTGGCGGGGAGTTTTCCGCCGCGGAGGTTGACAATGTCAGAGACGAGATCGGGGTAGGGACGGATGGGGGTGAAGTTGTTTTTGGGGTTTCCTTCGTACCACCAGAATTTGAGCGGAGGAAGTCCTTCGCGCTCGGGGAAGTCAAAGCGGACTCGAGAAGTGAGAGGGTAGGTTTCGTCGTAAATGCGCGACGACATTTCGCATTCGATCTTGGTGGGGTAGCCGAGCTTAAGCGCGCGGAAGGGCATGTTGACAGTGTGGCAGGCCATGTCACCGAGGGCGCCGGTGCCGAAATCGCCCCAGCCGCGCCATTTGAAGTCATGGTAGAGGCCGTTGACGTAAGGACGCATTTGGGCCGGCCCAATCCAGGAATCCCAGTTTAAGGTGTCAGGGATTGGGTCACTTTTGTCGGGTCGCTTTAATCCTTGCGGCCAAACCGGGCGGTTGGTCCAGACGTGGAGCTCGAGCGGTTTTCCGATCACGCCGGACTGGATGAGTTCCACCGAGCGCCGGAGGCCGCTCTCCGCACTGCCCTGGTTGCCCATTTGGGTAGCGAGTTTCTTGTCGCGGGCGAGATTTCGCATCATGCGGGATTCCCACACGGTCTGGGTAAGGGGCTTTTGGCAATAGATGTGCTTGCCCATTTGCATCGCCATGATGCCGGCCACTCCGTGGACGTGATCAGGTGTGGAAATAGTGACGCCGTCGATCTGATCGCCCATTTTGGTGAGCATTTCCCGGAAATCAGAGTGTTTTTGAGCATCGGGGAACCTTTTGGCCATGGGATTGAGCCTCTTTTGGTCAACATCGCAGAGCCCGACGATCTTTCCGCCGCATTTCGCGGTGTTGAGAGTATCACTCTTTCCTTTGCCTCCGACACCGATACAGCCGATCTGGAGACGGGAGTTGAGATTCTGGCCCCGAACGATGGATGGGGCTCCAAATGTGGCTCCAGCGGCGAGCCCGGAGAGTTTCAAAAATTCGCGACGATTATTTTGGGTCATATAACCCCAGTAAACTTGATCTGGGGAAAAGTCCTTTCAGGTAATTTAAGCGTGAGAGGGGAGACTGTGCAGATTAGTAATGAATGCCTGAAATTAAAGTAATCCAGAGTAACTGTCTCCCGAGGTAATCCAATCAGAGAGAGGCAGTTTGGGGATCTGTATATTTTGCCTTTTCGAGTTGCTTTCTGGTGGCGTTCTGTGCACTTTCGTGGCGTTTTCAGCACTGCTGAGTTCGCTTTATGTCAATTTTCCGCCATTTTCGCTTCGGTCCCTTGGATCGGCAACTGGATACCAAGGGTAGGATTTCCCTTCCGGTAGACTGGCGTCCACCTGCTCAGGAAAGCTTCTACCTCGTTAAGGTTAAGGTGTTTGGGGTTCCGGGGCTGCGAGCTCTGACTCAGGGAGCCTTCGCGAAAAAGCTGGAAGATATCGAGGGATTGCCTGATTCGACACCTCGCTTGAGGGATCAGGCGAAAAACATGCTTTTTGGAGCCACGGTTGAGGGAAATGTCAGCGCCCAGGGCAAATTGACCATCCCCAAAGCCCTTGCGGAGGCCCATGGCATGACTTTGCCCGGCACTGTTACCCTGATTGGGCGTGGCGACTCGTTTGAAATCTTTACTCCTGAGAACGCCACGACACTTGAGACTGCAGAAGCCAAAGAGCGGGAGGAGAACTCCATGATCAACGACGTCCTGAACCTTTCCTAACCTGAATTTGATGTTGAATACCCTGCATGTTCCGGCGCTTCCTGACTTTTGGTGGCCTCGCAGCTTCAACACTTGGCCCCTGCCTACCTTGGGGGAGCCGGAAGTGGGGCATTCAACTCTCTTGATGGAGGGCATCCCGCTGGAGGGCGGGATGCCCTTCTATCATGAATCTATTTTGCTCAATAAGGTCGTGGAGTATCTCGCTCCCGCCGAAGGGAAGCTTTTTGCCGACGGAACACTTGGAGGGGGAGGGCATACCGAGGCTCTTCTTGAAAAGGGCAGCTGCGTCAAAGGTGTCGACCGTGATGCCGACGCCCGCAAATATGCCTCCGAACGCCTTTCTCGCTTTGGTGATCGTTTCGAGGCGGTGGCAGGACGTTTCAGCGAAATGTCGCGTCTTTCCGAAGACGGGAAGTGGGGGCAGCTCGATGGCATTCTTCTCGATCTCGGGGTCTCGTCGTTTCAGTTGGACGAAGCGCAGCGTGGCTTTTCTTTTCGCTTCGATGGCCCGCTGGACATGAGGATGGGAGAGAGTGAGGTGACTGCCGCTGATTTGGTGAACGAATGGAGCGAGCCTGACCTGGTGAAAATCTTCTTCGAGCTCGGGGAGGAGAAGGCATCGCGCAAGATCGCAGCTTGGATCATTCAGGAACGCAGCAAAACTCCTTTTGAAACGACTCTGCAATTGGCGGATGGTATTGAAAAGCTTCTCGGTCGTCGCGGCCGCACTCATCCTGCTACCAAGGTCTTTCAGGCCCTGCGCATGACGGTGAATGACGAACTCGGGGAGCTTCGTCGCTTCCTTGATTCCGCTGCCGATCTGCTCAAGCCGGGCGGACGTTTGGCCATCATCACTTTCCACAGCCTTGAAGATCGTATCGTGAAGCAGACCTTCCGTCATGCTTCCAGGGAAGAGATCGACCGGCCCGAGTGGCCGGCTGCTCGTCCCAATCCCGATCTTCGTTATCGCCTGATCACCCGCAAGGGAGTGGCTCCCGACGGAGCCGAAATTAAACGTAACCCACGCTCCCGCAGCTCACGTTTGCGGGTTGTTGAAAAAATCTTACCCACCACATTGTCATGAACCGGAAAAAGAAGGCCTCTAATATCGGACTCCCAATGTTGATCCTTTTGTTTGTTGCGGGAGCCATTGTGGCGACTGGAGGAATTGGCTATGTTGTGTTGAAGAACAAGCAAGTCACAGCCCGGCGCAATATCACTAAGGTTCAGCAGCGCATGGAAGAGCATCGTGTGGCGATCACCTTTTATCAGTCAGACATCAGCCGCATCCTCGGAGTGTATAATCTTCGGGCTGAATTGACTGACCGGCAATCCGATCTGGTTCCAATAGGAACCGGCGTTGTTGAATTCATCAATCCGCATGATCAAGAAACCCCACCTGGCGACGCGGTAGTGAGTCGTTAGCAACTATGGATATCGCCGTAAAAATCAGAGCGTTTATTGTGTGCCTGGTCCTGGTGACCGGGCTCAGTGCGCTCTCGGTCAGGCTGATTACGCTTCAGGTTTGGGATCGGAGAATGTCAGACAAAGCGCAGGTTTCCCGTTTTGAAGATTGGAAGGTGATTCCAGCTAGTCGCGGACGGATCGTGGATCGTCATGATCATGTCCTGGCTCAAAATTTCCCCGTCGCTGCTCTCGTTGTAGATCGTAATCATCTAAACCACAGCGACAACTTGACCAAGGCGGTGACGCATCGTTTTGCCAGTCAGACCTTGGGGTGGAAAAAGCTGACTGATGAAGAGCGCGGCAAATTGCTCCGGAAGATCAAGCAGGAGAGAGTATCAAAAATGAGCCGTGAAGAGGTGATCGCGGAACACCTCGAGTATGCCTCCGAAGTGATCGGGCGGGAATTACGAATTTCTTCAGCCAAGCTTCGGAATAATGTCCTGGTTCATAATGCGAATAAAGATTGGTTCGCTGTGAAGAAAGATATTCCCGAGGATTTGGTTCGCGAGCTCGAGGACGAACTGCAGCTTCGTAGCATTCAGGGGTTTTCATTCGAGCGGTCACAGAAGCGCCACTATACCATGTCTACCTTGGCGCCGCACCTTGTAGGCTTTGTGGATTACGAAGGCATTGGCAGGGCCGGTATCGAAAAGTCTCACAACGAACTTCTTTCTGGTCGAGATGGCGAGCGCCAACTCAAACGAGATGCAAATGGACTCGTGATGCTGACTGAGTCATCGGCAGTGCGCCCACCGAAGCTGGGAAAACACATACGTCTCACCCTCGATATGGGGCTTCAAGCCATCGTTGAGGTTGAGCTGGAAGAGGCCTTAAAGAAATACAATTCGGACCGTGGTTCGATCATTGTTACCGACCCTCGTACGGGAGATATTCTAGCGATGGCAAGTCGTCCTTACTACGACCTGAACGATCGTAGAAACTTTTCCAAGAACGGTGCGAGTATGAATTTTCCCGTTGAAGGCAGCTATGAAGCCGGTTCGGTAATGAAGCTCGTTGCGATGACGGCAGCTTTGGACTCGGGCCTCGTGAATCGAAACACCGAAGTTTATTGTGGTTGGGGGCACATCACCCGGGGGAGGGTGAAAATCAACGATCATCATGCCTATGGAGATCTTTCATTTGACAAGGTCATGATGAAGTCGAGTAACCCCGGGGTATTTTGCTTTGCAGAAATTGCCGGGCGCGATGTTTTTTATGACTACTTGAAAAATTATGGGTTCTGTCAGCGCACGGGAATCCCGGTGGGCTGGGAGGCCCGGGGAAGTCATACCGATTCGTCGAATATGCAGAATTTCGCACAAGCGACCTTTGGATATGGCGTGAGTGTTTCCCCGATTCAGTTGGCGATGGCATATTCGGCGGTTGCAAACGGAGGATACCTCATGAAGCCACGTTTGGTGGACTCGGTGATCGCGAACAACGGAATCGTGGTGGAGCAAACTCCGGTGACTAAAATTCGTCGGGTAATGAAGGAGCGAACATCGAAGGGGATGTGCCTTTCCCTGGAGCGGGTTGTTCTTGATGGAACCGGAAAGAATGCCGCAGTTCCCGGGCATCGGGTCGGGGGAAAAACCGGAACGGCCTGGAAGTGGGATAACGTGAATAAATTTTACGACAGGGATAAAAAGTTCCTGACCTTCGCGGGTATTGCTCCTGTTCAAGATCCGAAGTTCGTCTGCATTGTGACCATCGATGAGCCGAAAGCGCCGATGGATGTGGAGGAAGATTTTCGAATTGGCGGCGGCACGGTTGCGGCGCCTGTTTTTTCCAAGGTCGCAAAACGCGTCATTGAACAAATGAATATCGCTCCGACCGAGCCGATCGATGAAGAACTTGCCGATCTCACCAAATAGTTAATGATTTCACTTTCGTCACTTCTCGAAATTCTTCCGGAGGCCAAGGGCTTGCGCATTGAGGATGTTCCTGTTGAGAGCATCACGAACCATAGCGGCAGGGTGGATGAGGGCTCGGTATTTGTTGCGGTCCGGGGCACCACGGTCGACGGTCATGATTATCTCGATGAAGTGATCAAAGCCAAGCCTGCGGCGATTATTGCCCAGCGAAAAGGACCGGCTGACTATCAGGGTCTTTGGATTCAGGTTCCTGATACCCGTAAGGTTCTCGGACGCCTTGCGGCCCGCCATGCCGGTGATCCTGGGGTGTCGATGGCGATGATTGGAGTGACCGGAACGAACGGGAAAACAACCGTGACCTACTTCATTCACTCCTTGCTTGAGAGAGCCATGGTGAAGACCGGCATGTTGAGCACGGTGAAAATTCAGGACGGCAGCGGTTTTCGCGACGCGACTCACACCACTCCAGGCGCCATTGAGCTCCAGGAGACTTTAGGTCTAATGAAGACAAACAAGTGTCGCGCCGTGGTGATGGAAACCTCGTCGCATGGACTGGAGCAGGGGCGTTGCGAGGGAATTCCTTTCGGTGTTGGGGTCTTTATGAATTTAACCCAGGACCATCTGGATTACCATGGGACGATGGCGTCTTATTACGATGCCAAGAAGATTCTCTTCGAAGGGATGGTCGCTGATGGGGGCGACGGAGTTGCGGTGATCAATGTTGATGATCCGGTAGGTGAAAAGCTTGCGGCGGAATTTAAAGGGCGCTTGAAGGTAATCACCTTTGGTTTTGGAGCGAATGCCGATTTCCGGGCCAGCGAAGTGATTCTCAATACCCGTGGTCAACAATTCGCTCTCGCAGCAAAGGGAAAAAGCTACCTTGTTCGTATTCCCGTCGTGGGACGTTTCAATATCATGAATGGCCTCGCGGCTCTGGCCGCTGTTTCGGCGGTTGGAATTCATCTGCGTGATGGTATCAAGTTGCTCGCTGAAGTGGCTCAAACACCCGGGCGCATGGAGTTTGTCGGTGGCGACCGGGTATCGGTCTATGTCGATTACGCTCACACTCCGGATGCTTTGGAGAAGGCCTGTGCCACCTTGCGTGAACTTAATCCAAGCCGCTTGATTACGGTCTTTGGTTGCGGCGGTGACCGCGACAGAACCAAACGTCCCATCATGGGGGCGGCGGCAGCCAAGGGGAGCGATATTTGCATTGTGACCTCAGACAATCCTCGCAGCGAAGATCCGGATGCCATCATGGATGAGATCAAAGCGGGAATGCAGGGAGTGAGATTCGAAACGGTGAAGAACCGGCGCGAAGCGATTCAGCTCGCGATCGAAATTTCCCTCCCGCAGGACATCATCTTGATTGCAGGAAAGGGGCACGAAACCTATCAGGAGATTCACGGCTATCGCCAAAAGTTTGATGATCGCGATGAAGCTCGTGAGGCGCTTGAGGTAAAGCGTAAGAAAATGGAAGCTGAGTTTCTTCTCCGTGAAGAGGAGCGGGAGCGCAAAGCCCGCAATCGTCCACCCGATGAAGAGGAAGGAGAGTTTTCGAGAGAATGAACGAATACTCCGTCCAGCAACTCGCATCCGCGATGAATGGCTTCCTTCAGCAAGGGAGAGGGGACTTCATCGTCACAAGCGGAGTCTCGACGGATACCCGATCCATTCAGAAGGGCTCGCTCTTCGTTGCATTAAAGGGTGAAAACTTCGATGCTCACAATTTTTTACAGCAAGCGGTTGAAGGGGGAGCGGGTGCGCTTTTGGTGCAAAATGTAGACAATCTTCCCGAGGGAGTGCCTGTAATTCTCGTCGATGACACCTTAGCCGGACTACAGCGTCTGGCGGAGTGGTATCGCGGTGGGCTGTCTCTTCCAGTGGTCGCGATTTCTGGTTCCAATGGCAAGACGTCGACCAAGGACTTCACTCGTTCGGTATTGAGTCAGAAGTTGAAGGTGAATGCCACCCAAGGGAATTTGAACAACCACATCGGATTGCCTCTCACTATTCTTACCACGGAAGAAGACGATGAGGCAGGAATCTTCGAAATGGGGATGAATCATTCCGGGGAGCTTGAGCCGCTTTGTAAAATTGGGCATCCTGATATCAGTATCATCACGAATGTGGGCACGGCTCACATTGAGAATCTCGGAAGTCGCGAAGCAATTGCGATTGAAAAGGGAACACTTGCCCGCGCATTGAATTCGGAAGGGGTTTTACTGGTTCCTGCTGACTGTGATTTTGTCGAACAATACCGCGAAGAGACCGAAGGAAAGGTCATCGTGGTCGGTGGTGATGATTCACCCGTTCGTGCCGAGAATGTTGTTCCGGGTGCCAGTGGTTCTCAATTTGAATTGATCATCGAAGGAGTTGGTCGCGTCGCGACGTCGATTTCCGTGCCGGGTCGGCACATGGTGAGCAATGCTTTGTTGGCTGCCGGAGCGGGATGGCTTCTGGGGTTGTCTTTGGAAGAAATCTCGGCTGGTCTCTCGGAAGCTGAATTGACCAGTGGTCGTCTACGCCAATTTGATTGTCGCGGTATTTCTGTGATCGATGATACTTACAATGCCAATCCCGAGTCGGTGATTGCGGCTTTGGAAACTTTGGCTTCCCTGCCCGGGAGCGGGCGCCGCATTGCCGCCTTGGGGATCATGGCGGAACTCGGAAGTCATGCCAAGGCAGCCTACCAACGTGTTGGTCGTCTCGCCGCAGAGCGAGACTTGTGCCTTGTGGCAGTTGGTGATGACGCGGTTGGAATGAGCGATGGCGCTCGTGAAGCCGGTGGTGAGGCGCATCAATTTTCAAAACCCGAGAGCGCATCGGAGTGGCTTTCGGCAAACACCTACTCAGGTGATCTTGTTCTCTTCAAAGGGAGTCGCATGGCCGCCATGGAACGAGTGATGAACCAATCTTTCCCCTCTTAAGAAATGCTATACTGGATCTTTAAAATATGGAGCGAGGCCCATTTGGCTGGCGAAGGCTGGGCCGAGACATTTTCGGTCCTGCGACTTCTGGGATACATTACGGTACGAGCCGGAATGGCGGCGGTGATCTCCTTTGGTCTGACTCTGGCCTTTGGTCCCCGGGTGATTCGTAAGTTGATTTCGCTGAAGGTCGGACAGCCGATTCGCACTGCGGACGAAGTTCACAAGCTTGCCGAGCTGCACGGTGGAAAAGCCGGAACTCCGACGATGGGTGGGATCTTGATTCTCGGAGCGGTCATGGCCGCGGTGCTCATTTGTGGTAACCCGTTGAATCCGTTCGTTCTCGTGACCTCATTGGTGACCCTCGCTCTGGGAGTGCTGGGTTTTCTCGATGACTATCACAAAGTGGCTAAAAAGAATTCCGATGGTGTCAGCGGTCGGGTGAAATTAGTTTGGCAGGCGACCGTTGGGTTGGCGGCGGGAATCTTCCTTTATACCAATCAAGAGACTTCAAGTTACATCTTCTTCTCAGCAAAGAGTGGAGAGCAAACCGCTTCGATTGCTTCCTTCAGTTTCCCCCTTTTAAGCTTTGTCATTCCTATTGGGATTCTCGCCATTCCCTTGTTCATGGCGATCTTGATGGGAACGTCCAATGCCGTGAATCTCACTGATGGACTGGACGGCCTGGCGATCGGAGTGACCATTACCGTGGCGATGGCTTATGCTTTGATTACCTATCTTGCCGGAACTTCTCCCGCGGCCGAGTATCTTCACATTTATCATCATCGTTCCCTTGCCGAGCTTTCGGTTCTGATGTTGGCCTTGGTGGGGGCGGGTATGGGGTTTCTGTGGTTCAACTGCCATCCCGCGAAAGTCTTTATGGGAGACACCGGCTCACTTGCGATTGGTGGAGCTCTCGGAATGACTGCGATCTGTGCAAAGCAGGAATTTCTTCTGGTCATTATCGGTGCGGTCTTCGTGATGGAGGCGCTCTCTGTGATCTTACAGGTCGGTAGCTTTAAGTTACGCGGGAAACGTATTTTTAAAATGGCACCGATTCATCACCACTTCGAATTGAAGGGGTGGAATGAAAACCAAGTGATCATTCGTTTTTGGATTCTCTCAATTCTTTTCAGCCTCGGGGGCATTGCCCTGCTCAAAGTGATCTAAATCCATGCTTAATCTCACCGGAAAAACAGTCGCCATTTTGGGCGCGGGACGCAGTGGCCAGGCCGCTGCCGCTCTTGCGCTTCATTGCGGTGCTTCGGTGACGGTTTATGATGCGGGTGAGGCTTCCAGTGTACCTGCGGGGTGTGATTGGGTTTCCAATGCCACAGCCGAAGTGGGTCAGTCGGTTATCGTCGATATTGTCGTGACCAGCCCGGGGATTGAAACCGGCGGTGGATTTGTGCAAGCCTTCGCTGAAGGAAGCGGAGCGCTTTGGGGGGAGATTGAATTGGCCTGGAGATGCTATCCCGGCCGAACCATCGCGATCACTGGGACCAATGGCAAAACGACGACCACCGAGTTGGTTCGTGAATTGGTCAAGGCGACCGACCGAAGTTGTGTCGCTTGCGGGAACTACGGAGTCCCGCTTGCCGAAGTGGTTTTGTCCGGTGAGTTCCCTGATGTGATCGCACTCGAATTGAGTTCGTTTCAATTGGAGACCATCGACGCATTCAAGCCTGATGCCGTGATCTGGCTCAACTTCTCTGCTGATCACATGGATCGCTATACCACACTGGAAGAGTATCGCGCGGCCAAGCTGCGGATCTTCCGGAATTGCGACGAGACGACGCCTTTGGTGATTCGCGCGGGAGAAAATCTCGGGGAGCTCAAGGGCCTGCAGGTGACTTTCTCATCCGAAGTTGAAGCTGATTGGTCTTTGCAAGGGGACTTGATATACAAAGGGAAGAGCCCTTTTGTCGCTCTCTCGGATACGCGTTTACGCGGATCCCATAATGCCGAAGATCTCATGGCCGCGTGTGCGGTCGTTGATGGACTGACTCCAGAGCTTGCGGTTTCCTCCTTGAAGGACTACCGGCCTCCCGCGCATCGTTGTGAGTTAGTGGGTATTCTTGATGGAGTGGAATACCTCAACGATTCCAAAGCAACCAACCTTCACGCACTTGAGTCGGCTTTGAAATCCCAAGTTCGCCCTACCGTTCTTTTGGTGGGAGGAAAAGAAAAGGGTCTCGATTACCAACCACTCGCAGCGCTGCTCTCCGAGAAGGTGATTCAACTCGTTTCCTTTGGGGAAATTGGACCGGCTCTCTCGCAAGCGTTTTCCGAACTTCTGCCCTGCCAATCTGTCTCAACCCTTCGCGAAGCAGTCGCGGCGGCCCAGAAAACGGCTCCCCGGGGCAGCACCATTCTCCTTTCGCCCGGAACATCGTCCTTCGATCAATTTCGGGGTTATGAAGAACGGGGTGAAGCGTTCCGCTCCCTCGTTCTCGCTCTCAATTAATCAACCAACCAAACCCAAGAAAAAAATGAATACCAGACCAACCCTGCAAACGAAAAGGAAGGCCCCGTCCAAGTCGGGCTCTCGAATCCTCCGCGCCGCCACCCGCCGCAACTCGCGCCGTAAACAACGCGCCGCCACCACCGCGGCGCCCGAGGAACTGGGTGAAGTTCCAGGAGTAGGAGTGGCGCGAGCGCTCGTGGTGATCCTTCTTCTCCATGTGGCTGCGATTGCTGGAATTTACCTTCACAACAAATGGAATAGTTCCTCCGATTTGAAAGCTGCAGTTGCTGATAACGATAGTAAGGAGAAAAAGCCAATCATCGTCCCCGGCGGAAAGACTGACCTGCTTAACAAGGGTGATAACTATGCTACGATGGCGCGGAAGCATGGGGTGAGTGAAGAATCCCTTCGCCGGGCGAATAATGAGGCTCTTCCCAGAGCTGGAATGAGGATCAATATTCCCGGCCGTCGTATCGAGTCAACGACACCTTCCGAGGCTGTCATCGGGATGATTGGAGAGAACGAAAGACCTGAAATTGATCCGATTCCTCATAATGAACTCCCATTGATTCAGCTTGATAATACTGGCACTCTTCCGAACAGCGTTCCAGGTGAGCTGCTGGAGATTGAGCCTGCAGTAAGCTCCCGTACTAATGATCCGGTCTTAATTTCTCCTCGCACCCGACGTGAGGAACCTGCAACCGCGACGAGATCTTTAGGCTCAAGCGGAAGCTATACCGTAGTGAGTGGAGATACGCTCTGGGGCATTTCTCAAAAAAACAAGGTCAGTGTTAAAGATTTACTTACTATCAACGGTATGAAAGAAAACTCTGTCCTCAAAATCGGTAAGGTTTTGAAGATTCCCGCACGCTAAGATCCATTTATGGGCAAAGGAGCTTCCATTTTACTTTTTCTCGCAGTTGCTGCTCTCGTCACGGTTGGTGTGGTGATGTTGGCGAGTGCGAGTGCGAAGTGGGACTCCTCCGACGAGCAATATTCGTACCTCTGGAAGCAGCTCACTTGGTTGGGGGCCGGGCTTGTGGGGATGTTTGCCATGTCGATGACGGATTACCGTCTCTTGAAGCGCTTTGCGCCCTGGATGTTTGCGGTCACCTTTGTGGCTCTCATTCTTTGCTACGTGCCGGGAATTGGAGCAGCGTCCCACGGGGAAAGCCGCTGGATCAATCTCCCGGTGATTGGCCGATTCCAGCCTTCCGAGCCCGCCAAGCTGGTGATCATGGTGTCACTGGCGGCTTGGTTTGCGAGGTATCAGGCGGAGATCGGAAGTTTGTGGAGAGGATTTGTCATTCCAAGTTTACTGCTCGGAGTGCCTTTGATGTTAATCCTTTTCGAATGGGACATGGGAACCGCTGCTGGTTTGGGGGCGGCTGGTCTTATTGTGCTGTTTGTTACCGGCACGCGTTGGTTTTATCTCTTGCCGACGGTGGCGATCGGCGCGGCCTTGTTTGCATTCATGGTCTCCCAAAGTCCAAACCGGATGAATCGTCTCAAGGTCTTCCAGGATCCCTTCGCACATATGGAGGGTGCGGGGCGTCAGCAGGCTCTCGCAATCGAAGCTTTTGGCAATGGTGGCCCGACCGGAGTGGGATTAGGCAATGGGGTGGTGAAGCAGATGAATTTCCCCGAACACCACACGGATTTTATTTTTCCCATCGTGGGGGAGGAACTTGGAGTGTGGGTGGCGATGGCGATGATTCTTTGCTTTGTGGTCATTATGCTGGTTGGAATGGGGATTTCCCTGACGACCTCGGATCTTTTTGGAAGAACTCTCGGGATCGGGATCACCTGTAGTATCGTGATCCCGGCCATGATGAATATCGGCGTGACCACGGCCTCGCTTCCTAATACCGGTTTGCCTCTGCCCTTTGTCAGTTACGGTGGATCAAGCCTTGTGTTCACTCTGGTTATGGTGGGAGTGCTTTTCAGCATTCTGCGTCAGACCACCGCAGTTGATCCGACGGAAATTCCTAAGATCAAAGAGAAGATTTTCGAAGTGAAGCTGTAGATGAAGAACTACAGCTTGTGGCGCTAGCAAATGTGGGGGCAAATTCGGTGACCGAAGCCCTAACGCTAAAGGTCAATTTAGTTTGGTTACCCGCCCTTACGAGGCCGACGGCGGGGAAAACTGCGCCTCTGCACAAGTGAGATGTCACAATTATCTTGGGGATTACCTTGGAGCCCATCCTACTCGAGCGTCATTCCTCTCAGACTTATCGCTCCGGACATCATAAATTCACCGAGAAATTTATCTTCGAACCCCGACTTAAAGAGCGAATTGATTCCTGGGTGGTTAGTGAGTTACAGGTTCTCAAGATTTACTCCGGGATAGCATTAGTTTCCGACTTTAAAATGTCGGTCAAATTCCTTTCTCGTCTGCTTCCTTACTTCGAAGAAATCCTGAAACGCTTTTTCCATAATTTTCTGAGCCTCCGGATTCAAGGATTGAACGGATTTCATGAACTTCTCGTTCATCACTTCTTTCATCTCAGCTTCCCGGGCAGCCATTTTTTGATGAATGGGTTCTCTTATTTCCTGGGTCGCGACCTCGAGAGTTTCAAGCTCCTTGGCCATGCTTGAAAACTGGGCGCCAATTCCATTGATCTTGGTGGCGGTAGACCTGGCCGTTTTTGTGTCGGAGACTGCGGAGATTGCTTTTTCGAATTCCCCCATGGAATCCATAATTTTATTCGCGATCTCTTTCTGCCTGGCTCCGTCGGTTTGGGATGATCCCGATGAATTTCCATCGCTATCAGCGGTGTCGTTCTTGTCACAAGCGGAGAGAAAGAGAGCGATGGCGAGGTTTGTGATTAGTGAAAGTCGTTTCATTTTAAGAACTCGTATCATCGTCTTTCTTTATAACGATTTTTAAGGAGGATCCAAGGAGAGGAACAGCAATTTCTTGGGGTGATACTAAGAGGAAAGTTCGTGAAAATGCAGCTGCATCAAATTTCTTAAGTGAAAATATAAGAAAGGTGATTTTTAGATGCTGATGATAAAGATCTTAGTCAAACCGAGCAACAATAAATGGCGCCTCGGCAATGCCGTGACGCCATTTTGAGGAAAGAGTTGGTTCTTACTTCTTTTCGATCGCGTAGAGGTGGGTCTGGGTGGCGATGTAGAGGACGTCGTTGGCAGCCACGGCGCTGGAGTAAATTGGAGCGGGGAATTCGATAGTGGCCAGGGACTTGTATTCCTTGCCGGCCTTCAGGATATGAAGTTCGCCGTCCTCGGTTCCCATCCAGACCTTGCCGTCGGCAACGAGGGTAGATCCCCAGATACGGGATTGGGTTTCGTGCTTCCAGTGTTGCTTGCCGGTTTTGGCGTCGTAGCAATGAACGTCACCATCGTATTCGGCTGCGTAAAGGAGTCCGTCGGCCACGCTGAGTGTGGAGATGGAACGTCCGACCTCTTTGGAATTCCAAACGGTCTTTCCGTCGGGGCCGATGCAGAGAATATTGCCCACGCCGTCGCCGTGCTCGGGGTCCTGACCGATGATAGCGTAGATCAGTCCATCGGCAATAATGGTGGTGCCGATGATTTCACTGGGGCCGGAGTAGGTGGCGTATTTGATAGGTTTGCCGTCCTTCATCCGATACTCGGGAGGATTACAATCGATGCGCCAGAGTTCTTTGAAGATGTCGAATCCTTCGTCGTCTTTGATCGTTTTTGGGTCGAAGGCGTAGGTGAATCCGTCGCCGCCACCCCAGACGATTGCGTTCTTATCGCCGATCTTTCCGTGAGCGGGAGAGGACCAACTGGCGTGGAGCACGCGGGTGGAGACCTCGGAGACTTCTTCGCCAATGAGTTCCCCGGTCTTTTTGTTGAGAGCGATCAAAGACGGGGCGTTGGGCGCGGGGATGTTAGTGTGGGACCAATCGACTCCGTTGGACGTCGCGGTGATGAGCATGTCGCCGACGACGACGGGTGAGCAACTTGAGACGTTGTGCGGAAAGGTTCCAATGTTGTCTCCGTCGCGCATGTCGTATTTCCAAATAATATCGGCAGATTGGGTGCCAATTTTAACAGGCGTGCCGTCTTTGGCCGCGGAAGAATATTTGGCTTCGTCTTTAAACGGGCCGTCGTTTCCGTTGGCCATACCGTTCACGTCGAGACAGATCACTTCGCCGCGGTTGGTGACGAGATACATGCGATCACCGTCGATAGCAGGAGAGGAGCAAAGTCCGACGTATTCCCAGTCGCTTACCTTGCCGGCGCCGAGCTTGGGAATGACGAGCTGCCAGAGGAAGCTGCCGGTCTTTTCGTCGAAGGCCATGAGCACTCCGCGGTCGCCTTTTTGCGCGGGGTCGCGGGGTGATTCGTTGTTGGTGCCGACGAAGACCTTACCTCCGGCTATGACGGCATTGCCGTAGGCTTGGGAGCCAAGCTTGGCGGCCCACTTGATGTTCTTGGCGTCTTTGAGGATGGCGGCTTCGGTGTCGTCATCGAGTTCTCCGGGATGGATGTCGACGGGGAGGTTCTTGGCGTTCCCGACCATATTGCGGGATGCGTCCTTGCCCCACATGGGCCAGTCTTCGGCGGCGGCGGTTGAGAGGGCGAGCCCTGTTAGGAGGAGTCCGGTGGTGGTTTTCATGATGTGTCTTTTGCTAAGGTTGAGTGGCTGGGCTTATTCGCCAGCGGAAATTTTGATGTTGTCGATGTAGACTCGCTTTTGAGCCTGTGGAGAGAAGGCGTAGATTCCGGGAGCACCGTGCGGGTGGAGTTTTTTGACGGGAACCTTGATGGTCCATTCGGCGGGTTCGTCTTCGCCTTTGGTCCAGGCCTTGGCGCGGACTTCACCAGTGCCGTCACCATTGTTTTTAACGTGGGTCTTGAGGTGATACCATTGGTTGGCTTTAACCGGAAATTTGACCGCTTGTTGGACGCGTTCGTAGTTGCTGGAAACTTCGAGGACGTTTTTGTTTCCGACGAGGCTGATCTTGTACCGTTGATTGATGAGGCCGACCTCCGACTTAATGCGTCGGTTTCCGTCGGTCATGACGTTGGCTTCAATGACGTAGTTGGTCATGTCCTCGCCGCCGAAGAAATTCATCGTCCGCTGGAAGAGAACATTATCGAGGCGGTTGGCGATGACCTTGGAGCCGTCCTTTTCAAGGACATACCATTTGATGCGCGCACCGAGCCAGGCGAGGGGTGGGAAGTTCACTTTCACGCCGTCTGGAGATTCCATTTTAAGTTCCACGTCTTCGAAGTCGGCGGTATAACCGATGGTCGCTTCAACGCGTCCGCGGGTTGTGGCGGACATGCCCTTGTGAGTGACTTTCAAAGCTCCGGCGGAAAGTGCCGCGTCCTTGCCTGCGGTGATGGTGCCGGTCCTGGCATCAAGGGTCGCATCGACCTTGGCTTTCACTTTGGCGGTGGGCGGGATAAATTTTTCCCAGCTTAGGTCTTCGGTGATGATCTCGACACGGCGACCGCTCTTATCGAGGCCGTAAACTTTGAATTCCTGCTTTTGGCCGGGGGCAATCGCGAACTCCGCGGGAACAATCTGAAGTTGGGCGACGGGGCCGAGAGCGGCTTCCTTGTTGTCGTCTTTTTTTCCAACATACTTGCCCTCTTTGTTGCCGAAGCAGTAGAGGCCGTCGCGGGTGGAGAGGTAAATCTTGCCGGCCCAGATAGTGGGCGCGGCGAGTGCTTTTACGCCACTGCCATCGGTGGCTTTGATTTCAGCATTGGAAAGAACCTCGGCTTTCGCGTCCGTGGGCTTGACGATGGCGAGTGAGCCCTCGAACCACGGAGCATAGATTTTGCCGTCACCGTAGGCTGGCGAGGCGTGGATTTGGTCCGGAGCGAGTTTTTCCTGCCAGAGGGTCTTACCGGAGTCGGCATCGACGCAGATGAGTTCGCCGGTGAAGTTGGTGGTGTAAACGCGATCTTCAACAAGGGTAGGCGAGCTGGTGAATCCGATGTGGTCGTCGTTGCGCCACACTTCCACGCTCTTATCGAGGACGAGTTGCTCGGCAGGGTATTCCTGGGGGATGTTGATGCAAACGAGGCGACCTTTGGAGGTGGCGTCGATGTTTTCCTTGCCGTGGAGGGCGATGAGCTTGTCTTGATAAAGAACGACCTGTGAGTTGACGCCACCTTGCGAGAGTTGGAAGCGCCAGACGGGCTTGCCGGTGCGGGCATTGACACAAACGATGTTGCCGCAACCGGTGCCGGCGTAGAAGACGCGCTGGTCGCCGAGTTGTCCGAAGACGGGCATGCAGAAGGAGCTATCCACCGGGCGAACGCCGGGAGTGGAATACCAGACGAGCTCGCCGGTGAGTTTGTCGAAAGCGTAGAAACGGTCGCGAGCCGGCCCGGTGGTGCCCCAGTTGGCGGTGACGCAGTGGAAGATAACGAGAGGACCGTCGATGGCGGCGGAGCCGGTGCGGCCGTTCGGGAAGGTAAGGCGGGCGAGTTCTTCCATCAGGGAAATTTCCCAAATGTCCTTGCCCTCGGGTGTGACGGCGACACAGCGACCGTTGGACATCTGAAGGTAAATGTTACCGGTTTCGGCATCAACGATGGGTGACCCAATTCCGTAGCGGTTGTAGACAACGTCGGAGATGTAATCGCTGTAGCGTTTTTCCCAAAGCTTCTCGCCGGTCTTGGCATCGAGGCAGAGGAGAATTTCTTGCACGCCCTCAGCCGTGTCGTCGCCTTCCTGTCCGTATCCAAAGGCGTAGAGTTTGCCATTGGCAATGACGGGTGCGCCTGCGCCGTTGAGGCCATATTTCCAAAGCTGGTTCTCTGCGCCGGGTTCCCACTTGTCGGGAAGGCCAGTTTCATTGGAGGTGCCATTTTGATTGGGGCCACGCCAGCTCAGCCAGCCCTCGGCGGGCTCGGCAAAGGCGGTGCCAGAGATAAGAAGGGCTCCGAAGAGCATGGAACGGAGGTTCATGAGGTGTTTCATACGACGATCAGGGGCGAAACTCTCAACTTTTCAGGCTCATCCGTCAAGGCAGCGGATGGGGCGGGATCATGCTAGCTGCCTACAACTCTCGCGAAGATGCCCTCTGCCATCCACCGATGACCTTTTCGATTCTGCCAGATGATCTCGTTTTTGAGTTTAAAGTTAGCGGTGGTTTTCCTCAGAGCGTCCAAAATGGTCCGGGGCTCCAGTTCAACTGGCTTTCCGCCAAGGCAGGAGTGCTTTCTGAGAGGCGGGCTACGCGGCGCGTGATATATCGCAGAGTTGAATCACGAGACGATGAAGAACCATCCGGGGATCCTGGGAGGAGGTGACGAGGGCTTTGTCCCCGGCGAGGCAATGCTCCATGCCCTTTTGAAGTTGGGGCAGGGTGAAGCGGCGGGCTGCTTGTGCGGCCATCTTAAGCCCCCAGGTGTTGATGGTGCCGTCTTTCTTTTTGGGGAGAACCGCCTTGACTGCTTCGGGTGCGCTGTTCACCGAGCCGTAGGGTTCGGCGAGCTTGGCAAAGAAGAGATTTCGCACCGTCGGGATGATGGAGGCTTTGATCAAGCCCACCGCATTTTCGTTTTTAGTGAGAAGGGAATCGATGAGGTGGATCGCACGTTTGGCATCGCGTTTTTCGATAGCTCGGGAGATTTCCCAAATAACACCTTTGTGACTGACTGGGACGATGAGTTCAACGTCTTCGACGGTGACATCGCGTCGCTCCTTGCCGAGATAGAGATCGAGCTTGTTGATCTCGTTGTTGATTTGTCGGGTCTCGGCACCAGCGCGTTGCACGAAGAGAGCGAGGGCCTCGTCTTGCAAAGTCATACCGGATTCGCGGGCGAGGCGACCGGCTTTGATGGCGACTTGTTCCTCCCAGCCCTCCTTGGAGATGTCGATCTTGTCGTAAGAACGATAGTCCGCGTTTTTTTTGAGCCACTTCCCAAAGCGGCGTACGCCGTTGATGGCATTTGAGCTGACGAGAAAAATGACGCCCGGTGGAAGTCCAGCCTGGAGGGTTTCGAGGAGATTTTCCACGCCCGAGACCGCACGTTCGGCTTCGCTGGAGCGGTCGTTGCCGAGGAAGTTGGCCCCCTTGAGCCAAACGACCTTGTCGCCGCCGAAGAAGCCGATGGTTTGGAGCGCTTCGTTGGCCGAGGCGGCTTTTTGGAATGCGTTTTCAGCATTGTCTGCCACGCCTTCGATGATTTCGTTGGCAAATTCGTCGCTGCCGGGTGGCTTCAGTTTCTCGAAAAGAGCGGCCGCTTCTTCCGCGACGCGTCCTTCGTCTGATCCGGTGACAACATAAACTGACATGGGAAAGGTCTAGAGATTGAGGAGGAATCCCGCAAGCATTGAGGCCCTAAATGAACTCCTGATAAGTCGGCTTGATCACTAACTCTGGCACGACGACGTGCTTGGGGAGTTGCGCGATGGCGACAATGAGGGAGGCGATGTCCTCAGGGTGGACCATGCGGGCTTTCTTCTCATCGGGGACGGGGACGGGTCGTTCGTCGAGGATGGGGGTGTTGACCTCTCCGGGATAAATGCTGGTGATGCGCACGCCGCTGTCGGCTTCTTCGGCGTTGATGGCAGAGGCGATCCCGCTGACGCCGAATTTTGAGGCAGCGTAAGCCATGCCCGCGAGCGGATAGGCGCGTTTGCCTGCGATGGAGGAGATGCTAAAGACAAGCCCGTCGCCGCGCTCACGCATTTCGGGAAGGGCGGCGTGGACGATGTTGTAGAAACCGGTGCAATTAATCGCGACGAGCTTGTCGAAGTCTTCGGGCGCGAGCTCTTTGACCGAACGCTTCGCGATATTGACCCCGGCGGCATTGACGATGATGTCGGGCACGCCGAGTTCCTGGAAGGTCGTGATGACTTGCTCCCGGTCGGAGATGTCGCAGGCTTTGATCTTGAGGTTTTCTCCGGCGACGGCCCTGAGTTTGTCTTCGTTGCGTCCGCAGATGGTGACGGAGCATCCGGCTTCGGCGAGGGCTTGCGCGGTGCCGAGCCCGATGCCGCTTCCACCGCCGGTGACGATGGCTGTTTTTCCTGAGAGAGGTTTCATTTAATCAAAGATGGGGTAGAAAGTATTGAAGGCGTTTTCGCCAAAGACGGCCGGGTCGTTGAAGCGGCGATGTTGGTCCAGAGCGGTGATGGCAGCGAGTTCTTCTTCGCTCAAGGTGAATTCGAAGAGATCGAGATTTTCGCGGAGATGTTGGGAAGATTGGGTCTTTGGGATGGGAATGGTGCCGCGTTGCATCGCCCAGCGAAGGACGACCTGCGCGGGGGTGCGCTCATGGGCTTCCGCGATTTTGAGAAGGACAGGATTAGTCAGGACGCGTTCATTTTCCCCGGCCATATCGAGCGGGAGATAGGAATCGGCCCCGAAAGGCGAGAAGGCCGTGATGGCGATGTCTTCTTCCTGGCAATAGCGCACCATGGCGTTTTGGGTGAGGTAGGGATGAAGCTCGATCTGGTGCACCGCGGGCTTGATGCGGGCGTAAGAGAGAACGTCGCGCAGCGAGCTGGTGGTGAGATTGCAAACGCCGATTCTCTTGACGAGTCCGGCGTCGACGAGTTCCTCCATTGCTTTCCAGGTGTCGGAGTAGGGGACTTTGATCGGAGACATCGCGTCTTTTCCTGCGGTCCAACCCGGCGGATACATTTCGTCGAAGGGAACAAACTCGAGGGCGATGGGAAAGTGGACGAGGTAGAGATCGAGGTAGTCGAGCCCGAGATCGGCGAGTGACTTTTCGCAGGCGGCGCGGACGTGTTGAGGCTCGTGGTATGTGTTCCAGAGTTTGCTCGTGACCCAGAGGTCATCGCGGGAGCAGAGCCCGGCGTCGAGGGCGGATTTGATGCCTTGGCCGACGAAGGATTCGTTGCCGTAGTCGCAAGCACAGTCGAGATGACGGTATCCGATCTCGATCGCTTCGTGGACGATTTGGGGGGTGAGGTCTTCGGGGATTTTCCAGGTGCCGAGACCGGGAGAGGGAAAGGATGATCCGTCGGGGAAGAGGTGCGCTGACATGACGGTGCGAGGCTACCGAGGCGGATCAAGATGACCACAAAAAAGCCACCGGCTTGGGGACCGGCGGCTCTTTGTGGATTGGAAATGAAAATAAGTGCCAGAAAGCCACGGCAATGTAGGACAAGCTGCGGCTGCTACGTTTCCGTCCTGACCGGGTCCACAAGCCCACACTCCGTGACTCCTGACGGGGAGGGCAATAGGGGAGGGCGACCGAAAGGGCAAATACTTTATCACGGGGATTGAACGGCTAACGGAGTAGTAAGTGAACCCGGAAGAAGGTATTGCTATCAGGAAGCTCGGAGAGCGGGGCTTCCAGCATGATTTGCATGCCGTGATTGCCGAGGTAGGTGGAATTCATTTTCCGGGAGACTTCGGACCAGTTGATGAGGTCGGAAGAAAACTGTAAATTGACGACGACATCATCGGCTCGCAGGTCCTGCGTGAATTCGACTTTCAGCCATTGTAACTGAATGGACCGTTTGTCATGAGCCCTACTTCGCGGCGTTCCAGATCTCATTCATTTCTTCAAGGCTCGCTTTTTCGAGTGAGGAGCCTTGTTCCTTGAGCCCCTTTTCGATTTGGGCGAAGCGGTGGAGGAATTTTTCGTTGGTGCCTTCGAGAGCGGCTTCGGGGTCGACGCCGAGTTTGCGGGCGAGATTGGTGACAATGAAGAGGAGGTCGCCGATCTCGGCCTGAAGTTCGGAAGAAGCTTTTTCTCCCTCGGTGTGTTTAGCGAGTTCCTCGCGGACCTCGGCGAGTTCCTCGTCGATCTTTTCGACAATACCCACGGTGCAGGGCCAGTCGAAGCCGACCTTGCTGGCTTTCTTTTGGAGCTTGGCGGAGCGAAGGAGGGCGGGGAGGCCTTTGCCAACCCCGTGGAGGAAGGGTTTTTCTTCGTCGCCTTTTTCGGCGCGCTTGATGTCTTCCCACTGGGCGAGGACACCATCGGTGGTGCCGACGGCAGAGTTGCCATAGACGTGGGGATGACGGCGGACGAGTTTGTCGCTGATGCCGCGGGCGATGTCGTTGAGATCGAAGCGTTTGTCTTCTTCGGCGAGCTCGGCGTGGAAGACAACCTGCAAGAGAAGGTCGCCGAGTTCCTCTTGAAGATTTTCGTCGTCGTTAGCCTTGATGGCGGCAACGGTTTCGTAAGTTTCCTCGATAAGATTGGAGACGAGGGAATCATGAGTTTGCTCGGCGTCCCATGGACAACCGCCGGGGGCACGAAGACGATGCATGATAGCGCGGAGCCGGTCGATTTGGCGGTCGGGCTCCGGGCAGGAGATCATTTCTTCATCGGTCATTAATTTTTGCGGGAGCGGTCGAGGGTTTCACGTTCTTTGGGAGTGAGGGACTGGATGCCCTCCTCGGAAATTTTATCGAGGATGCGGTTCACTTCTTCGGTGATCTCAATGGGTGAGCGATTGCTCTCGCGCACAATCTGGGCGTCCTTAAATTTCCCTTTTGAGTGGCTCTTCGTGCGGGTGCCGGTGCCGATGGCGGCCAGGGAGGTGAGCAATTTTTTGGCGGTGGAATTTTTCATGATGAGGATTCCAAGCAGGGCGCCGCCGAGGTGGCCCACTGATCCGCCGTAGTTCCAGCCCTGACTGAGAATGTTGAAGACTTCGTAGGCGAAGAAAATAATTCCCAGAGTCCGCATCTTCATAGGGATGACAAAGAAAAGGAGGACCCGGGCATTTGGGGCGATGAAGTAGAAAGCGGCCAGAATTCCGAAGATCCCAGCCGAGGCACCAACCATTGGGTTCATGGTTCCGTATTCGCCAAAGAGATTGGTGAAGAGGGCGAGGAAGGTGTAGAAAAGAACCCCTGCGATCCCGCAAAGAAGATAGTAAAAGGTGAAGATCCGGCTACTCATCCATCGCTCCAAGTGGGGTGCGAAGAAATAAATGCCGATCATGTTCGACAGAAGATGACCAATGTCAGCGTGGAGGAATTGGAAGGTGAGGACGCGCCAGATTTGAAGGTGGTAAAATCCTTGGTCGACACTGAAATATCCCCATAAAGTTAGTGGTGGGATTTGTCCCTCGGAGGTGAGAAGGATATTGAGGAAAAAGACGGCGATATTGGAAACGAAGAGCCATCTGGTCACCGGGGCTCCGTCGAAGGCTCCCGGAGGTCTGCCATAACCAGGCCCCTGTGGTGGACGGGGGGGCTCATAGCCGGGTTTCATGTAGTCTCGATCTGCGTGTCCCACGCTGGAGAATCTACAGGCTTTTGTGCAGGGCGAAAGTCTGATTGCGGAAAAGAAAAAGCCGGAGCCCTTTTGACAGGCCTCCGGCTCCTTGGGGGGGGCAGGTGGAGTAGACTACTGGGCAGCGACCCATTTTGTCGAGAAATTCCTGCACGCGTGTATTTTTCAGGGGACGTGCCGGGCATCCCCGGAGTGGTTATAAAGCAGGATTTGGCTCTTTCGCTTCGGGCCGATCCGGTTTGAACTCTGAGCAGATGACTCTCGCTGAACTGGGATGGACTGACTTCTTTGCGAATTCTTATAGAGAGATTGCGGATGAGAAGTGGGTTTTGGGGCGGTTGATTCGTGAGACTAAGATCAACTTCTCGGCTTTGCTCGATGAAGGGGAGGAAGTGGACTGTGTGGTCGGTGGTAAAGTGTGGCATGAGGCGACCTGTGATGCAGACCTGCCGGCGGTGGGCGATTGGGTCGCGATTGAGTTGGGAGCCGGGGATGAAGACGAACACATCATCCGGGCAAGACTTCCACGTCGGACCTGTTTTTCACGGAAGGCTCCAGGGAAAAGTAGTCAGGAACAAGTCATGGCAGCCAATGTCGATATTGTGGTTGTCGTGACGGATGCGGGATCGGATTTCAACCTGCGCCGGATGGAGAGATATTACACCATCGTGTCGCGCAGTGGGGCGGATTGTGTGGTGCTGGTTAATAAGTCGGATCTTCTTGAGGAAGAGGTGAACGAGAAAGCTCGGGAGGAGATTCAGGAGCTGATGCCTGAAGCGAAAGTTTATGTGACGAGTGCGACCCGGAAGGAAGGCTTGGATGTCTTGCGTGGTTATTTGAAACCGGGAATCACATTGACGATGGTCGGTTCGAGTGGCGTGGGCAAATCGACTTTGGTGAACCAGCTTCTCGGGGAAGAATGGTTGTGGACTGGCGAGGTGAATGAGGTGACCGGAAAAGGTCGTCACACCACGGTGGCTCGAGAATTGGTGGTTTTGCCGGACGGTGGAATGTTGGTCGATAATCCCGGGATTCGTGAAGTCCAGATGTGGACCGATGAAAAGACGCTCCGCGAGAGTTTTGCCGACGTCGAAGAGCTGACTCTTCAATGCAAGTTTCGCGATTGTAAACATCAGGGCGACAAAGGCTGCGCCATTGAAGCGGCGGTGAAATCGGGGGAGTTGAATATTCGTCGCTACGAGGGCTTCCTCCAGCTTGATGAAGAAGTGGAGGAGTTGAATTTCCGCCGCAAGAAACGGCAGATGATTGTCGAGCGTTGGGGGAAGCGCAACGTACGGGTGAAAGCCCGGAACCGCGAAGACCGTATCGAGCTCGACAAAGAAGAACGTGGAGAATTATAGATGATAAAAACGCTGATCTTATTCGTTGTGATGGTGCTGCCAATTTTGGCGGAAACAACGATTCATCGAGAAGGAACCGAGTGGTGCGATATTTGGATCGCCAAAGCCACGGATAAGAAACTCCCTCGGGTGATGTTGGTGGGAGATTCGATTACCAAGGGGTATTTCAAGGTGGCTGAGAAGCAATTGCAGGGAAAGGCGAGCTGCGCGCGCTTTGCGACTTCGGCCTGTGTGTCCGACCCGGCCTTTTTTGCCCAGCTGGATGCGATGTTCAGTCACTACCAGTATGCCGTGATTCACTTTAACAATGGCCTCCATGGTATGGGATACTCCGAAGATGAATATCGGGAAGGTTATGAAAAGGCCTTGCAGCTGACTCGAAAGAAGGCGCCGAAAGCGAAGCTCATTCTAGCTCTCTCGACACCGCTTCAATCGACTAGTAATGTGAACAAGCTGAATCCGAGGGTTGATGAACGGAATCGTATTGTGCGGGAGCTGGCTCAAAAATATGGAGCGACGATCAATGACCTGCACGGTATTTCAAAAGGCCACCCGGAGCATTACAAAGATCCTTATCATTTCAAACCGGTAGCGATTGATTTACAGGGGAAGCGGGTCGGGGAAACGGTGAAGAAGGCCTTGGCTCAATAAAAGGGCCTGGGGCGCAAAAGGCACCGCGGGCTTAGATTTAAATTTGAAGTGCTTCTGGCGCCGCCGGCGAATGAACGCGAGTCCGGTAAGGCAAAGAAGAGTGAGAATGGAGGGCTCTGGGATTGAGGTCAAAGCTCCGTAGAAAGGAACAACTTTCTCCTAGAAAAGAGCCGCGGCTTCGCCGGTTTTGGGGAAGTGGCCGCTGTGTTGTTTTTTCCAGATAACTTCGCCGTCTTTGCGGATTTCGAAGATGCCGCCGGCTCCGGCGACGAGCTTGGCTTGCTTGCCGGTGGCTTGTTCGATTTCAGCCGACACACGGTCAGCTTCGGGAAGGTAATTTCACTGGGCGCAGTATTCGATCTCGAGTTGCATGGGGATATTTTGGATGGGATTCCGGAATTGGCCAGCGAGATTATTTGTTGTTGAGTGGCTTCGCATTGGGCGTTCCTAGGGCTTAGTAGAGCCAGCAGGCAACCTGGTGCTTGGACGAGGCGTCCTCGGCGTCGATTAGTTTGAGGGGAGGTTTGCTTTCGGCGCACTCGGGTTTGGCGACGGGGCAGCGGGGTTGGAAGGGGCAGCCTTTAGGTGGATCATTGTGCGAGGGGATGTCGCCGGTGAGCGAGACGTGTTCCTTTTCGCGTTCGGGATCGGGTTGGGGAATGGCTTTAAGCAGGGCCTGGGTGTACGGATGCTTGGGCGCGGCGTAGAGTTCTTCGGCAGGGGCCCGCTCGACAAGTTCGCCAAAATACATCACGCCGACTTCGTGGCTGATATGTTGGACGACAGCAAGATCGTGCGAGATAAAAAGGAAGGAGATTCCAAATTCTTTTTGCAGGTTGCTGATGAGATTGAGCACCTGGCTTTGCACCGAGACGTCGAGGGCGGAGACGGGTTCGTCGGCGACGATGAATTTTGGTTTAAGGGCGAGGGCGCGCGCGATGCCGATGCGCTGGCGTTGTCCGCCGGAGAATTCGTGAGGGTAACGGTCGGCGACGGATCGACGTAGTCCGCAGATTTCGAGGAGACGCATGACTTCAGCGTCGCGGTCGGCCCTCTCGCCGATCTTGTGGGTGTCGAGCGGTTCTCGTACGATTTGGCGAATGGTCATGCGCGGGTTCAGGGAACCGTAGGGATCCTGGAAGATGATCTGCATGTCCGCCCGTGCTTTGACCAACTCCTGACGATCGAGAGAGAGAATGTCCTTTCCGTTGATTTGCACTTCGCCGGAGGTGACATGCTGAAGGCGTAAGATGGAACGGCCGAAGGTTGATTTTCCACAACCTGATTCACCCACGAGTCCGAAAGTCTGGCCCGCCTGAATATCGAGGCTGACTCCGTTCACAGCTTTGACCGCACCGATGGGGCGGTTCAGCAGTCCACCTTTGATCGGGTAGTGTGTTTTGAGGTTTTTTACCTGTACGAGTGGCTCTTCCATGAGTTTGCTTAGTTGGGGATGAAACAGGCGACTTTTCCACCGCTTTCGGTGTCTTCCAGAGGGGGTTCGTTTTCCCGGCAATGATCTTCGGCTTTGGGGCAACGATCTGCAAAACGGCATCCCTTGGGAAGATTGGCGAGGTCGGGGACCATCCCTTCAATGATGGGTAGGGTCTCAAGTTTCTTCTCGCGGATGCGCGGGATGGAATCGAGTAGACCGCGGGTGTAGGGGTGGCGCGGGTTTCTGAAGAGTTCCTCGGTTTCCGCCATTTCGATGATCTTGCCGCAGTACATCACGACGACGCGGGTGCAGCTTTCTGCGATCACGCCGAGGTCGTGAGTGATGAGGATGAGCCCCATATTCATTTCGCGTTGGAGGCGACTGATCTCCTCCATGACTTGGGCTTGCACCGTAACGTCGAGTGCGGTGGTGGGTTCGTCAGCGATGAGGAGCTTGGGGCTGCAAGAGAGCGCCATGGCAATCATGACGCGCTGTCGCATTCCGCCGGAGAGTTCGTGAGGGTATTGGTCGATGCGTTGCTCGGGTGACTCGATGTTCACGGTGCGAAGCATTTCGATGGCCTGCTTCTTGGCTACGGCCTTGGATACCTTTTGGTGCACGCGGATGATTTCGACCATCTGGTTACCGATGGTGAAGACCGGGTTGAGAGCGGTCATGGGCTCCTGGAAAATCATGGAGGCAAGTTGGCCGCGGACCTTGCGCATTTCGTCGTCCGGTTGCGCGACGACATCGACGCCGTCGAGCTCGATGCTTCCTCCGGCAATACGCCCCGGAGGGGAGGGGATGAGTTTCAGGATGGAGAGGGCAGTGACGGATTTCCCACAGCCGGATTCACCGACGATGCCGAGTGCTTCACCTTCCTGGACCTCGAAGCTGACGCCGTCAAGTGCCCGGATGAGGCCGGCCTCGGTCTTGAACTCGACGACGAGATCCTGAATGCTGAGAACGGGTTTGGATGTAGATTCAGACATGATCGATTCAGGAGCTAACTTTCTTGGGGTCGAGCGCGTCTTGCAGGGCATCGGCGAACATGTTGAATGAGATTACGAGGACAAAGAGGAATCCGGAGGCTCCGAGGAAGTTGCCGAAGTGCCCGCGAAGGACGTCACTGGTGGACTCGGAGAGCATCGTGCCCCAACTAACGCCATCGACGACGCCCAGTCCCAGGAAGGTGAGGATGACCTCGCTCTTGATGGCGCCAACGAAGGCGATCGTCGATTGCACCAGCAGGATGTGCGTGGTGTTGGGCATGACGTGGCGGCGGACGATGGTGAGTGGTCCTACTCCGACGGCTTTGGCGGCCTGAATGTATTCGAGCCCGCGAATTTTAATGACTTCGCCTCGCACAATCCGGCAGGTGCTTGACCAGAAGGTGGCGATCATGGCGATATGCATTCCCCAGGGTTGGAGGTCGGTCCCCTTGAGTGAAAAGGCGACGGCGGCCACGAAAAGGTAGAAGGGGATGGCATCGATACAGCCATAGAGCCACATGATGACTTCATCCACGATGGTTCGATGAAAGTAACCGGCGATCGCGCCAAGGATCCCTCCGATAGCGGTCGCGGTGACGGCGACAACCAGGCCGACTTCGAAGGCGGTCTTGATACCCTGAATGGCGCGTGAGAAAATGTCTTGTCCATTGATGTTGGTGCCGAACCAATGTTCTGAACTCATCCCTCCAAATCCTTCCTCGCCCAGGGTGCTCCAGTTTTCGCCAATGAGTCCAAGGTAGACCAGAATTGCGATGAGCCCGTAAGCTCCCACGACGATCATGGCGGCAACCCCGGCGCGGTCGCGCATCAACTTGCGTCGACTCTTGCTCCAGAGAGAATCCCGGCCGGTGCTGATGTTTTCTTCACTCATGATTCCGGGTTATTGGTTGTATGAGGTTCGTGGATCAATCATCTTGTAGACGATATCCGTTAGGATGAGTGCAATGACATAGAGCACAGCGGTGGAGGTGACGACCGCTTTCACAATAGGAAGATCGCCATTAGTGATTGCGTCGTAAGTGACGAGGCCAACTCCGGGAATACCGAAGAACTTTTCCACGACGAGGTTACCGGCAATGATCACGAAAGGAATGGTGATGATGATGCGCGTTGAGATCGGGATCATGGCATTTTTGAGGACATGCTTGATCATGATCTTGCGATTGCTCACTCCGTATGCCCGGGCGGTCCGGACGTAGTCTTTGTTGAGTTCCTCCACAATGACGGCGCGGAAGAAACGGGTGTTGTATCCCAGGGCGACAAATACGCTCGCAAGGGTGGGGACCGTGACATGAGACCAGTAGTAATACCAATAGTAGTAAAGGATTTCACCTGTGGTGGCGTCGGGGTAATTCGGCGGAGGCGAGATCCATCCCTGGACGGGGAACCAGTCCACCAGACCATAGCTCGTACAGAACATGATTTGGAAGGCGATGACAACCATGAGAAAGCTGACGCTCATTCCTCCGGCTGCCATGACCATGATGATTTTGTCGTTTTTCTTTCCCCGATGATTGGCGGCATAAAGGGCGAGAATGATGCCGAGGGCGTTGGAAAGGATGAATGCCGGCAGGGCAACCATGAAGGAGACCGGGACGCTTTTCTTTAGGATGGAGGAGACTTTTTCTCCAGAGGAAATGGAAGAGCCGAAATCGAAGGTGATGATTTCCTTGAGGAAGAGAAAGTAACGCTTGAGAAAGGGTTGGTCATACCCAAGGTCGCGATGGACTTCGGCGATTTGTTCCGGCGTTGGGTTTTTTCCGAGGATGGTATAAGTCAGATCCGGTCCGTGGTAGACCATTAGGAAGAAGCTGATGAAGGTCACCCCAAACAGCAGCGGGATTGAGTAGAGCAGTTTTCTGAGAGCAAATTGTAGCGTTTCCATACTTGTCTACTGGTCGTCCGATTCGTCAAAGACGAGAGCGTATTTAAAGAGGCTTCCGTGAGGATTGCGAGAGGGTAAGAAGACCACGTTCTTGTGCCAGATGAATGGGGTGTTTCTTGAGATTCCGCATACCGCGGGGACATCGTCGATGATGATTTGATTGAGTTTCTTGTAGATTTCGGTTCGTTCCGGGCCGGGTTGCATGACGACGGATTTCTCAAACATCTCGTTATACGTCGGATCATTGAAGTTGGAGGAATTTGATCCCGGGCTGCCATTCGGTCCATAGAAAAGCTGGAGGACGTTCTCGGCGTCGGGATAGTCCAACCCCCAGGCCATTCCGATCAAAGTGCAGTTGCGTTGTTTGACCGCTTTATTGAAGTCACCGAAAGTGGCGAAAGGAACGTAGGGAATCTTCTTGCGTGGATAGCCGATCTTCTCCATCCATCCACGAAACTGTTCGTACATTTGTTTGTTTTGCACACTGGCGGTGCCATTATAGTCGAGCACGGGAAGGTTGTCGGCGTTCCACCCCCCTTCCTTGAGGTAGGCTTTGGCTTTTTCGTAATCGGGCTCGGTCATTTCCGGGGTAAAGGCCTCGTCGTAGCCGTCCAGGCCCGGAGGGATCGTGCCAGGAAAGAGTGCGGCCGTGCCGTTGTAGAATCGACGACTTCGTTGTGGCCAATCGTAGGCGGCGCTGATGGCCTTTCTTAAAAGGAGGTTGCGGCGGTTTTGTTCGGGATCGGAGTGGTGGCCAATTTTTGGGTCCGACATATTCAAGTAGAGGTAGACCGTTCCAAGGTCGGGAAGGTTCATCGCCGTGAATTTTTCGGCATATTTAGCCTTTAGAACGAGAGGGTTGAGTTCTTCCGCAACCATGTGGGTGAGCTCGGTAGGAATGCCGCCGAAGTGGATCTCCGTTCCTTTATTAAGGGAATTCCAACGTGTCATCGATTCCTCCATGAAATAAACCTCAGTTGTGTCCATGATCGGGAGCTTCTTGCCCTCCAATCTTTCCAGACCGAACCCGCTCTGGGTTTTCGGGTCGTATCCTTCTTCTTCGAGGCTGAAGATCTCCTCACGGTAGTTTTCGTTTCGCACCAGGATCGCTTTTTTGGTGCTGAAGGATTTGAGCTTGTAAGGGCCGCTGCCAACCGGGTTGAGGCCAAACTCTTTGCCGTAATGTTCGACGGCCTCTCTTGGAGTTACCGAAGAAAAGCCCATTGCGAAGGTGTAAGTGAGTTGGGGGAAAGGTTTGTTCAGGATGATTTGAATGGTGTAGTCATCGAGGGCTCTCAGCCCTTCGATCGGCTTCGAGTAGTCGGCGCCTTCTTCCTTCCATTCGTCGAGACCTTTGATTTTCCCCTGCCAGAGCCAGGCGCCTTGGGATCTCGCCTTGGGGTCGAAGAGGCGTCGCATGGAGTAGATGAAGTCGTTCGCGGTGACTTCGCGCCCTTTCCCCGCGGGGAAACACTCGTTGTCGGCATAGAGGATGCCTTTTTTGATTCGGTAGGTGTAGGTCAGACCGTCCTCGCTGACCTCCGGCATTGCTTCCGCGAGCCGTGGCTTCAGCTCGTAAGGGCGGGCAAGATATTTGTATTCGTAGAGTTGGTCATAGATGCTCGTGGTCATCAGATTGGCGTATTGCGTCGCCGACTGGACGGGATCCATGGTGACCGGGGCTCCATTTTCGGAAAAGCGGAAGACGGATAAGTCCTGAGCCCGGTCGCTGAAGGGTCGCTTGCAGGTCGTCAGCAAGAGGACTGAGGCAAGGCAGGTTACGAGGTTGATCGTTCGAAAAAGCATCATCAGGTGGAAGCGGGGAGGTGAGATTCCCCGCGTGGATTCCGGAGACTATGCAGGGAGTCTGCCTTGCCAAGGATTATTGGCGGCTTTTCAGGTAGGGGAGATTGAGGTTGATTTATAGCTTGGAGGTGTGGGTCGGAATGGTGTGGGATGGGGCATGAAATTCTTGGCGATCTTGTTGATGGGAATGGGTTTGGTGCAGGGCGAGTGGGTGGAGTTATTCGATGGGAAATCGACGAAAGGCTGGACCCCGCGGGCGAAGGTGGAGCAGTTCGAGGCGAAGAATGGCGAGTTGCATTTGTTGTCGAAGGTGAATGTCTGGGTGAGCACTGAATTGAAGTTGGGGGATTTCGAGGCGGAACTGGAGGTGAAGCTGCCGGAATATGAGGGGTTTAATTCGGGCCTGGCCTTTCGGTGTCAGGGGGAGAAAGGGAAACCGAAGGGGTATCAGATCGAGATCGACCGGAAGGTTCCCGGAGGAGTTTATGGTATTGGACTGGGTGGTTGGCTGAGCAAGGAGAAGGGAGTGCTGAAAGAGGGCGAGTGGAATCACTTCCGCGTGATGGCCGAAGGGGAGCGGATTCGGACTTGGGTGAATGGGGAGTTGGTTTCGGATCTGAAGGATGGGAAGCAGTTGAAGGGCTATTTTTGCATTCAGCATCATGGCAAAGGCGGCGTGGTGAAGTTTCGCAAAATCCGGGCACGGGAGATCGCGGCGAAGACGACGAAAGTGGAACGGCCGAATATTTTGTGGATCGTGGCCGAGGATATGAGTCCGACGCTGGGTTGTTATGGTGATAAGGATGCCATCACGCCGAACCTCGATGCTTTTGCAAAGGAGAGTATTTTATACACCCATGTCTTCGCGGCCTATCCGGTGTGTTCACCGTCGCGCTCGTGTTTGATCACGGGGATGTATCCAACCACGACGGGGACGGGGCAGATGCGTTCGGCCTTTCCGCTGCCGAAGGGAACGCGGGGCTTTCCGGAGTATTTGCGGGAGGCGGGATATTACACCACGAACAATGTGAAGACCGATTACAACTCGGCGGATGCGGGGCGTTTGATCGAGGCGTGTTGGGATGATTCCAGCGCCAAAGCGCATTGGCGGGGGAAGAAGGACGGGCAGCCGTTTTTTGCAATTTTTAACGACATGACCTCGCACCAATCACGCACGATGGTTTGGCCGCATGAGGTGTTTCAGAGAGAAGTGCAGTCGAAGCTTTCGCCGGGTGAGATTCATGACCCGAAGGAAGTCAGGGTTCCGTTGTACTATCCCGATACTCCGGTCGTGCGGAAAGGGCTGGCGCGGTATCATGATTGCGTCACCGTGATGGATAAGAACGTGGGGCGTATTCTCGGAGAGTTGAAGGAAGATGGTTTGGCGGAGGATACGATTGTCTTTTTTTATTCCGACCATGGTTCGGGGATGCCTCGGCATAAGAGGTTACTGACTGACTCGGGAATGCGGGTGCCACTGATGATTCGGATACCAAAGAAGTGGCGGCATTTGGTGGCTGGTGCGCCGAAGGTAGGAGAGAAGACGGATTGTCTGGTGAGCTTTGTGGACTTTGCGCCGACGGTGTTGAGTTTGGCGGGTTTGGAGGTGCCCAAGGTGATGTCGAAGAGTCGCGTGATTGGTAAAGGGAAAGAAAGGGAATGGGTTTATGGCGCGCGGGACCGGGTTGATGAAGTGTTCGATTGTTCGCGGTCGGTCAGAAATGGCCGGTGGTTGTATATTCGGAATTACCATCCGCACTATTCGTGGAATCAGCGGTCGGTGTTTTCGGATTTGGGCGAGATTCGGCAGGAGATGTATCGGTATCAAGAAAGAGGGATGAAATTGTCCGCGGGACAGGCGCATTATTTGCTGTCGTCGAGGAAGGCTGAAGAGTTTTATGACTGTGAGGCTGATCCGGAGAATATCCGGAATATTCTAGATCAGAAAATGACTTCAAAAGAAGGCAAGGCTTTGGGTGATGCTCGGAGGGCCTTGCGACGTCTCCGCGGGGAAACTGGAGATGTTGGATGTTTACCCGAAGGGGTGATGGCCGATTGGGTGAAGCGCGAGGGAATGCCAATTGGAGATATTGTGGCAGGGAAGTCAAAAAATCGCCCAGATCTGGCTGGAATTTGGAAAGTGGCTGACTCGGTTGGAGGAGGAGTCGAGGTTGGCGTGAAGGCTTTGACGTCAGATGATCCGGCAAAAAGGTTTTGGGGTGTGATTGCTTTACGTGATCGGGAAATAGGTGAGCCAGTGAAGAAGTTGATGAGAGAATTGCGCAATGATTCTACTGCTGATGTTCGAATCGAGGCGGCGGCCTTATTGGCTCAGAGAAAAGCCTCTCGTCCCAACGCCCTCAAGGTTCTGGTGGACGAGTTGGACAATTCGACTTGGGCGGTCGCTCTGCGGGCGTGTCGGGCGATTGAGTTGATGGGGGAATCCGCAAAGTCGGTGTTGCCGGAGATGAAGGCGTTGTATGCGCGGACGCGGCATGCGAAGGGCGATGAGAATTTCTTCCTCGCGTTTTCTTCGGGTGCGTTCCTAGAGAAATTCGGAGAGAAGACCGATCCGTGGGACTTTACGCCCGGAGCGGGGAGCTTCATGCCGCCGAAGAAAAAGTAGCTGAAATCTTCAATTTTGGTGCGGAGCCAAGGTTCCCTGCGGCCTGCTTGCGGGTCCCTAAAGTAAAACTTTCGGTCACTTTGTGATGACTGCTTTGATCGCCGGAGGGAATTCGGGGAGGTTGCGGATCTTGATGTCGCGGAAGAAGATCTCGGAACCTTCGGATTGGAGTTGGATCTGGCCCCTGTTGAGGGGAGTGAGCCCGTGCTGTGTCACCTCGCGAGTTTTTTGAAGAATATGGCTAATCTTACCATTGATGAGGAAAATCATCTGGTTGGCGATGGTGTAGACGTCGATAGTATTCCATTCGCCGTGGGGCTTTTCGTGGAGTTCGTGCTTTGTGGTGTTGGAGCCGGTCGTTGTCCCGACGGTCGAATTAAATCTGCCTGCCGAACCTTCCTGGATTTGATATTCAAGAGATTTTTTCCAGGCGGATAGGATCGTTCCGTGGTTGCCGACACTGTGCAGAAGGAGGCCGGAGTTGCGCTTTGATTTGAGGCGGGGTTCCCATTTCTTTTCGCCCCATTTGAACTGGAGTGAGAGGTGGTAGTTCTCGAATTCTTTTTTTGTGGTGAGAGCGCCATCGATCTGACCAGAAATCTTGAGGATTGGTTTGCCGTTTTCTTCGATGACTGAGAAGACCTTGAGCGGATCATTGTTGAGGCCGAGTGGAGCTTTGTTTTCACCGGGAACACCGAGCCACTTTTCCCACTGGACGAGGTCTTTGTCTAAAAGCAGACGCCAAGGAGTGATGGAGAGTGGTTCGTCAATGGATGCGGGCTTTTCTTTTGGTGGTGATTTTTTGTCTTTGGCGGCTTTCTCTCTCTCGGCGCGGGAGCGGAGTTCGGCGAGGCGGTAGTCCATGGCGGTTTTCAAGGGGAGCTTGATGTGCGTCATGTTTTTCTTTTGATCGAGATTGGCGTTGATTTGTTCCTCGGTGATTTTTTCGGACTTTACGCCGCCTTCAGGAACATCCATGCCGGCAATCCAAGCGATGGTGTTGAGGATCATCTTTCGGTAGCCGTCGATAGTCCAGTTGCGGTGGTAGTGCCCGCCGGTGAAGCCGCCGCCGCGGGTGCCGTCGAAGTTCTCAAATCCCCAGACGAGGTTTTGAGGTTTGCCATAGTTCTTGGTAGCATTCTCGTTCCAGAGATTGGATCCCGCAACCATGTTGTCTTTGGTGGGGATGGCGGTGACGAGAGGGATCGCGTTTTTTGCGAAGCGAAGGGAGTAATACCATTCGTCGTAGACGGGAACGGGTTCTTCGCAACCGCGTTGGACAGGATGATCGGAGGTTACGTTGAGATCAGCAGCCCATTTTGGATTTACCGAGAAGCCGGATTCCATGAAGCCACCGACGGTGGGGAGGTAATAATTTTTGCCGTCTTCAGGTTTCTTGGGATGCACGCCGTAGTGCATAAAGAAGATGCCGGATCCTTCTTCGTGGAGTTCCATGAGGCGTTTGTATTGCTCGCGGTGGATGGAGTCGGAATCGCAGTAGATGACAAGGGCGGCGGCATCATCGAGCACCGTGTCGTCTTTAGGCCAGCCGGAAATAACCTCGGCCTTCACAGGAAGGTCGCTCTGGGTGTTGAGTGCTTTGGCGAGAAGGAGGCAGCCGGCGCGGAATTCGTGATGGCCAGATTTATGGGATGGTCGGCCGGCGAGGAAGACGATGCGCTTGGCCGGAGCGGGGGCGATGGTGGTGAGGGAAAGTTTCCCGGAAGGCGTGGCGTCGGCTTCGAGATCGCCGAGGGCGTATTGGATACCGTCGAGAAAGTGTTGCAGGACTTTGGGATTCCAGTAGGTCGAATGGTTGTGGCCGAGATTGGAATAGAAGACGCGGCCTTTGCCATGTTGGTGGAGCCAGGCGACGGGATAGTCGTTTTCTTTTGCAATGACCCCGGCATTTTTTTGTTGGAGTCCGTTGCCTGAAAAATTGCGTGGCTGTTCCATGTCGAGACTGAGGAGGACGCGGGATCTGTCGGTGGAAAAAGAATCGTCGCGGTAGTGATAAATCTCGTCGTTGATGAAGTCGCCCGTTTCGTCGAAGGCCGTGTTGAGCGGATGAAGAGGAGATTCTACTTTGAGAGCCCAAGTTCCTTTGGAGGTCCAAGGGTGGCATTCGAAGACGCCGCCCATGAGATCGGCCCCGGGTTTCCACTCCTTGCAGGCATCGGCAGCTGCGTGGATACCGATAAGACCTTTGCCGGATTTAACGAAATCGAGAAGAGACTGACGTTGGGTCTTGTTGAGGAAGGTTTCGTAGCCAGCGGAGTTATTGAGAAGGATGGCGTCGTATTGGGCGAGGTTTTGCGCGGAGAACTTTTCGGGGTCGTCGGTGCTGTCGACTGTGAAGGCTTTGGTGGCCTGGCCCATTTTTTCAAAAGCCGTGATACCGGTGGCGATCGAGCTGCGCGGGTAGTCGCATTTGTAGAAGAGGAGAATGCGGCGGGGGTTTTTCGGTTCGACCGAGGGTCTGGTGGGGAGGGCCTTTTCGATGGCGGCGAGCTCTTCGGTGGTCGGAGCGAAATGTTTAAGGAGGATATCTTTCTTTTGAGTCCATTCGAACTTGGTCCAGCCCTTGGGTGGAGCTTTTCGTTGGGAGCCGTCCTTTGAGAGTTGTCCCAGAGCGGGAATGGCGATGACCGTGACGAGGGTCAGGAGGCAAGATTTTTTCATGAAAGCGGAGGAGTCTGCAAATTCATCCCCGGGGAATCAATGATGGAAAATTCGGGAGTAAAGGTGTCTTTGGGGAGCCGAGTAGGTTAGGTTTCAGGGAAGCCAAGTCTCTTTATTGAATGAACCCTCTTTCTCATACTCTCAGTGTTCGGGTAAACCTTCCGAATTGGATCGGTGATTTTGAAAGCTCGCTGAGCGAAATATTTCCGACCATCGAATCCCGTATGGCTTTGGCGATTAAGTTGGCGGACGAGAATGTTTCCCGGAAATCCGGCGGCCCGTTCGGTGCGGCGGTGTTTGATTCTGATACAGGTGAGCTGGTTTCTCTCGGAGTGAATCGGGTGGTGGAATCAGGATACTCTATTTCTCATGCCGAGATTCTCGCGTTGTCTTTTGCGCAGAACATCTTGAAAACCCATGACCTGAGTAAATCGGTGAGATCTAATTTGCAACTTGTGACCAGTGTCGAGCCCTGTTCGATGTGTCTGGGAGCGATTCCCTGGTCCGGGGTGAAAAGCGTGGTGTGCGGGGCCCGGACTTCAGATGCCGAAAAGGTCGGATTTGACGAAGGTCCGAAGCTAGATACCTGGCCGGAGGAGTTGGAAAAGCGCGGGATCACGGTTTTCCGGGACATCGAACGCGAAGCGGCGATCAAGCCGCTGCAGAATTACCTGCGGGCTGGCGGGGCGATCTACAACGGTGGAGCAAAGTAGTTAAAAGTTGGAGCTTTCCGCTACTTTAGATGGTTGTCCAAGACTGACTTGAAGATCTCGAGCATCTGATCGACTTCCTCCGCGGTGACGTTAAGCGGTGGGATGAGGCGGACGACGTCGGGGCCGGCGGGGGCGTGGAGGGACCCTGCTTCGATGAGGGCGCTGGTGAGGTAGATCGAGGGCACCTTTCCTTCCGGGATCCTAAGCTTGCTCTCGTCGAGTTTGGCTCCGAGGAGGAGACCGTGGCCTTTGACGCCAGTGATGGCGGGATGATTCCAGGCCGCGATGGTTTCACGGATTTGGGTTTCTCTTTTTTTGACGTTCTCGATGAGGTTTTCCGAGATGATCGTTTGCACGACTGCGAGGGAGGCGGCGCAGGCGAGGGCGTTGCCGCCGTAGGTAGAGCCGTGACTGCCGGGGCCGAGGAGGGGGGCGTGCTTATCCGAAACCCAAAAGCCTCCAATGGGGAACCCGCCGCCCATTCCTTTGGCCCAGGAGACGGCGTCGGGTTGGATGTCGGGAGCGATGGGTTCCCAGCCGTTGATTTCGCCGGTCCGCCCGAAGCCGGTTTGGACTTCATCCAAGAGAAGGAGAAGGTTGTGCTCTTTAGCCAGGGCGGCGAGACCTTCGAGAAATTCCTTGGTGGCGACATTCACTCCGCCTTCGCCCTGGATGGGTTCGACAAGGAAGGCTGCCGTTTTGTCGGTGATGGCGGCTTTGGCGGCCGCGAGGTCATTAAAATCGGAATAAACGAAGCCAGGGAAAAGTGGTCCGAAGCCGCCGTGGATTTTTCCCTGTGCAGTGGCAGACATTGCTCCGATGGTTCGACCGTGGAAACCTTTGCTGAAGGTGATGATTTCGTGTCGGTCGCTTTCGGCTCCAAATCTCCGTGCGAGTTTGATCAGGCCGTCGTTGGCTTCCGCGCCGGAGTTGGAAAAGAAGACCTTTCCGGGCTCGCCGATAATGCCTTCGACAAGAAGCTCGGCGAGGTCGGCTTGATTGTCTCCGGCATAGAGATTCGAGCAGTGCATGAGCGTCTGCGCTTGGTCGGCGATCGCTTTTGAAAGAGCCGGATGGCAGTGGCCGATCGAGCAGGTGGCGATGCCGGCACAGAAGTCGAGATACTCACGTCCGCGGTCGTCCCACACCTTGGTTCCGCTGCCCCGCACGATGGTGAGGGGAAACCGTCCATATGTTTGAAGAAGGTACTGCTCGGTTTTTTCTGACGTTGTCATGAGTTTGTTGGATGAGGTGATGCCATGGGTGGGCTGATTTTGGAAGTCTGACGATTGACCATGTAGGTTGCGCCGAGATTGAGGCTGTCTCCGAGGATCCCCCGCAAGACCATGAGCGGGCTTTTGAAGAGGGGCTTCCATTGCACGCCCTGCCCGAATTCGCAGGAAAAAGCGACGAAGATGATTCCTGCCAAACCCCGAAAGAGCGGGGCCTGCCATCCGGTGCAGCCTGGATATGCGGGCGCGAGTGTGCGGACTACAAAGATGTTCGAGGCGAAGAACACAATGGAGTTCAGCATGAGGGCGTTGCCTCTTACTTCGGATGTTTGGGTAGTCGATTTCATGAATGGCCTGGGAAAAAGAGGACCAGGTCGCGACGTTCCGATGGGTGAGAATTTGCTCAAGGAAGCGTCACTTGCCGAGCGCCTCCGAGTTCAACGATCAACAATCAATCACTGCACACGCGCCGAGGCCAGCCACAGGGCGGCTCGTCGAATGACAACAATTTGGATCTTTTTGCTCACGGGGCGCGTGATGCCTGAGCAAAGACGCTGTGTCAATCCCTGGAAGCGAAGCTTTCTTATATTTCGCGGTTGAACATCTGCACCAACCTTTCATTCTCAAGTTTTCCAACGTGTCTAATCCTTTAAACATCATTATCGCCTGCGGAGGAACTGGAGGGCATCTCTTTCCCGGAATCGCAGTCGCACAGGAGCTGAAATCGAGGGGGCACGAGGTCCTCCTGTTGATTTCAGAAAAGAAGGTCGATGCCCAGGCTTCCGAGAAATATTCCAACCTGAACTTCGAGACGGTGAAAGCGATTGCCAAACCACCGACTTTTTCGCTGAGAATGATTCCCTTCCTCTTCGGGCTGCGGAAGACGATCAAGCAATGTCGGGCCATTATTCAGCGGGAGAATGCTGATGTTGTTTTGGGAATGGGCGGCTTTACTTCTTTTCCGCCGGTGTATGCGGGGTCGAAATTGGGCGTGCGAACTTATGTGCACGATTCCAATGCGGTGCCGGGTCGTTCTAATTTAATGACAGCCGAGTGCTGCACCGAGGTGTTGCTGGGGCTGGAAGTCGCGGCGGAGCATTTCCCGAAAGTCGAAACGAGAATTACCGGGACGCCAGTGCGCGATGAACTGGAAACTTTGCCGAGTCGGCATGCGGCTTGTCATGTTTTTGATCTCAATCCCAAGAAAAAGACTTTGCTCGTGATGGGTGGAAGTCAGGGAGCGCAGAATCTCAACGAGCTGGTGGCGACGGGAAGCAAGGGGACTGATTGGCAGGTGCTGCATTTAGCAGGGCAGGCGGATTTTGACCGAGTGAAGGCGCAGGTGGGAGATCGGGAAGGATACAGGGTTTTGGCATTTTGTGACCAAATGCCGTCGGCCTATGCGGCGGCGGATTTCTGTGTGGCCCGCTCGGGAGCATCTTCCTTGACCGAGTTGAGTCGGGTGGGCTTACCTGCCTTGTTAGTGCCTTATCCTTTTGCCGCCGATGATCATCAGACCGCGAATGCCAAAGTCTATGAAGAAGCGAATGCTGCGGTTCTCAAGCAGCAGGATGAATTAAACGAAGAAGGCATTCGGGATATGCTGACCAGTCTCAATGGGGAGATCATCGAGACGATGTCGGCTGCTATGAAATCGCTCGCGGTGCCTGATGCCGCGGAGAAAATCGCCACTGTGATAGAAGGATGACCATCGAGGAATTCAGCGAAAAGCTTCTCAATCGGGATGAACCTTTGCGGGTGCATTTGATTGGAGTGGCCGGATCCGGGATGAGCGGCCTGGCCCGTCTTTTGTTGGAGATGGGGCATCGGGTGAGCGGATCTGACCGGGTGACTTCGGGCGAGACCGAGCGTTTGCGGAGTAGCGGATTGGAGTTTTCGACTCCGCATTCTGCGGAAGCGGTGAAGGACGTGGACGCGGTGATCTATTCGTCTGCGATTCGTCCAGAGAATCCGGCTTTGGCCGCGGCGACGGAGGCCGGAACTTCGACTTTTCGACGGGCGGAATGCCTCGCGGCGATTTTGCATACCAAGTCGGGCGTGATTGTTTCCGGGACGCATGGCAAGACAACGACCTCGTCGATGATTGCGCATATTTTACGGAAGGGTGAACTCGCGCCGTGTCATTATGTGGGTGCGGAGATTCCGGTGTTGGGGTCGAATGCCGAGTGGAACGAGGAAGGGGAGTTTTTGGTTGCAGAAGGTGATGAGTCGGACGGAACGCTGGCGCTCTACAAGCCGAAGCACGTCATCGTGCTCAATATGGAGGAAGAGCATCTGGATTTTTACACGCGTGGGATTGAGCAGATTCGGGAGGTCTTCAATACGCTTCTGGATCAGACAAGCGGAGCGTCGGTTTATTGTGCGGAGTGCGAGGAGGCGACGAGTTTGTGCAGATCGCGAGCGGGCTCAATTTCATACGGCTGGAAAGACGCCGATTGGACCGCCACGGATATTTTGGAGCAGATCGGAACGGTGAGTTTCACCGTGAGTTTCCGGGGGGAAGAATATGGGCGCGTGCAGTTGGGGATTCCCGGATTGCATAATGTTTTGAACGCTTTGGGCGCGCTGGTGATCGGGCAATTGTGCGGAGTCGACTTTCAAAAAGCGGCGCGGGCGCTGAGTTCCTTTGCGGGCGCGAAGAGGCGCTTCGAAACGAAGTATCTTTCGAAACGATTTCGGGTGGTGGATGACTATGGGCATCATCCGACGGAAGTCGCGGCGACACTGCAGACGGCGCGGACTTTTGACCGGGGGCGTGTGGTGGTTCTTTTTCAACCGCATCGATATAGCCGGACGCAGAAGCTGGCCGATGAATTTGGAAAAGCTCTGCAAGCTGCGGATTTGGTTTTTGTGACGCGGGTTTATGCGGCGAGTGAAGATCCTATTGAGGGTGTGAGCGGGCAGACCATTGTGGATGCGGTGCATGCTCATGGGGATACGAAAGCGGTTTATCTACCAGACCTCGAAACGGCGCACCATCACATCGGGAATCTTTTGGCAGAGGATGATCTATTTCTCACTCTGGGGGCTGGGAATGTCCACGAGGCGGGGAACAAGCTGGTGAAAGATCTCAAGGTGATTGAGGAGATCAAAGGAGAGGCCGGGGTGGAGAATGTGAAGCTCTATGAGCCGATGTCGAAGCACACCACGATTCGCGTAGGGGGTCCGGCTCAGTTTTGGATTGAGCCGAGTGACTTCGAGAGCTTTGCCAATGCGGTGAACTTTTGTCGGGCCCGGGGGATTCCGGTCCGCGTGGTAGGGCGGGGATCCAATCTCTTGGTTCGTGATGGAGGGATTCGTGGCGCGGTGATTCATCCCAAAGGAGGTTCCTTTGGCGAAGTGGTGGCGGCAGGAAATGTCATTCGGGCTGGAGCGGGAGCGCGATTTAAGAAAGTCGCCAGCGTGGCCCGTGAAAATGGCATTGGGGGATTCGAGTGGATGGAAGGAATTCCCGGAAACGTTGGCGGAGGTCTTCGGATGAATGCGGGAGCGATGGGAATTGAGACTTTTGATCAGGTGATCGACGCGACCTTTTTCGACGAAGACGGCGAAGTGAGAACGCGAAGCCGGGAGGAAATCGATGCGAGATATCGCAGCGTGCCCGAGTTTCGCCGGAACTACGCACTCTCGGCAACCTTCCAGGGTGAGGAATCAAACGGAGAACGAATTCAGGAATTACTCGAGGAATCGCGTCATCATCGCAATGCCACGCAGCCAAAAGCAGCGAGTGCGGGATGCACCTTTAAAAATCCCGAAATCATGGGTGCAGGGCAGCTCATTGATGAGTTGGGCCTCAAGGAATCGGGAGTCGGAAAAGCCGAAGTGTCGCCCGAGCACGGCAACTTCATTGTGAACCGGGGACAGGCCAAGGCTGCGGACGTTCTGGCCCTGATCGATCAGATTAAAGCGACCGCGAGAGCGGAGCGCGGCGTAGAGTTGGAGACCGAGGTGCAGATTCTCGGAGAAGACGACTTTATTTTCTAGAGTTTACCAACTCTTAACATTTTTGGTGGCCTTGCGTCATCATCCCTTAATCTTTCATGTGGATGATGTTCCGCATGAAGGCTCAAACAATCTTCTGCACAATGATCAGTTCAGCGATGGCCCAGAACGGGGTTCTCGATCTGACTTCACTTCATGAATATGCCAACCAGGATCGGCCGGCCTATATTCAAAAGGACAATACGCCGGGAAATAATCGCATTTCAAATATTGGTGCGACTCTGGGAAGAGTGCTTTTTTATGACCCGAGACTTTCGGTGGATGGAACGGTATCTTGCTCGTCATGTCATCAGCAGGAGCACGGCTTTGGTGATCCTGATATCGCAAGTCAGGGAGTGGCCGGGGCCACGGGACGGCATTCGATGCGTTTGATCAATGCGCGCTTCGGACGTGAGCGTAATTTCTTCTGGGATGAGAGAGTGGAGACACTGGAAGACCAGGTGACGATGCCGATTCAGGATCATGTTGAGATGGGATTCAGTGGAACGGAAGGGGATCCGGATTTTTCATATTTGGTGGATCGGCTGGAGGCCATCGAGCTATATCGGGTGCTCTTCACCGGACTCTATGGAGATGGCGAGATCACCGAGGCGCGGGTCCAGGGAGCCTTGGCGCAATTCGTGCGTAGCATTCAATCATTCGACAGCAAGTACGACGAAGGGCTTACCCAAGTGAATAATCCCAACGCTCCTTTTCAAAATTTCACGGCTGAAGAAAACGACGGGAAGCGCATTTTCATGAGTCCACCGAATGCTCCGGGTGGCGGGGCGGGGTGCAATGCCTGTCACCAAGCGCCGGAATTCGATATCGATCCGAATAGCGGACATAACGGAGTGACGGGGACTTTGGCAGGAGGGCTGGACTTCACGGTCACCCGGTCTCCGAGTTTACGCGATGTGGTGTCGGCCGACGGCACTCCGCATGGGGGATTCATGCACAATGCTTCGCTGAGCTCATTGTTGGATGTCGTGAATCACTACAACGCTGTTCCCGCGGTGACCACGGGATTGGATCGTCGTTTGGCAGGCCCGCCGCCCCGTCCGGGTGTGACCCAGCCTATGGGAGGCCAGCGTTTGAATCTGAATCAGGCTCAGAAAGAGGCCTTGGTGACGTTTTTGGGAACCTTGACTGGGATTTCGGTGTATACCGACGAAAAGTGGTCGTCGCCCTTCGGGGAAGAAGGTGGATTGTCGGTGATTCTTTTGACTGCCGATGAAACCGAAGTGGGAGTGCAGATGGTGAATGGAAGTCCCAGGGTGACGGTGAGCACACCGGGAGTGCCCCGGACGAGGTATCTTCTGAAAATTTCGGAAGATTTAGTGAATTGGAGCGAGGGAACTCCGGTGACGGCGAATAACGCCGGGATGGTAACGAGATCAATGCCTGCGACACAAGGGGCGCGTTATTTCCGCTTTGTCTATGAAGTTGAAACCGAGTAAGACGGAATAAAAAAAGCGCGCAGGGCTTGTTTGTCCCTGCGCGCTTTCTAGTGGAGTTGTAATTATTAAAGCTATTCGGATTTCTCCGCAGGCTTGTCAGCAGCTTCTTCGGTATTCTTTGCCGCGGCCTTCTTTTTCATTTCTGCTAACCTGGGTTTAAAGCCAGCTGCGGAAGTTCCCATCTGGGATTTCGCATCGACTGCGATGATCTCGTCGAGGGCTTTTTCGGCTTCGTCCAATTTCTGCTGGGACATGTAAATGTTGACTTTGTTCGCGAGGATTTCCTGCTTCTCGGCGCCTTCGGGATTGTGCTTGGCGATGAAGCTATCGACAGCTTTTATCGCATCGTCAAGTTTTTGGGCCCGCATGGCGGTGCTCAGCTGCTTTTCGAGATCTGATTTTGCAGCACGAAATTTTTGCTCCTTAACAAAACCTGACTCGTCTTTTGGATCGGCCTTTTCGATCGCTTCAATTGTATCCGAGTAATGTTTGTGATGCTGGGGTTGGAGTGTACCGAGAGCCTCGACAAGAGCCTTGGCTTTGGCGACGCCTTCTAGCTTGTCGGCGGCTTCGAAGCTTTTCTTTAGGTCTGTTTTTTTAGCACGAAGCTCGTCGAGGTGCTTCACGTAGGCCTCGGGACCTCCTTTTTGATACCCGGTTTGAGCATATGGTTTTCCGCTGGCGTCGGTGAGGAGGATGGTCGGAAATCCTCGTGGTTCGTAAGTGCTCTTAAGCTCATCATTTTGCTTAATCGTCTTTTCGTCTAACTTCGATTTGTCCCGTGGGTAATCGAGTTCCACGAGGACGAATTTATCAGCGACGCCTTTCTTGAAGGGATCGTGTTGGAAGACTTCCTCGTTGAGTTTGATGCACCAGCCGCACCAGTCGGAGCCGGTGAAGTCGATGAGGAGGTCTTTGCCCTCTTTGGCGGCTTGGGCCTTGGCTGCTGCGAAGTCGCTGGTCCAGCCTTCTCCGCCGGCAAAGCTGAAGGATGAGGCAAGAAGCGAGACGGCTGTAATGAGTGATATTGTTTTCATCTTTTTTGACGAACGTGAACGTGCCATTTCTCCAAAACCATGCAACTGAATTGATTTTCTTGCACTTTTGATAGGTGTTCATTTGAATGGCTGTGATGTCATCTCTTGATCGCGCGCGGGAAGTTTTAAAGGAAGTCTTTGGATTCGAAGACTTCCTCGACGGGCAGGAAGTGGTGATCGGGGATATTCTCTCGGGACAGGACGGTTCGGTGGTCATGCCGACGGGGGGCGGTAAGTCACTCTGCTACCAACTGCCGGCGCTTTGTCGGGAAGGGGTGACCTTGGTGGTGAGCCCGCTGATCGCGCTGATGAAAGATCAGGTCGATGCGCTGGTAGAGCGGGACGTTGCCGTGACCTTGATCAACTCGACCTTAAGTTGGCCGGAGCAGAAGGAACGACTGGATGGAATGCGGCGGGGGGATTATCGACTGGTATACATTGCGCCGGAGCGATTTAAGGCCTCTTCGTTTATGGACGCCTTAAAGGATGTTTCCATCGAGATGGTGGCGATCGATGAGGCGCACTGCTTGAGCCAATGGGGGCACGATTTTCGGCCGGATTACATGAGGCTGGGGAAAGCGCTGGAGGCGCTCGGTCGTCCCCAATGTGTGGCTCTCACCGCGACGGCCACGCCAATTGTGCGGGAGGATATTCGGAAGGTGCTGCAACTTCGTGAGCCTTTCGAAAATATCAGCGGCTTTGAGCGTCCAAATCTTAGTTTCACTGTGACGGCGGTGGAGAAGGTGGCGCAGAAATACGCACGACTGCAAAAGGTGCTGAAGGCGCACAAGACAGGGATCGTTTATTGTGCCACGCGAAAGAAAGTTGATGAAGTGGCCGAGACGATTCATTCCTGGGGGCTGAAGTGTGTCGCCTATCATGGTGGGATGAGTGACCAGGAGCGGGAAGATACCCAAAATACTTTTATTTCCAAAAAGGCGGACATCGCAGTGGCGACGAATGCTTTCGGCATGGGAATCGATCGCTCGGATGTGCGCTTCGTAGTGCACTTTGAAATCCCGGGATCGGTGGAGGCTTACTATCAGGAAGCGGGTCGTGCAGGACGTGACGGGGAGGCGGCTTTTTGTGAGTTGCTCTTCAATTACGCTGACACGCGGACGCAGGAGTTTTTTATCGATGGCGTGAATCCCGGCGCGGGGATGATTCGTGATGTTTATCAATACTTTCTCAATCACGCGGACGAGAATTTTGAGACGCATGAAACCTTGGATCAGATCAAGGAGGCGATCGGGGCTAAGAATGGTATGGCGATTGGGGCGGCGCTGGGATCATTGCTGAGAGGTCGATGGATCGAGCGCTTCGATGTGCCGGGATCGCGGGCGAAGGGGACGAGGCTGCTGAAGCCGGAAGTGCTGGCTCGGGATTTGGTGCTCGATGAAGCGGCGTTGGAGGAGAAGGAACGACGGGATCGCGAGAAGCTGGAGAAGATGGTCCAGTTTTGCTATGGCAATACCTGCCGTCAGCAGTGGGTCCTGGAATACTTTGGGGAGATTAATGCGCCGCTGTGCGGGAGTTGCGATGTCTGCCGGGGAGAGGAGAGCAGTGAACGAAGGGCGCCGACCGACGATGAGGATTTGATTGCGCGCAAATTTCTCAGTGGTGTGGCACGGATGTCACGCCGGACCGCGATGGGTTGGGAAGGCATCTTTGGGCGAGGGCGAATTGTGCAAATGTTGGTGGGGAGCAAGTCGCAGGAAGTGCTGCGCGTGCGATTGCATGAGCTGAAAACCTACGGAATGCTCAAGGAGCAAGGCACCGCTTATCTCAACGCCTTGGCGCGGAGTTTGCATGAAGGTGGGCTGCTGGTGACCAAGATGGGCGAGTACCCTCTCGTGACTCTCACTCAACGTGGCGAGCAAGTGATGTTAGGAAAGACCAGCTACGCTCTCGAGTGGCCGGTTCAGGGCGGGGGGTCCAAGGTGTCGGATGATGGCGTGGTTTTGGAGGATCTGGGATTCGATGCGAAGCTTTATGAGCGATTGAAGGATGTCCGGAATCGCATGGCAAAAGCCGAACGCGTGCCGGCCTATGTCATCTTTTCAAATCAAACGTTGGAGCATTTGGCGAGGTTGAGGCCGTCGACGATGGAAGCAGGTTTACTGGTGAAGGGGATCGGGGAAGCGAAGGCGACTAAATATCTCGAACCGTTTTTGAAAGTGATCCGGGAGGTGGATTAGTCATGCGCAGTGTAGGTGCTACATGCCCCGGTAGACCCAGACTTTTTCGAAGGCAAAGCGGCTAGGGTTGGAGAAGTAGGACGCGGTCGCCGGAGCTTTCGAGTATAAGGCCTTCTTCCTGGGGGGAGGCTGATGAGCAGGAGAGAGAGTAGTTATCGAAAGAAAGAAGAGGCGTGACCAAATAGAAGACAGAAGGGGAGCAGAACGGAGCTCGACATCAGGCCGAGCAGAATTCCTCCAATGATTCCGATTCCTTTCATTGGGTGTCTCTCGAGGAAACTAAGGCCTCTCTTGCTCCCAGCGGCGGAGTTGTTGAGATAGGGATTTTTCCTTTTTCTTGTCTCTTGGGGCGTCGGCGTATTGCACGGCGTAGTGGTAGTCCAGGAGGTCAGCGGCGAAGGCAGGGGCCGCGATGAGATCGAGGTGCGTGCGGAGGGTGCGGCCGGCGGGCATGGGGTATCCGTGGGCGGAGCAGGCCCGTTTGAAAAGGGTGAGGTAGTTCGGGTTGGGTGGGAGGTAGTTGGCGGCGGAGCGGGTGGCCGCATCCTTTTCTTTGGGGCGCCGGGCAATGACCGCAATGATAAAGGCAACGAGGGCAAGGGAGCCAACGCTAAGGGCGGCGTTTTTAAGTGGAGCGAGCGAGCTGACGGTAACGCCTTCGTCCGTCATTTCGTTAAAATCGGTGGGCGATTTTTCATTTAGGTTGGCGACACTGGGCGATCCTTCCCCCCGTGAAACCGGAGTGGTATCGAAGATGACCCAGCCGTGATCTTTGAGATGAATCTCGGTCCAGGCGTGGGCTTCGCGACCGCGGAAGACGTAGAAGTTTTGTCCCTCGTAGTAGCGACCTCCGGACCATCCAAAGGCGACGCGGGAGGGGAAGCCCATAGCGCGGGCGAGTAGGGCTCCGGCGCTGGAGAAATGAGCGCAGTAGCCTTTGCGGGATTCGAAGAGAAAGTCTTCGAGTGGATCGCTCCCATCAGGAATTTCGACTTCGAGCGAGTAGGTGCAATTTTGCACGAGATGGGCGCGGAGTTGTCTTAGTGATTCCCGGGGTGACCCGGTGAAGGTTGCAGCGAGAGTGTGGAGGCGCTCGCGGAGAAGATCGTCTTTGGGAAGTTGGAGATACTCGCCTCTTGGGTCGATGGCGGGTTCAAAGGAGGCCGATTTCGGGATGGTGTCGAAGGTATCTAAATTGGAAGTGGCCGCATAGCGATGAATGGTCTTGTCTGCGGCGATTGGGGGGAGGCGGAAGGTGTCCGCGGCGGTTTCGCGGAGGAAGGGGATTTCGATTGAGTTGAGCGTTGGAATGGTGACGGCAAGGCTACGGCCCTTGGCATTTTCTTGATGTGAGATTTCGTATTCGACGGTTCTTCCGGATTTTGGCTTGAGAGCGATCCGGCCATCTTCGGAGGTGAGAGTGCGGGGGACCGTGACGAGAGGTGACCAAACGGCGTTCTTATAAGTGGCCAGAGTGAAGATTCTCAGGAAGCGCTGGCTGTTGTTGAGAAGCTTGTAGTCTTCGTCGCTCTTGGGCCAGAGGTAGACTTCCGGGCGGTTGGACGGACGAACGCGGCCTTTGCTTTGGAGATGGATTTCGCCTTTTCCGCGCCAGAGCCAGTTGCCTGAGCTGAGTTGATCTCTGGAGCTTTTCCCCGCACCTTCACCGGGGCCGGACTCTTCTTCGGTTTCATACCCCTCCGGGTGGAGATGGGAATCGAGATCGAGAGCGAGTAGTTCCACCTTGTCAGGAACAGTGGCGAGGACGAAGAGGAAAAAGCACTCCACGACGAGGAGAGCAATCCCGACAGTGAGATAGTCGAGCCGCCTGGGAGGACGGGCTGGTTGGGCCACGGTGCTGGTGGGTTTGTCTCGTTTCCCCCAAATAATGATGCCGATGACGAGGGCGGTGACGGCAAGACAAACTCGAAGAATGGGATGCCATGAGACGGGAGATCCTTGCAGCAGGATGTATCCGGCCGCGACGGCGAGGAACAGGGCCACCGATCTCATAAAGGAAAACATAGGTCTGTCTTCGTTCAGGGCCAATCTTTTGCTTGGAAAATTCTCCGGTCGACCTCCGCATATCTCAGATCTTATTCATGATGCGATTGCTACTCTCTATTTTCCTCGCGTCACCTCCACTGTGGGCGGCACCGGAGTCGGTTGTGCGGTATCAAATTAACGAGTCTGTGGGTATGCCGAAGGGTCCCTTTCCTCGTTGGAAGGAAAGTGATATTCTCATTCGGAATTCTTTCGATTCCGCGCTTAGTCCTTGAGGAAATCGAAGAAGCTTGGGTATTTGGGTGTCCAGCCGAGGTCGCGGAGCTTCGTGTTTTGGACGGACTTGTGGGTCCAGGCGCGTTTGCGGGAGAGCATGCGTTCGCCAGTGGGAGGGAGGGGTTTGTTGAAGTGCTCTGCGAGGCCTTGGTAGCATCCGAGTTGGCTCATCGGTTCGTCGTCGGTGACGTTGTAGATCCCGAAGTGTTTTCCCTTGGCGAGAAAGAGGCAGGCGCGGGCCGCATCTCGGACGTGGATTTGATTTAAGGTGCGGCGGCCGTCTTCTTCGATGACGGCTTCGTCGGCGAGGAATTTGCGAAGAACAACGCTGCGGTTGGGGCCGTAAAGCCCGGCAAGGCGGGCGGCGGTATCGACTTGTTTTTCGGCTTCTAAGAGAAGGCGGCTTGTTTCGCGTTCGGGAGAAGTGGGGCTGGTTTCATCGACGATTTCTCCTTCGGTTTGATGATACACCGAAGTGCTCGAGGTGAAGAGGAGATGGGCTTCGGGGAAGGTTTCTTTTAGGACGCGGGTGCCATTGACAAAGATGCTTCGGTAGGCGTCGGGTCCGCCGCGGCCGGAGCTGGCGCAGTGGATGATGAGATCGGGTAAGGGGATTTTTTCGCGGAGCTTTTTGATCTCGGACTCCGAGGAGAGATCGCAGGCGAGCGAGCCATCGCCGCCGGATTTGGTAAGCGTGGTGACGTTGAAGTCCGGGCCCGCTTGTTGGGCGATTTCCGAGCCGAGAAATCCGGCGCCTGCGATGAGGAGGTTAGTCATGGATCGAAGAGTAGTGTCTCGCGAGCCCCTCTGCAACGGTGTGGGCATATTCGCGGTAAACCGAGCGGCGGAATTTGCCATCGACGAACTTGGATCCTTCGTAGTCCCCGGCCTTGATGCGTTCGACAAAGTTGGTGCTGTTCATGACATAGGGTTCCAGAAAAATGACGGGGCACTGGTAGAGGCGGGTGGCGAGAAGATTGCGGGCCCAGAGGAAAGGATTGTTGTCGAGATTGGTCGAAAATTGGTGATTGGCCCGATAGGTGTAGGCTGGCAGATCGGTTTCTTCCTCGAAGGAGGCGGCGATGCTGGCGGCGAGTGGGAGTTCTTCATCGATGGTGCCGGAGAGGAGGCGTTGGAGCATTTCGAAGCGTTCGTCGTCGTGCGCGATTTCGGATTCGTGAAAGGCTCCGGGGAGAATGACATGGAAGTGTTGTCCGGAGGAGAGTGCCGGAGAGCCCGAGCCATTGAAGTGGAGGCAGATGACGAGGTCGGGTTTGATTTGTTTGTTGATGAGGTCGGCGCGGGCTCGGATTTCGGCGGTGCGATAGAAGAGCTGGGGGTCGGGGAAGTTTTTGGCGCGGAGCGGGGTGACGGGTTCGGTTTTGGTTCGGGTGAGAGAGACGCTCGCGCCAAGATTTTCGAGAAGTGGTTGAAGATACTTTGCGGTGCGAAGAGTCATGGTGCCTTCCTCGATGACCGGCGTGTTGGGGTAGTTGAGTTTGCGCTTTTCGATTTTTGCAAATTCTCCACCGATGTGCCCGGGGTCTATCGCGATGATGAGGCCTTCGAGGGGAAGATTTCTTGAAGGGAGGAGTTCGGATCGTTTTTTCCAATTCCAGATTGAGCCAGGAGAGTTCTTGTCGGATTTGGCAAAGCGGAGGATGAAAGGATCACCCGTGGTGACAAAGGTGGCCTCGGTGTCAGAGACCTCGATCCATTTTTTCCAGCTGTCGTTCCGGGTATAGACCGTTTCGAGGCGCTCGAGGAAGGTGCCGCGCGAAATGGTATCCTGGAAGCGGTTGAGTTGCGACCAGTCCGGCGGGATACCGAGTTGGGCCAGGACAAGCTCGGTCCGGAGGCTGGTTTGAGGTGGAGGCGGCAGGGCCTCTTCGCCTTTGCGCGTGAGGAGATATCCTGCGACTAAAACAACGAGGGCGATCACGATCCAGTGGATTGACGTTGTCCGGCCCCCTTTTGTCATGCTTCACTGATGGAGCGTTGCCGAAGGGCTCGCAACTTCAAAAAAAAGTAGTGCCATGATGAGAGTTTTATTTTTGGGAGATGTGGTTGGTTCGCCCGGCCGTGCCGCGGTGATTGTCCAGTTGGCGGAGATCAAGAAATCGGAGGAAGTGGATTTCATCATTATCAATGGTGAAAATGCCGCCGGAGGGCGGGGGATTACCCCCAAAATCAGCATTGATCTGCTTCGGGCAGGGGCGGCGGTGGTTACGACGGGGGATCATGTTTGGGACCAACGCGACATTTTGGATTATTTCCCGACGGAGCCAAGGCTATTGAGGCCGATCAACTTTCCGGCGGAGGCGCCAGGGAAAGGATCAGTGGTGCTGGATACGGCGAAGGGGAAAGTGGCGGTATTAAATGCGATGGGGCGGACCTTTATGAATCCGCCGCTGGAAAACCCCTTAACAATGCTGGAGGGCGAGATTAAACGTCTTCGGGAGGAGGAAGGGGTGAAAATGATCGTGGTGGATTTCCATGCCGAGGCCACAAGCGAAAAAATCGCGATGGGACGGGCTTTGGATGGGCTGGCTTCCCTGGTGGTGGGCACACACACCCACGTTCAGACGGCGGATGAGACGATTTTTCCCGGTGGAACGGCCTATTTGACCGATGCCGGGATGTGCGGGCCGGATGTGTCCGTCCTTGGGAGAGAGGTAGATTCGGTGGTTTGGCGGTTTCGGACAGGATTACCGACGCGTTTTCCAGTGGCCAAGGGTCCGGTAAGGCTCTGTGGCGTGATTGTCGATATCGACGAAGAATCCGGCAATACGGAGCGAATCGAGAGGTTTAATCGTTTAATTGAAGAATAATTCGGTAAAAAGGGGTTTCAAACGCCACTTTTTGGCTTGAGGAATCTCTCGGAAACCTTCATTTTACGGGGTTTCCAGCGAAAGAGACATTCTTTTGAAAATACTTTTGACAGAGTGACCGACTTTGATAGCTTCCCGCTCGCTTTGAGCAGCGGGGAGTGGCAGATAAAACCTAGAAATGGTCTTGTGTGCGCTTGTCCCAATGCTAATTGCGACTGATAGAATTTTGTAGGAATTGCTTTTGTAGCTCAGGGGTAGAGCGCGTCCTTGGTAAGGACGAGGTCGCGGGTTCAATTCCCGCCAAAAGCTCCAGCAGAAATCTCCAAACGACAAAAACAGCTAAATTAAAACCAACCAGAACAATGGCTAAAGAACAGTTCGAAAGGAATAAGCCTCACGTCAATGTCGGCACCATCGGCCACGTTGACCACGGTAAAACCACCCTCACCGCCGCTATCACCACCGTCCTCGCTGAGAAGATGGGTGGAGAAGCCAAGGCTTATGACGAAATCGACGCCGCTCCAGAGGAGAAGGCGCGTGGAATTACTATTTCCACCGCACACGTTGAATATGAAACCGAAGGGCGTCACTATGCTCACGTTGACTGCCCAGGTCACGCTGACTACGTGAAGAACATGATTACCGGAGCCGCCCAGATGGACGGTGGTATTCTCGTGGTTTCCGCCGCGGATGGCCCAATGCCCCAGACTCGTGAGCACATCCTGCTTGCTCGTCAGGTTGGAGTGCCTGCTCTTGTGGTCTTCCTCAACAAGACCGATCAGGTCGACGACGATGAGCTCCTTGAGCTCGTCGAGATGGAAGTGCGCGAGTTGCTCAGCATGTATGAATTTCCCGGGGACGACATCCCCATTGTCAAGGGTTCCGCCCTTGGTGCTCTTGAAGGCGACGCCGCCCAGAAGGAGAACATTATTAAGCTCATGGACGCTGTTGACAGCTACATTCCTGAGCCTGAGCGCCCGGTTGATCAGGACTTCCTCATGCCTATTGAGGACGTGTTCTCGATTGAAGGACGTGGAACCGTTGCTACCGGACGTATCGAGCGTGGTATCATCGAGAAGATGGGTGAAGTTGAGATCGTGGGTATCCGCGACACTCAGAAAACCACCATTACTGACATCGAAATGTTCCGTAAGTTGCTCGACGAAGGTCGTGCAGGGGACAACGTCGGTCTTCTTGTCCGCGGACTTAAGAAGGACGACCTCGAGCGTGGTCAGTGTATCGTGAAGCCTGGTTCTGTGACTCCTCACACCAAGTTTACTGCTGAAGTTTACGTTCTCTCGAAGGACGAAGGTGGACGTCACACTCCATTCTTCAGCAACTACCGTCCGCAGTTCTACTTCCGCACAACGGACGTGACTGGTTCTATTTCTCTTCCTGATGGAGTTGAAATGGTGATGCCTGGTGATAACGTCAGCCTCACAATTGAACTAATCACTCCTGTTGCTATGGAGAAGTCCATGCGATTCGCGATTCGTGAAGGCGGCCGCACCGTTGGTGCCGGACGTGTTGGCGACATTCTCGAATAATCACTAAAATCGACAGATTGTTTTCCCGCTCGGGTGACAGTCTGTCAGGCTGGTTTTAATGGGGGCACTCTGTAAGGGGTGCCCCCTCAGTCGCCTCAAAAAACAAATCTTTAAAAGTAAAAGGACAGTAGCTCAATTGGTAGAGTACTGGTTTCCAAAACCAGGTGTTGCGAGTTCGAGTCTCGCCTGTCCTGCCACTTCAGTCAGCAATCATTCAATTTCATGTTCCAAAAAACCTTCAAATTCATCGGTGAGGTCAAAACCGAGCTCCGCAAAGCATCTTGGCCCTGGGATCCCGATCCCAAAGTTCGTGGATTCAAGAAATTCAAGGAATTGATTGATTCAACTTTGGTCGTGCTGGTTGCCATCATCCTGCTCGCCGCTTACGTCAGCCTCTGGGACCTCATTCATACCCAGGCCGTAACATTCATCGGAGGTCTCGCCCAATAGGCGCCTTCGTCCCATTTTATTTACCCATCACTTTTTACTACTCTCATGCCCACCATTCCCGCACCGAAAGACCAATGGTATGTGGTTCACGTTCTCTCCGGTCAGGAGCAGAAGGTGAAAAGCCGCATCGAGCGTCTCGTGGAATCGGAAGAGCTTGGCGACAAGATCTTCAACGTTCTTGTTCCTACCGAATTGGTCTCCGAAGTCCGTGCCGGTAAGAAAACCGAGAGTAAGAAGAAATTCTTCCCGGGATACGTCATCATCAACATGCACCTTCTGCAGCCCAACAATGAGGTTGTCGAGGATACCTGGTATTTCATGCAGGAACTCGATGGAGCCATCGGATTTGCCGGGGCCAAGAGCCAGCCGATCCCGATGCGTGCCAAGGAAGTGGCCAGCATGCTCAGTCAGATCGAGGAGCGTGAAGGCAGTGTCCGTCCGTCCATCGAATTCGAAGTTGGCGATACCGTAAAGGTCTCCGACGGTCCCTTTGAAAGTCAAAACGGCATTGTGGAGGAAATTGACCCTGAAAAGGGCAAGCTCCGCGTTGCGGTTACCATTTTTGGTCGTTCCACCCCGGTGGAGCTCGAATACTGGCAGGTTGAGAAGGCCTAAGTTGTTTCTTTCTTGACTTTATCTCAATAAAACCCACCACACCTCTCCGCCCGTAGGGCAAAACTTTATCACTCACCTAATATCATGGCTAAGGAAGTAAAATCCGTTCTCAAACTGCAAATCCAGGCAGGACAAGCAAATCCATCACCTCCCGTCGGTCCTGCACTTGGTCAGGCCGGAGTTAATATCATGGGTTTCTGTAAGGAATTCAACGCGGCGACCCAGGCGTCTGCCGGAGACCTCCTCCCGACGATCATCACGGTCTATAAAGACAGCAGCTTCACTTTCGTTACCAAGCAGCCGCCCGCAGCGGTCCTTCTCAAGAAGGCTGCCGGACTTGCTTCCGGTTCCGGTGAACCCAACAAAGTGAAGGTTGGTACGCTATCGCGCGCCAAGCTAATGGAGGTCGTCGACCGCAAGATCGTTGATCTCAACACGAACGACCCCGAGCAGGCCGCCAAAATTCTGGCTGGAACCGCCCGCCAGATGGGCCTCGAAATCGAAGCCTAAATTCAATCTCGCCGGACTCTGAAGAGAGGAGGGCAATCAAATAGCAGGAGGGTGGTTTAATAGGCCATCCGATCGCACTGCCAAAAAGACAATGAGTAATAAAAGAAGTAAACGTTACGCGAAGGCCGCAGCCCTCGTCGAAGAAGGAGCGAAATACTCCCTCGCAGACGCTGCCGCTCTTCTTAAGAAGTTCCCCGCGCCCAAGTTCGACGGAACAGTCACCATTTCAGCGAACATGGGTGTCGATCCTCGTAAAAGCGACCAGATGGTCCGCGGAAGTGTGGCCCTGCCCCACGGAACCGGTAAGACTGTCCGCGTGATCGTATTCGCCCAGGGCGATGCGGCCAAGGCTGCCGAAGAAGCAGGTGCTGACGAAGTGGGATTCGAAGATCTCATCAAGAAGGTGCAAGGCGGCTACGTTGATTTCGACGCGGCCATCGCTACTCCTGACGCCATGACGGAGGTGCGTAAGGTTGCCCGGGTTCTCGGACCCCGCGGCCTCATGCCCAACCCAAAGACCGGCACTGTGACCGACGATACCGCCAAGGCGGTCAATGCTGTTAAGGCCGGTCGTATCGATTATAAGATCGACAAAAACGCCAACATCGCTGCTGCCGTTGGAAAGGCTTCCTTCTCCGAAGAGCAGATTGCGGAAAATGCCGGTGCTTTAATCGAGAGTCTCGTGAAAGCCAAACCCGCTTCCGCGAAGGGCAACTACATCGAGAATATCACCATTTCTTCATCGATGCTCCCTGGATTGAGCCTCGATCCATCCATTTACACTACGTCTTAATCTACTACCATGAACCCAGATAAAAAATACATTCTCGATGAAATCAAGGAGCGCGTGGACGTGTCTCCCTTCGTCTTGGTAGTGGACTACACCGGAGTGACTGTTCCTGAGTTTGACGAACTCCGCGGCCGCCTTTCCGAAGCCGGAGCCGAGTGTCACGTTGCTAAGAATACCTTCATGAAGCGTGTTCTCGCCGACGCCGGACTTCCTGACCTCAGCGAAAGCCTTGTAGGCCAGACCGCCTTCATCACTGGGGATTCCGATGTATGTGGCGTGGCCAAAGCTGTTGCCAACTTCGCCAAGGAGTTCAATAAGCCCGAAATCAAAGCCGGAATCCTCGACGGATCGGTTCTTGATGCCGCCCAAGTGACCGCACTTGCGAGTCTTCCTTCACGGGAAGTTATGCTTGGAATGCTTCTTTCGACCATCAACGCGCCGGCAACCAAGTTGCTTCGCACCATCAACGAGCCCGCCGGATCGCTGGCTCGTGTCATTAAAGCCAAGTTCCCGGACGAAAGCTAAACCCAACAAATTTGAACGGATGGTTTTCCGATCGGCGATTTATCGAAGAGCGGAATTCCTGGACAACAAAACTGGTTCCTCGTCGATCTTACGGCAGTGAGATTGAAATGTTTAAAAGCCTTGAACGCGACGATACCGACAAAACAATACAATGTCAGACATTACAAAATTAGCAGAAGAGCTCGGTAAGCTTTCCGTTTTGGAAGCAGCCGAATTGGTTAAGAACCTTGAAGAAGAGTGGGGCGTTTCCGCCGCTGCTCCAGTTGCAGCAGTCGCAGCCGGCCCAGCCGCTGACGCAGCTCCAGCTGAAGAGAAGACTGAATTCGACGTGGTTCTCGCAGAAGCCGGTGGCAACAAGATTGCTGTTATTAAGGCTGTTCGCGGAGTTGCTTCCGGTCTCGGTCTTGCCGAAGCCAAGAAGCTTGTTGAATCAGCTCCCGTTGCTGTGGCCGAAGGCCTTGCCAAGGATGCTGCTGAGGAAGCCAAAAAAGCTCTCGAAGAGGCCGGCGCCAAAGTCGAGCTCAAGTAGACCCTCCGGATTTTACCCCAGTCCCGGTTTCGACCGGGATTGGGCCCGGCCGGAGATCAGCCCGTTTCACCACTTGAAATCAGCTGTTCTCCGTTCGTGCCCGCTCACCGCACACAAACGGAATTGCAATTCCAAACCAAAAACTCTAACACCGGCCCCTGTGGGTCCGGTGTAAATTCCATCCGGATTACACTATGTTGAAGCGCGAATACTTCGGAACCATCGAGGAGGTCATCGAACCTCCAAACCTTATTGAAGTGCAGTCAAAATCCTATGAGGATTTCCTGCAAAAAGACGTCCCTCCCTCCCAGCGCACCGAGAACGGTCTGCAGGCAGTTTTTGAGGAGGTCTTTCCTATTAAAAGCTACGACGAAACCATTGAACTCGGTTTCGTTTCCTATGATATCGAGGATTCGAAGATGACCGCCCTGGATGCCTTGCGCACCGGCGAGACTTTCTCCGCAGCCCTTTATGTGACCTTCAATTTGAAGGACGACACCGGCACCAAGAAAGAGCGTGTTTACATGGGAGAGCTTCCCATGATGACCCGCCGTGGAACCTTTGTGATTAACGGCGCCGAGCGTGTCATTGTGTCACAGCTTCACCGTTCCCCAGGTATCTGCTTTGAGAAGTCGATTCACCTGAACGGAAAAATTCTTCATTCCTTCCGCATCATTCCCGACCGCGGATCGTGGCTTGAGGTTCAGTTCGACACGAACGATCTCGCCTACGTCTACCTCGACCGTCGTCGTCGTCGCCGTAAGTTCCTCGCAACGACTTTCCTTCGTGCTCTCGGATATCCTACCGAGCGTGATTTGGTTTCGAACTTCTACAATATTAAGAAGCTCAAGATCAGCGACAAGATGGACGAAGAGTCCCTTGCTTCCCTCATGCCTTTCGAGGATATCAAGGACGGTGAGCTTGTTGTGGCCCGCGCCTACGAAGCCCTCTCCATCGGAGTGGTTCGCCAGCTCGTTGCCCTCGGTCAGAAGACTGTGGAGGTCATTGATGCCAGCGAAGACGAGATTCTCGTTAAGTCCCTCAAGAAGGATCCTGCATTCGACGAAGAGTCGGCCCTCAAGGATATCTATCGCAAGTTGCGCCCTGGTGATCCACCAACGGCTGCCAATGCCCGCGCTCTTTTGAAACGTCTCTTCTTTGATCCCAAGAAATACGATCTTACTCGCGTTGGTCGTTACAAAATCAATCAGAAGCTTCGTATCGACGTCGATGCCGGTGAGCGCATTATGGTTGGTCAGGATTTCCTCGCTGCGACCAAGTATCTTCTCAATCTCAAGAAAGGGGAGGGTATCCTCGACGATATCGACCACCTTGGTTCACGCCGTGTTCGCGCTGTTGGTGAGCTTCTTGCCAACCAGTGCCGCGTCGGTCTTGCCCGCACCGAGCGCCTCGTAAAAGAGCGCATGACTCTCTTTGATGTGAACATCGAAGGCATGACGCCGCAAAAGTTGATCAACCCGAAAGCGCTCAGCGCGGTTGTTCGCGATTTCTTCGGTCGTTCCCAGCTTTCGCAGTTCATGGACCAAACTAACCCGCTTGCCGAGTTGACCCACAAGCGCCGTCTTTCGGCTCTTGGACCGGGCGGACTCAACCGCGACCGTGCTGGTTTTGAAGTGCGAGACGTTCACACTTCCCACTACGGACGGATTTGCCCGATTGAGACTCCGGAAGGTCCGAACATCGGACTCATCAACTCGATGTGCACCTATGCTCGTATCAACGAGTTCGGGTTCATTGAAACTCCTTACCGTGTCGTCAAGAAGGGTAAGGTCTCCAACACTATTGAGTATCTTACCGCCGACCAGGAAGAGGGATACCTGATTGCTCAGGCGAATAACAGCATCGACAAGAAGGGTGGCTTCCTTAACGAGAAAATCACCGCCCGTGAGCGTGGTGAATTTCTGGAAGTTCTTCCCGACCGGGTGGATTACATGGACGTTTCGCCCAAGCAGCTCGTTTCGGTGGCCGCCGGCCTCATCCCGTTCCTCGAGCACGATGATGCCAACCGCGCGCTCATGGGATCCAACATGCAGCGCCAGGGTGTGCCGCTTCTCGTTTCCGACTCGCCATACATCGGCACCGGACTTGAGGAGAAAGCCGCTCGTGACTCACGCGCTGTGATCGTGGCTGAAGCCGACGGAATCGTCGCAGCTTCCTCCGCCGAATACATCATCACCACCAAGGATGGATCGCTGCCGGTCTCCGATGAACGTTTCCTCTCGGAACCCGAGTCGATTCGCTCTGCTCCGGACAAGGGAGTCTTCGTCTATCCGCTTCGTAAGTTCATGCGGTCGAACTCCGGTTCATGCATCAACCAGAAGCCGCTCGTAAGATCGGGTCAAAAGATCAAGAACGGCGATATCATTGCGGATGGTCCAAACACCCAGCACGGTGAACTCGCTCTTGGAGCCAACGTTCTCGTGGCCTTTATGCCATGGAACGGATACAACTTCGAGGATGCTATCGTGATCTCCGAGCGCATGGTGAAAGACGACATCTATACTTCGATTCACATCAGTGAATTCGAGTGTGCCGCTCGTGACACCAAGCTGGGACCGGAAGAAATCACCCGCGACATTCCAAACGTCGGTGAAGAGGCTCTCAAGAACCTCGATCATGACGGAATCGTTCGTATCGGTGCCGAGGTGAAGCCTGGCGATATTCTTATCGGTAAAATCACTCCGAAATCCGAAACGGAACTGGCTCCGGAGGAGCGCCTTCTCCGTGCGATCTTTGGCGAGAAAGCCGCTGACGTGAAGGACACGGCCCTCCGTGTGCCCTCCGGTTGCACCGGGATTGTTCAGGATATCCGTATCACCACACATGGCGCAGCCCGTCGTAAGGAGATCGAAGGAGATCCAGCCAAGCTCAAGAAGCAACTCAAGAAGATTAACGACGACTACAAGAAGAAGAACGATCAGCTGACCGATCAATTGACCGAGAAGCTCTCCGATATTCTTCTTGGGGAAAAGATTCCTCTCGATGTCGTGAATGCGCAGTCCGGTGAGATTATCATCCCGGCCAACCGCAAGATCACCAAGACTCTCCTTCGCAAGTTGGCATCGGTCTATGATCACATCGAGATTGATCCCTCTCCAATTCGTAACAAGATCCTCGAAATCATTTCCGGATTCGAAAGCCGCTTCGCGGAACTCGACGGAGACCGTGAGCGCCGCCTCGATCAAATTGAGAGTGGTGACGAAGTCGATCCCGGCGTGGTCAAGGAAGTGAAGGTCTATGTTGCTGCCAAGCGTAAGCTGAGTGTGGGTGACAAGATGGCCGGTCGTCACGGAAACAAAGGGGTGGTTGCGGTCATTGTGCCCGAGGCGGACATGCCTTACCTCTCCGACGGAACTCCCGTTGATATCTGCCTCAATCCGCTCGGGGTGCCATCTCGTATGAACGTTGGACAGGTCCTTGAAACCCACCTCGGTGTCGCCGCGAAAGCGCTCGGCTTCAAGGTTGCGACTCCAATTTTTGACGGTATTCACGAATCCAAGATTTGGGAATACATGAGCGAAGCGAAGAAAGTCGAAGGCTTCACCTGGATTGGTGACGGCAAAGACGGATCAGTCGCTGGCAAGTCGACTCTTTACGATGGACGCACTGGTGATGCCATTCACCAGCCTGTTGTGGTCGGAATCATTTACATGTTGAAGCTTGGTCACCTCGTGGCTGACAAGATTCACGCTCGTGCCGTTGGTCCATACTCACTTGTCACTCAGCAACCGCTCGGTGGTAAGGCTCAGTATGGTGGTCAGCGATTTGGAGAGATGGAGGTGTGGGCGCTCGAAGCCTACGGCGCCGCCTATACTCTCCAAGAACTTCTCACGGTGAAATCCGATGACGTGCAAGGCCGCACGCGCATCTACGAAGCCATCGTGAAAGGGGACAATCAACTCGAAGCGGGAACTCCTGAGAGTTTCAACGTCTTGATCAAAGAAATGCAGTCACTCGGTTTGGATGTCCGTCCTGGACGTTCCGGATCCGAGCCCGGCGCCAGTAACAACGAGGACTTCTCCCTCGATGATCTCACTGTCTAAATCCAACCCAGAGAACATAAAATCCAAACTACTTAAACTGATCTCATGAGTGTTGAAACTAATCTTCGCGAACTTTACGGAGTGGATACCAAGCCGGATCCCTTCGACCAGGTTTCTATTACCGTTGCCAATCCCGAGACCATCCGGTCTTGGTCCAATGGCGAGGTTCTTAATCCTGAAACCATCAACTACCGGACATTCAAGCCGGAAAAAGGCGGACTCTTCTGCGAGCGGATCTTCGGACCGACCCGCGACTGGGAATGTGCTTGCGGAAAATACAAGCGCATCAAACACAAGGGGACCGTCTGTGACCGTTGTGGTGTTGAGGTGACCCTCTCTCGCGTTCGTCGTGAGCGCATGGGCCACATCGACCTTGCTGTTCCGGTCTCCCACATTTGGTTCTACAAGTGTATGCCTTCCCGTATTGGTCTTGTCCTCGACATGACCGCGCGTGAGCTTGAGCGTGTGATTTACTACGAAGACTACCTCGTGACCGAGCCTGGTAAGACTCCTCTTGAGGCTGGCCAGCTCCTCACCGAGAATGAACTCCGTGACGCCGAGGAAGACTACGGTGATGAAGCCTTCCGCGCCGGAATGGGTGCCGAGGCGATTCGTGATCTCCTGAGCCAGACCGACCTTGAAAAGCTTATCGTTGAGCTTGAAGAAGCCATGGAAGCGACTCGTTCGAAGCAGAACCGCAAGAAGCTGGCCAAGCGCCTCAAGCTCGCCCGCGGATTTCTCTACTCGAACACGCGTCCCGAGTGGATGATCATGACGGTTCTTCCTGTCATTCCTCCCGACCTTCGTCCTCTGGTGCCTTTGGAAGGTGGCCGCTTCGCGACTTCCGACCTGAACGATCTCTATCGCCGTGTCATTAACCGGAACAATCGTCTCCGTAACTTGATGCAGTTGAAAACTCCTGAGGTCATTATCCGAAACGAGAAGCGCATGCTGCAGGAAGCGGTTGACGCCCTCTTCGATAACGGACGTCATGGACGGGCCGTGACCGGAGCCGGCAACCGTGCTCTCAAGTCGCTTTCCGACATGCTCAAGGGTAAGGGCGGACGTTTTCGTCAGAACCTCCTTGGTAAGCGCGTGGACTACTCCGGTCGTTCCGTGATCGTGATTGGTCCTGAGCTCAAGCTCAGCCAGTGCGGACTTCCCAAGAAGATGGCTCTAACACTCTTCGAGCCATTCATCATCCGTCGTCTGAAGGAACTGGGCTACTGCCATACTGTTCGTTCAGCCAAGAAGATGATCGACCGCAAGACTACCGAAGTCTGGGACATCCTTGCTGAAGTGACCAAAGGTCATCCGGTGATGCTGAACCGCGCGCCGACTCTTCACCGTTTGTCCATCCAGGCTTTCGAGCCCGTCCTTATTGAGGGATCTGCTATTCGTTTGCACCCGCTGACTTGCGGAGCATACAATGCTGATTTCGATGGTGACCAGATGGCGGTGCACGTGCCACTCTCGGTTGAAGCCCAGATGGAGTGTCGCCAGCTTATGCTTGCGACTAATAACATCTTCTCGCCGGCATCAGGACGTCCCGTGATTACTCCCTCGCAGGATATTATTCTTGGAACCTACTACCTCACCTGGGCCCGAGTTCGCACTCCCAAGGAGATCGAAAAGCAAGGTCACTTGAGCCTCTTCGAAAACACCACTGAAGTGGAGTTCGCGATCGCTAACCGCAAGGTCGACTACCACCAGTATATCCGCGTGCGTAACCCGGACTACGGTAAGGATACTGTCTTTGGTGACAAGGAATCCAAGATTCTCGAAACCACTCCTGGTCGTGTTCGCTTCAACGAGATCTGGCCTGAAGGAGTTGGCTTCATCAACAACAACGTTGGCAAAGGACAAATCGGAGACATCATTTGGCGCTGCTATCAGTGTGCCGGTGGTCCCGAGACCGTAAAAACCATGGACCGCTTGAAGTCACTTGGCTTTGCTGAAGCGACCCGTTCCGGTTGTTCCATTGGTATCGTCGACATGGTGATTCCCGAGGAGAAACCCGAGGAACTCAAGAAGGCTTACGCTGAGATTGAGACTGTTTCCAAGCATTACCGCAATGGTGTCATCACCGACGGTGAGCGTTACCAGAAGGTGGTCGACGTTTGGACTCGTGCTTCCGACAACATTGCGAATGCTCTTTATCGCAAACTCGAATACAACGAAGGTTCCGAGAAAGCTAACCCGCTCTTCATGATGGTAGACTCCGGTGCTCGTGGTAACAAGAACCAGATTAAGCAGCTCTCCGGAATGCGTGGTTTGATGGCCAAGCCGTCGGGTGAGATTATCGAACGTCCCATTACTTCGAACTTCCGTGAAGGCCTCTCGGTGTTGGAATACTTCATCTCCACTCACGGAGCGCGTAAAGGTCTCGCCGATACCGCTCTTAAGACTGCGGACTCAGGATACATGACCCGTAAGTTGGTTGATGTTTCCCAGGACGTGATCATCACCGAGCCGGATTGCGGCACCGTAAAAGGAATCACTGTTCACGCGATTTACTCGGGTGACGAGGAAGCAGCTTCACTGCAGTCCCGTATCTTTGGTCGTTCTTCCTGCGAGAAGATCGTCGATCCTGTCACTGGAAAAACCATCGTTAAGATTGGTCAGTTGATGGATGAAGACATTTCCAAAGCCGTCGAGAACGTTGGTCACGAGCGTCTCAAGATTCGCTCTCCGCTTACTTGTGAATCCGAGCGTGGATGTTGCCAGACTTGTTATGGCCTCAACCTGGCGACCGGAAATCTCGGTAAGATTGGTGAGGCCGTCGGGATCATCGCTGCCCAGTCGATTGGTGAGCCCGGAACGCAGCTGACCATGCGGACATTCCACTCCGGTGGTGTGGCCATTGGTGCCAGCAAGCAGCCCGAGGTGAAGTCTAAGAGCAAGGGTGTGATGTATTTCAAAGAACTACGCACTGTTGAGGATGTTGATGGAAACCATGTTGTTCTGAACAAAGGTGGTTCGATTCTCGTTCGCGACGCCAAAGGCCTTGAGCTTGAATCCTACAATGTCGTGATTGGTTCCTTCATTACCGTCGGAGACGGCGGCAACGTGAAGAAAGGGCAGAAGATCCTGACTTGGGATCCGCACTCTGTCCCCATCATCGCTGAAAGCGGTGGTAAGGTGGAGTTCCGCGACATGATTTCTGGAATTACCGTGCAGTCTGAAACAGACAAGCAGACCGGTAAGAAGGGCATGACCGTTACCGAACACAAAGAGGATCTGCATCCCCAGGTTGTGATCGTTGATGCCAAGTCCGGTGATGTGCTTCACAGCTACTCGATTCCAGTGGGTGCCCGCCTCGCGGTGAAGGATAAGCAGAAGATCGCTGGCGGAACGCAGCTTGCGCGAACTCCACGTAAAGTTGCCAAGACCGGTGACATTACCGGTGGTCTTCCACGGGTTGCCGAACTCTTCGAGGCTCGTCGTCCGAAAGACGCCTGTGTCATTGCCAAGCTCGACGGTGAAATCTCCTTTGGAGGCACTGTCCGCGGTAAGCGCAAGGTCATCGTGACTCACCTCGAATCCGGCGAAACTGCTGATCATCTTGTTCCAATGGGCAAGCACATGATTGTTGGTGAAGGAGATACTGTGTTGCGTGGTGATCAGATTACCGAGGGACCTGTTGCTCCGGAAGACCTTCTCGAGGCATGCGGACCGCAGGCACTGCAGGAGCACCTCAATAACGAGGTTCAGACTGTTTACCGTTCGCAGGGTGTGGAGATTAATGATAAGCACATTGAGATCATTATCCGTCAAATGCTTCGCAAGGTGAAGATCACCGAGCCGGGCGATACCGAATTCCTTTGGGGTGACCAGATTGAGAAGACGACCTTCAATGCCGAAAACAAGCGTGTCACTTCAGAAGGTGGTAAGCCTGCCGAAGCTGAGCCCGTTCTCCTCGGAATCACCAAGGCCTCGATCGAGACGGAATCCTTCATCTCGGCTGCGTCTTTCCAGGACACCACCCGTGTCCTGACTGATGCCGCGACTCTCGGTAAGATTGATACTCTCCGCGGATTCAAGGAGAACGTCATTCTTGGACACCTCATCCCAGCTGGAACGGGATTCCCCGTTCACAAGAGCTCAGACTTCGAAATGACCGTGGAAGAGCCCGAGCCTGTGAAAGAAGAGCCTGAAACACCCGAAGGTGAAGAGATTACTCCTCCGTCGGAAGTTGCTAATACTCCTCCCGCCGAAGCGTTAGGTGAGTAAGATCAGCCTCTAAGAATTACAGAGCCCCGGTGAGTGCAAACTCCCGGGGCTTTCTCTTTGGAGAGTGAATTGAAGAAATCGCCGGATCTGGAAGTCGTTCTTCAAGGGGCCTCGCTCAAGCGATCAGCAAGGTCTTCCGGGAGGCCGATTTCACGAAGACGTTTCTGGGTTTTCTCGATGTTGTAGGCAATCCGCTGGAAGGTGAAAATTTGAGCCCCGGCATCGTAGACGACGTAAGCAGCGCGGGGATCTCCGTCCCGTGGTTGGCCCACGGAGCCGACATTCATGAGGGTTTTGGTTCCGGGTTGAATAGCGTAGCTATTGGTGACCTCCGTGGCGCCGAATTTCATAAAATATAATTCCGCAACAAGGGTGGATCGTCGATTTCCCCTCTGTTTGTCAAACCTCTGATAGGAATTCCCAGTTCGTAAATATTACGGAAAGGTTAAATAAAAACCCACGCTGTCATGTGACAACGTGGGTTTCTAAATTTGAAAAATATCAGGGTTCAGTTCTTGTCGAACTGAATCAGATTATGAGTCTGCCTTCTTTTCAGTTGCACCGTAACCAACCTTTTTAAGGGCGGCGACCATGTCGGCAACTTTGACGCCTTTCCCAGCGGTAACGGTGGTGTCAGCGTTAGTGCCGGTCTTTTTGCCGACTTTGACTTTGGTGACTCCCTTGACTCCTTTAAGTGCAGCCTGCACTTTTCTAGAACATCCGGATGCTCACCGTAATCCTGTGACGGCCAAAACGGTCGTCTTTTCATCAGCAGCCACAACCTCCGCTTGGGTGGTTGTGGTTGTCACGACTGGAGCGGCAACGGCTCCGGCTGTGAAAGCTGCAAAAGCAGCGATCATTGTGATTGTAGTTTTCATGTTTTCTTTGGTTGCGAGGATGTTGGATTACTCCTCGACAGCCCGCACTAAAACACATTTATCCGGCGTGCCCAGTTTTTTTTAATGATCCGGAACAATGCTTTTATTTAGTCAAAGACCATTCGGACCCGATAGTAGTGGGTTCCTTCATCTCCTTGAGCCCCGATAGTCAGCAGACTGGTCCCAATGGGGATTGCGTTGTCTTCCACAAGCATCTTCTCACTTGGAACGATCTCCCAGTTACTTAGGTCGGTAGCCCATTCAATGACAGGCGCTTCACGAGTTCCGGTCTCGGCGAGGTGAAGTTGAAATCTATTTTCGGAAGGTTCAAAAATGTTCCCGAGCCCATTTTCACAAATAGGGCGCTTTTGAAATCAGAGTCGATGAGTTCTTCCCTGGCAGTGCCGGAGAGAATCGAAGCATGACCGAGCTTACCTTCGAGGGGGGAAATTGTAGATTATAAGGCGAACTTATTCACAAAGTGTTCACCTCGTCAGTTCTGAGTTCAAACTTGTCCGTTCCGTGACATGGTGACGGGGATGTCCGATTCCTTTGTCCATCTTCATTTGCATACCGAGTATTCCACGCTCGATGGAGCCTGTCGGACCAAAGACGTGGCGGCCCGGGCTGCTGAGCTGGGAATGCCGGCGGTGGCGATGACCGATCATGGGAATCTCTACGGAGCGATCTCGTTTTACAAAGCCTGTAAGTCTGCCGGGGTGAAGCCCATTCTGGGGTGTGAAATCTATCTCGCCCCGGAGGGCATCGAGGACAAAAAGGAAATCCCTGGCCGCAAGCGCGCCTGTCACATGACTCTCCTGGCGGAGAATAACGTCGGTTGGGTAAATTTGCAGAAGCTGGTTTCTGTGGGGCATTTGGAGGGTTCCTATTACGGGAAGCCCCGGGTGGATCGCGAACTTCTTCAAAAATTCTCGGAAGGAATCATCTGCCTGAGCGGTTGTATTTCCGGTCCGGTCAATGAGTGGATTCTTCAAGACCAGGAGGATATTGCATGGGAAACTGCGGTGGAACTTGCAGAGATTTATGGGAAAGAAAATTTCTATTTTGAGGTCCACAACCACGGGATGGAGCAGCAGGCGAAGTGCAACGAGGTGTTGGTTCGCTTTGCGGAAAAGATGGGCGTGAAGACGGTCGCCGCGAACGATGTTCATTTTCTGAACCGCGATGATCACGAGGCACATGACGTGATGATTTGTATCGGGATCGGCCGACTTGTGATCGACGAAAATCGCATGAGGTATCCGACTGAAGTCTACTTTAAAACGGCCGAGGAAATGCGTGACCTCTTTGCTGAGATTCCCGGAGCATGCGATACGACCCTGGAGATTGCCGAGCGATGCAATGTCGAGTTTGTCCTTGATCCGACCTCGTCCGAAAAATACCCCGAATTCCGGCCTGAAGATGGCTCGACTCCGAACGATTTCTTCCGGTCCGAGTGCTACCGGGGTTTGGAACTCCGCTACGGTGAGAGGGCCAAGGATCCCGAGTTGATCGAGCGATTGGAGTATGAGATGGGGATTATTACCCAACTCAAGTTTGCTTCGTACTTCCTGATCACGGCGGACTTTATTGTTTGGGCGAAGGATAACAAGATTCCGGTCGGGCCCGGCCGGGGATCGGCTGCGGGCTCCCTTGTCGCGTATTGCATGCTGATCACCGACATTTGTCCGATGCGTTTTGGTCTGTTGTTTGAGCGATTCCTTAATCCCGAGCGGGTGAGTCCGCCCGATGTTGATATCGACTTCTGTCAAACCCGTCGCCCCGAGGTCATCGAGTATGTCCGTCGCAAGTATGGAGAGCGTTGCGTCTCTCATATTATCACCTACGGCACCTTGGGAGCCAAGTCGGTGATCCGCGACGTCGCCCGGGTGATGGGCATTAGCTACGGGGAAGCTGATACCATTTCCAAGATGATTGAGGCCAAGCCCGGAGTGAAACTGGCTGGTGAGTATAAGGAGAAAACCGAGTTGAGGGAATTGATCGAGAGCAGTTCGACCTATAAGCAACTCTGGGAGTATGCCTTGAAACTGGAAGGCCTCACCAGAAACGTTGGGGTGCATGCGGCGGGGGTGGTAATTGGCGATGGGAATCTCGACGAACACGTTCCGCTGACCCGGGGTAATGAAGGGGAAGTGGTCACCCAATACGACATGGGAGCGATTACCGATGTGGGATTGCTCAAGATGGACTTCCTTGGCTTGAAAAACATGACCGTGATCCAGGAAGCGGTGGATCACATTCACAAGCACACGCCAGACTTTGATATTTACGAAATTTCGCTAGAGGACAAAGCCACTTTTAAAATGCTCAATGCGGGTGAGACAATGGGAGTCTTTCAGTTGGAGAGTGGCGGGATGGTCGAAACCTGCCGCAAGTACGGTATTAACAAGATCGAGGACATCATTGACCTTCTCGCGCTCTACCGTCCTGGTGCGATGCAGTACATTGATCAAATGATCGAGGTGAAGGAAGGGCGCCAGCAGCCCAATTACGAACATCCTCTCCTTGAAGAAATTTGCGGAGACACCTACGGGGTGATGATCTATCAGGAGCAGGTTCAGAATGCCGCCAAGATGCTCGCGGGTTATACTTTGGGTGGTGCGGATATTCTTCGCCGCGCGATGGGTAAGAAGAAGAAGGAGGAGATGGACAAGCAGCGGGAAACTTTCGTGAAAGGGGCGAAGGAGACCAATGATATCGATGCACGCAATGCCAACCTGATTTTCGATAAGATCGCGGGTTTTGCAGGGTATGGTTTCAATAAATCACACTCGGCTTGTTACGGATTCATTTCGTATTGGACCGGTTATTTGAAGGCGAATTTCCCGGTGGAATTCATGTCGGGCCTGCTGTCGAACGAGATCAATAACACTGACAAAATTGGTGTCTTTGTGAACGAATGCCAGCGGATGAATTTTGAAATTCTTCCACCGGATCTCAATAAGTCACAGCTGCGGTTCTCGCCTGAGGAGATTCTGGGGGGAAGGCAGGGAATTCGCTACGGATTGGCGGCGATCAAAAATGTCGGTGCCGGTGCCATGGCCATGGCGATTAAGGATCGCAAAGATAACGGTCCCTTTGAATCGCTTGATGATTTTTGCAACCGTCTCGATTCCAAAACGATTAATAAACGCATTCTCGAAAACCTCATTAAGGCCGGCGCTCTCGACTGGACCAGTGAGTCACGCGCTGGAATGACGGCACGGGTCGAAAAGGTGGTCGCCAGTGCGAGTAGTGCGCAAAAAGACCGGGCCACTGGGCAGGGTGGTTTATTTGACGCAATGCAATTCGCGGCCCCTCCGCCGGTGACGGATAAGAGTCCGGCGATTGAGGAATGGCCGAAGGACGAGCGGTTGGAACACGAAAAAGAACTCCTCGGATTTTACGTCACGGGGCATCCGCTCGATAAGTTTCGCGGCGTCGTGGATTCCGATCGGTTCATCAAGTTTGGCCTCCTCGACGAAGTGGATCTCAGCGACAAGCGGGCTCGGTTTCCTTTTGCGGGAATGATTCGCATGGTGGAGCACAAGACCACTCGAACCGGGAAGCCATTTGGCGTAGTCTATTTGCAGGACTTTACCGGGGATCGCGAAATGGTTTGTTGGTCTGAGTCCTATTTGCCGGCGCGTGATGCCGGGCTGATGGAGGCGGGGAAGGTGATTCAATTCAAGGCGCAGGTTAGTGTCGATGATCGGACCGAGCAACGACGCCTGACGGGATCTCAGATCAAAGAGCTGAAATCAAAGCGCAAGAAAGTCGGTGGGGCCCTCGAGTTGATTCTCTGGACCGGGCGGAACAATCCGGATGATCTCCAAAAGATTAAAGAGGTTCTTCTCGAGTATCCTGGAAAGGTCCCCGTCTTGATACACATTCAAAGCGGGGCCGGGAAGCGGGCGACCATTGAGTTGCCTGAAAGTTTCAACGTGAATCTGAATCCGGCTCTCCAGCGTGAACTTGCTGGCTGGATGGGGTAGTGTTCGTTCCCTAGGTTGTTGCCCAAATCGATTTAAGGTAGGGACTTTCGGGGAAGTCGTCGGGCATCTCCGCAGAGACCATCCGGAGCGGTTTCGGGCTGGATTTTTCCAATTGGGCTTCGAACTCGTGCGTGCGCATTCCGCGGAAATTTGTGCACGCCAAAATGGTCCCGCCGGGCGCGAGGCAGTCGAATGCCATCTTAAAAAGCCTTCCGTAGTCTTTCTCAACTCGAAAGACCTTTCCTTTGTCGTCGCGGGAGAAGGTCGGAGGATCGAGAACGATGTAGTCAAATCGACGGCCTTGCCTGGCGAATCGTTTGAGCCAATGGAAGGTGTCGCCCTTGCAGAAATAGTGCTTCTCGGCGTCGAGTTGGTTGAGGCGAAAGTTCTCCTTCGCCCAGTCGAGATAGACTTGCGAGAGATCGAGGGTGGTGGTGGTTGCTCCAGCAGCCGCAGCGGCAACCGAGAAAAACCCAGTATAAGAGAAGGTGTTGAGGACAGTTTGGCCGGGTTTGACCATCTCGCGGAGGTGGGCCCGGTTGTCGCGTTGGTCGATGAAGATGCCCTGGGAGTATCCGGACTGAAATGAGAGACGGCTGATGAGGCCGTTTTCCTTTCCGGTGAAGAATTCCGGGAGCTCAGGGCCGCTCAGATGTTGGGGTGCTTCCTTGAGATGTTGGTCGAGCCGCTTCCAATAGAGGGAGGGAGCCAGAGGTGAAAGTTCGTCCATAATTCGCCGGTCCAATCTGCCTTCCTGAGTCGAAATAAGCCAACCGGGGCCGAAATTCTCGAGAATGATGCCGGGAAGTCCGTCGCCGTCGCCGTCGATGAGCCGCACCAGGTCGGTCTCGTCGGTGAGAAGGTGCTCCCGTTTGCCGAGGGCGGTTTGGATCAATTTTTGAAGGCGTGGGTTGGAGTTGGACATTGCGCGGCGGGCTTTTATCATCGCATTAGATATGAGCGATTGGAAATCCCTTTTAGAGCAAGCTGTCAGCAATGGTGAAATCTCTGCCGAGACATCAGGAAACATCGACCTCTATTTGAAGGGAACCTCGTCACCGCTTGGGGAGGCCGCGATTGCCGAACTCGTGACCGCCGGAGAATGGCAGGAAATTGATGACCGCTTCTTCAAAACTCTGGCCTTTGGGACCGGTGGGTTGCGCGGTCGCACGGTCGGACGCGTCATCACCAAGGCCGAAGAGGGCGAAGGCGGCCCGCTCGATCGCCCCGAGCATCCTTGCGTCGGAACCGCCACCATGAATTTTTTCAATCTGAAGCGCGCGATGGTTGGTTATGTGAGCTACATTCGCGATGCCTACCAAGGCGAAGGGCGGGCTTCCTTTGTGATCGGACACGACACCCGGCATTTCTCCCGAGACTTCGCCGAGACCTGCGCCAAGGTGGCCACCGATCTTGGTTGCGATGCCTATCTCTTCGAAGGGCCGCGTGCCACTCCGGAAATTTCCTTCGCGATTCGTCATCTTCGCGCGGCCGGTGGAGTGTGTCTTACTGCGAGCCACAATCCTTCGCACGATAATGGCTTCAAAGCCTACATCTCCGACGGCGGCCAAATCGTGGAGCCTGAAGCAAGCGGGATCATCGCCCGCGTGAATGAATTGGAAACCGAGGACTACGAGCCGGTGGATGCTCCCGGAACGCTTACCGCGCTCGGTGAGGAGATGGATCGCATCTACATGGATAAAGTTCGCAGCTGCCTCCTTCGCCCGGATCTTTTGGAAGGGCGAAAGGCCAAAGTTGTTTATACCAACCTTCATGGTACGGGCGGCGTGATCATTGTGCCAATGCTGCGTGAGTTGGGCTTCGAAGTGATCACCGTTCCCGAGCAGGACACGCATGACGGGAGATTCCCAACGGTGGAATCGCCTAATCCGGAAAATGGCCCCGCTCTCGCGATGGGCATCAAGCTCGCCGAGGAGGTGGGCGCGGATGCGGTCATCGGCACCGACCCCGACTGCGACCGTATGGGCGTGGCGGTGCGGAATGGTGACGGAGAAATGGAATTGCTGACCGGAAACCAAATCGGGTCCCTTATCGGGTGGTATCGCATCAAGACGATGTTCGACTTGGGCTGGCTTACTGAGAGTAACCGCAGTCGTGCGGTGATGGTGAAGACCTTGGTAACGACGGAACTTCAAGACACCGTGGCTCATCACTTCGGGATCAATGTGGTGAATACCCTTACCGGATTTAAATACATCGGTGAGAAGCTCAAGAAATACGAGGACGCCATTCCGGCTGACAAGAAAGGGGACTACCGCAGCCTTTCAGAAGAAGAGAGTCGTAAGCTGCGTCTTGAATATTCCAAGTTTTTTGTCTTCGGCGGGGAGGAAAGCTACGGATACCTCGGAGCGGATTTTGTGCGCGATAAGGATGGAAACGCCTCGGCTCTTATGTTCGCGGAACTGGCGGCATACGCCATGAGTGAAGGCACGACCATCGCCGGTTTGCGCGACCAGGTTTGGGGAGAGTTTGGAGTGTATCTCGAAATGGGGAAGTCACTCGTGATGGAAGGTGGTGAAGGCGCGCGCAAGATCGCGGCCCTTGTCGAATCCTACAGCACAAATCCTCCAGCCGAGGTGGATGGTTCCGCCGCTGCCGGCGTGCGGGACTATGCCAAGGGTGGGTTTTACGACGAAGAGGGAGATGAAATTCCCGAGGCTGCGATGCTCTTTGTCGATCTTGAGGATGGTCGCCGGCTTGCGGTGCGTCCTTCGGGAACCGAACCCAAAATCAAATATTACCTCTTCGGAAAAGGAGATTCCCGCGAGGCCGTTTCGGCTTCCCTGGAGAATCTCTGGACCTGGCTTGAAAAAGACGCCTACGTGCGGATGGGCTAATGAAGAAGTACCTTCGACCTGGATTGGCGGTGGGGAGCGGTGCGCTTCTCGCGCTGTGCTTTCCTCCCTTTAACTTGGGTTGGATCGTCTGGGGGTGGATGTGGATCCTGCTTCCCCTTCTGTGGACGAGCAGGTCCGAGAAGAAACGACGGGCTGGCTTTGGAATTGGCTTTCTCAGCGGGCTGGGATTCTGGCTTATCAATCTCAAATGGATCTGGACCGTGACCGGATTGGGTGCGGTCACAATGGCGCTCTATCTTGCGATTTACTTCGGGATTTTCGGCGCCTTTGCCGCTAACTCGGCCAACCCCTGGCGCAAGGAGGTTAAGGTTGCTACGGATATCCCTGCGCGCTTCCGAGAGATGTGGCGGAGCCTTGGCTACGCCGCGATGCTCGGCGGTTGGTGGTGTGGCATGGAATGGATTCGTGGCTGGATGCTCACGGGGTTCGGATGGAATGGCCTGGGCGTGGCCTTCCATAACAATCTCATTATGGCTCAGAATGCCGAGTTCGTGGGCGTCTACGGACTGTCATTCCTGCCCGTCTTCTTTAGCGCAGTTGCAGTGCAGGTGGGACGGCGTTTTTATCTTCAAGCAAAAGAGCAGTCTGTAAAATTGCTTCACTGGGATTTTGCGACCGCGATGTTAGTGATCATGGGATCATTTACGGTGGGATCGGTTCGGTTTAGTCACGCCGGTAGTGGCGAGAAAATCGAAGCCAAGGTGTTGTTGGCTCAGCAAAATATCCCGCAGACTGCCGGGAAAGTGGAGTGGCCCCGTGAGGAAATTCTTGGAGGCTTTACTGATTTGGTCAGTAGTGCTCTGGCGGACCTCGATGCGCAGACCCATGCGGATCTGAAGGCCACGTCCGCAGAGGGGAGTGAAACTCCGGTGGTGATTCGCAAGCCGGATTGGGTCATTTGGCCCGAGGCAACTTTGGTCGATCGGTTCTTCACTCTGGAAGATGGATCCCGTGTCCCCGAGACGATGACGCTTTCTGATCTGCTCGATGACATTCGAGAAATGGGAGATTTCACCTTCATTGCGGGAGCCAACGAAGTGGAGGGATATGTTGAAGGAAGATATGTTCATCGTGTTGAGCACGGCCGATATTGGAACTCCATGATCACTCTGGATTCGGAGAGGAATCTTGAGACCTACCGAAAGCATCACCTGGTGATTTTTGGGGAGCTGGTCCCTGATGTGCTCTATCTTCGTGAACTCTATGCGAAAGTAGCCGGGGTGCCATTCATCGATAGTTTTTCCTCTGGCGAAAGCCATGAGCCGCTCGACCTCAAAGTGGGTGAGGAAACCGTGCAGGCCATTCCCTCGATTTGTTTCGAAGACACGGTGGGCCGCCTGACGCGCAAGTCGGTGCGGGCCGATCCACAGGTGATCGTCAATATCACCAATGACGGCTGGTTTAAGCAAAGCGAGGGCGCGGCCCAGCATTTTGCCAATGCCCGTTTCCGTTGTATCGAACTGCGGCGTCCAATGGTCCGCTGTGCCAATTCCGGGGTGGGCGGGGTGATTTCTGTAACCGGCTCGACTCTCGATCCTTATACGCGGGAGGATCGTCGTTTGGTGGACAACTCCGGGAGTCATTTTACGAAAGGGACCCTTTTTGCCTCGGTGTGGATTCCCCGTGAGTCCGGCTTAACCCTTTATGCCTTGTGGGGCGATTGGTTTGCGGTAGTTGCCCTGGCGCTGAGTTTCTTGGCCGGGATCGCGCTTCGCTTGCGAAAGTCCTGAGTCTTTGGTAATCGTCACCCCTGTGCAAAGCGACCTCCGCGCCGTCCTGCAGTATGTTCCGTCTTTCCGGGGAAAGATCTTCGTGCTGGTGGTTGATGCTGCCTCAATGACTGAGCTCGCCCTGGCTGAAGCCTTGCTCGATCTCACCGCCCTGCAGCAAGTCGGGGTGCAATTGGTGCTCGTATCGGTGGGCAGCGGGGAAGCGGAACTGGAACAACGCCTTATCGATGGGGAACTCAAGTGGCAGACCTCGTCTCTGAATCATGAGGAAGCGGAGGCGATTTTAAATCGCGGGCAGCTGGCCTTTGTTGAAGCCCCGGGTATGGATGGTTTGTCTGATGAACTGGTGGATTTCGCCAGTGCGGTGGAAGCTGCAAAATTGATCGTGATGTTGCCTAGTGCACTTGCGGGAATCCATGCCATTTCGCGTGAGAATGCCGCCGCCTGGGATGGCAACGATGCCAGCTTGTTTCATTCTGCTGCGGAAGCTTGCAAGCGGGGAATTCCGCGGGTGCATCTTTTGGATCAGACTCATCAAGGGGTTTTAATGGACGAACTCTTTTCCAACGAAGGTGTCGGGGTGATGGTGCACGCTGATGACTACCTGACGGTCCGCCCGATTGAGGTGGAGGATATTCCCGAATTGCTTGCGATGATCGGACGCTCGATGCGTGACGCGCATCTGGTGCCGCGGTCCTATGAGGAGATCGAATCCGGGCTGGGCGATTTCCTGGTGCTCTCCGTGGATGACAATGTCGTGGGCTGTGTCGCGCTGCATCCCTCCGATTCTCCAGATTGCGCTGAAGTGGCCTGTCTTTACGTGAAGCAAAACCATGGCGGTTTGGGATACGGCCAACTCCTCGTCACGGCTGCGGAGGAACGGGCCAAGGAACGAGGCATTCCCTGGGTCTTTGCGTTAAGCAATCGGGCCGCAGATTATTTCACCGAATTCTTGGGTTACGAAGTCATTCCCGTGTCAGAAATTCCGCAGGCACGGCAGGAGAGGCTGAACGAAAGTGGCCGGGAATCCATTGTGATACGTAAATTCGTCAACAAATGATGTCACCAACATGGCGACAATCGTGAAAATCAAGGACGCCTATCAGCGGCTTTGTTGGAGATTGCCCAGAGCGCTTCAACCTGGTTTCATGCATTCGGAGTCGCCGCCACAGGGGCGTCGCGCGTCCACTCAAACGTTCGGCAGAAAAGTAAAGTAGACTATGAAAACAACATCCAACCTTGGACGACGAGCCTCCGCAATGGTCGCGGTAATTGTTTTAATCACTACATTTTCTGCCCTGGCAGCAGTGGCTCCACTCAGCCATGCGGAACTTAAGAAGCAGGCAATCCATATTGTCACGGGATCCGTTGTCGGAGTCACTTCGAAGACGCAAAAGTCCGAAATTGAGAAGGCGAAAGGCATCCATCGTGATCGGATATACACGATCAGAATCAAAGTTGACACGGTTTCCAAAGGTGCGGGTGTAAAGGTTGGCAGTGAGATTGAGGTTCTCGCGTGGCGGCCTTCCACTCGCATCCCACCACTGCCGGGACCCCAGGGACACGGGTCAATTCCACAGAAGGGGGACAAGGCGACATTTTACCTCCAAGCCAAAGGTAAGAAACAGTTTGAGCCACTACTTCCCAACGGAATCGAACCAGTAGGAGCGAAGCCGTAGACGGCTCAGAACTCAAAAAGCCGAACAAGACGTGGCTACCAACAGACTGCCCGCCGTGAGTCGAAAGCGACATGACAGTTCAACGATTAACCTTGATATCGAAGTGTTCCCTCAGGTAGTCTGTGGCAGGCCTTTGAGGTTCGGCTACAGAGGCACGCGTATTCACCACACAAAATGAACAAATACATAAAATTGACTCTGGCTCTGGTCGCGATCCTCGCTGTAGCCCATTTAGTGTCCTCCTGGATCAGCCATCCGCGGAGAACTAGAACGGGATTTATGTCCGATCTCTACCATCAGAAGTACGAGGAGGCGGCTCGGATGCTGCGCGCTCCCAGCGCAATCACGATCGCTTCCGACGGAGCATTGAACGTGGTTGACCACGCTGGAAAATCGACGGTGGTAGCGGCAGCGCAGCTTCCGTTTGTTGTGGGTGGTGACGCGGAGATCGGAATGATGACCCTTCCCTCACGCAGTAACGGATCCCCGGTGATGCTCCACTTAAGCTACGACGGCGGAGTGACACGTTTCGGCGGCAAGATCCGCATCGAGAGTGTTGGCGGGGACTGAAGCGCAGAAACAGTTGACCTTTCGTGTTTGATCAACGAGAGGGGTATCTCCGGAAAGGTCGCAAGAATCCATACAGCGATGTAATCGGGCGTTACTGCAGATTGTGGGAAACTGCCGAACAAGTCAGTCTCAGGAAGGTGATCCAGACGTCGAATGCCTCTGGAAATCTATTAATAGTGAGGGTGGAGAAGGCCTGATTCTTTGGAGGCAGGCTTCTTGAAAAGGTGGGAAAATTGAACCTTTGCATGGGCTTCTGACCATCCTATTACAGGTGGAAAGCCATGAACCGAAATTTGATCGCTCTGGCCGCCGCCAGTTTAGTTACTTTAATGAATACCCGAGCCGAATCTCCCGGAGCACTGACCCCCGAACTTCTTGCGAACCTTCGCGATGGATACGAAATGGATGCCGGAGACCGTGCGCGGCACAATGCCGTGACAAATGCCGAAATCAACAAACTCGCGTTAAATCGTGAGATCGTCGCGGGCGAGGACGGGCACTTTAGTCACAAGATTAAGACGAAGGGGATTACCAATCAGAAGTCCTCGGGACGGTGCTGGATGTTCGCGGGCTTTAATGTGATGCGTCCGAAGGTCATCAACGAACTCGGCCTGGACGGTTTCGAGTTTTCCAATGCTTATCTTCAGTTTTGGGACAAAATGGAGAAATCGAATCT